>CAMCHR010000011.1 GCA_945874755.1 Chitinophaga pinensis
TTTTTAATGAATACATAAATGGTCGTTACTATTTTTGCAAAAATAGCTTTAAAGGGCCAATGGGTAAAGCACAATGCCCGTTTTATTTGTCGAAATACAAAAAAAATAAGCAGGAGCAGTTGGCGTGGGCTATCTTTGCGTTCAAATTGAAAAACAAATGGCACCAGCTGGCTTTTCTGAAAGAATTTACCTACAATATTTAAGGACGAAATTCAAGACCATTAGTAAATTGGCACCAATAACTGCGGGCAGGATGGCTTTCGACCTTTTTTGCACCCCCTATCCTAAATACAAAAAACGAAAAGCCCCCGCTATTTTCCACCATGCAATAAAGCGTAAAGTAGTTTTGACGGATCAAACCAAGATTCATGGGTTCGAATGGTTACCCAGTAAACCAAATGACCAAACAGTATTAATTGCGCATGGATATGCCAGTTACGCCTACAAATTTGAACATTATATTGCACCATTGCTTAAGATGGGCTATCGTGTATTGGCTTTTGATGCGCCAGCTCATGGTCAAAGCGAAGGGAAGCATATTCATGTAGTAGTCTACCAAGAGGCCATTCAAAAGATCATGGATCAAGCAGGCCCTGTACATCATTTTATTGGCCATTCACTTGGGGCACTTACTTTATCTATGATCGCTGAAAAAATAGATCAGGCTGAATTAAGAAAATTTGTATTGATAGCGCCAGCCACAAAAACAACCACCACTTTCGCCAACTTTTTTAAGATGATGCATTTAAATGAGGTCACAAAAGCTGCATTCTTACAACATGTTAGCAACAGAACAAGTCATACCGTCGACTATTTTGCAGCTGACAGAGCCTTAGCTAATTATAAAGGTCCAATACTTTGGGTACATGATGAAAAAGATATGGTTTGCCCATACGAGGATATCATTAATTTTAAAGAAAATGCCCCATCCAATATCAAATTTCTGATAACCAATGGATTAGGACATAATAAAGTATATAAAACGGCCGAAATAATGGATCAAATTATGACTTTTTTGACCCCTTCCAAGTAGATCATTTTTATTTTTTAGCCGAAAGCTATAATATTGCATCCAAGATAAAGTTACTTGTAGCAATGCAACTTACCTTATCTTAGCTTGCAAATAGTTGATTTTCAATATATAAACAACCCGAAGGAGCGGTTTGAACTATGTCAAAGAACTTATTAATTGTGGAGTCGCCTGCTAAAGCAAAGACGATAGAGAAGATTTTAGGCGATGAATTTGAAGTTAGAAGCTGTTATGGCCATATCAGAGATTTGGAAAAAAATGATATGGGTATAGATATGAAAAACCATTTTGCTCCAAGGTATATTGTTCCTAGTGAAAAAGAGAAAGTGGTTAAAGAACTCAAATCAATGACCAAGAAGGCCAAAGAAGTCTGGCTTGCATCGGATGAGGACCGTGAAGGAGAAAGTATCAGTTGGCATTTAGCGGAAGTATTGGGATTGGATCCAAAGAAAACAAAGCGGATTGTCTTCCACGAAATCACTGCTCCTGCCATTAAAAAAGCAGTGGCGAATCCCCGTTTAATCAATATGGATTTAGTGGATGCACAACAAGCAAGAAGAATATTAGATAGAATAGTTGGATTTGAACTAAGTCCTGTTTTATGGCGCAAAATTGGTATGCAAAAAAGCTTAAGTGCTGGTCGTGTACAAAGTGTTGCTGTTAGATTGATTGCAGAAAGAGAAAGAGAGATCAACCATTTTATTCCTGAAAGTGTATTTAAGGTATCGGCACTTTTTTCTGCCTTAGACATCAATAAAAAGAATGTCAAATTTAAAGCAGAGGGCCCTCAGAAATTAACCACTGCAGGTGCTGCTGAAAAGTTTTTAAATGAATGTAAAGGTGCAAAATATATTGTAAAAGATATTACTGTAAAAGATGGCAAACGCACGCCATCCGCGCCTTTCACAACTTCGACTTTACAACAAGAAGCTTCTAGAAAATTAGGTTACAGTGTGAGTAAAACAATGTTACTAGCACAAAAATTATATGAGAGTGGTAAGATCACTTACATGAGAACAGATAGTATTAGCTTAAGTGAAACGGCTATTGATGCAATTAAGTCGGAGATCAATTCAAGTTTTGGTGCAAAATATTATCAGCCAAGAAAGTTCAAGAATAAAAACGAAAATGCGCAAGAAGCGCACGAAGCCATCCGACCTTCTTACATGAATGAATCTAAGGTGGATGATGCAGATACCAATCGTTTATACGAATTAATTTGGAAAAGAACCATCGCATCTCAAATGAGTGATGCACAATTTGAAAAAACAACTGCTAAAATAGAAATCTCTACTAATAAAGACACTCTAACCGCTAGCGGTGAAGTGATGAAGTTTGATGGCTTTTTAAAAGTGTACTTAGAAGGAAAAGATGATGATGATGTAGATGAAGAAGCAGAATTAGGCGAAGGGGATGAAAGTTTATTGCCTCCTTTAGCAAAAGGTCAGGTACTTGAATTCATCAGTATGACTGGACTAGAAAGATTTAGCCGTCCAGCTTCTAGATATACCGAGGCAAGTTTGGTGAAAAAACTAGAGGAATTAGGGATTGGAAGACCATCTACCTATGCGCCTACTATTACAACGATCATGAAACGTAATTATGTAGAGAAAAGAGAGAAAGAAGGGGTAAAAAGAATCTATCAAATACTTTCTCTCAATCCAAAAGATGAAATAAATACAGAGACTGCTTCTGAAATCACTGGAGCAGAAAAGAATAAGTTATCCCCTACTGACTTAGGCCTAGTCGTGACAGACTTTTTGAAATTACATTTTGAAAAAGTAATGGACTTTGGATTCACTGCAAAAATCGAGGGAGAATTTGATGAAATTGCGGATGGTAAATTAAAATGGAGTAAGATGTTGGAAAACTTCTACCAACCCTTTCATGAAACCATTGAACACACTTTAGAGACAGCTGAGCGCGCAAAAGGTGAACGTGAATTAGGATTTGATCCAGTGAGTGGCAAGAAATTGATTGCCCGCATGGGTAGGTATGGCCCAATGGTTCAAATTGGCCACCAGGATGAAGAAGAAAAACCAAGATTTGCAAAATTAAAAGCTTCTCAAAGTATTGAAACCATCAGTTTTGATGAAGCAATGGAGCTTTTTAAGCTTCCAAGAGCTTTAGGTTTATTTGAAGAAGAGGAAGTCTCTGTAAATATTGGCCGATTTGGCCCTTATGCGGCCCATAGTAAGAAGTTCTACTCTTTGAACAAGGAAATGGACCCTTATACTGTTACCCTCGAGGAATTAACGCCAATGATTGCAGAAAAGCGCAAGGCAAAAGATGAACGTACGATCAAAGTATTTGAAAAAGAAAAAATTCAATTGTTAAGAGGCCCTTATGGCCCTTATATTAAGCAAGGCTTACGCAATTTCAAACTCACAAAAGAGCAGCAAGAAAAAGTGGAGACATTGACTATTGAGGAAGTGAAGGAGATTATTGAAGAATTGAAAAAGAATCCTCCACGTAAAACTGCAAGAAAAAAGAAAGCATAAAATAATTTCAAAGGCATTACAAAATAAATAAAGCCCTTAGAAAGAAATACTAATCATGAACGAACTTTCGAGCTTGCGAGCAGAGAGTGCATGATTATTGTATTTTTTCTAAGGGCTTTTATATGAGACTCCTAATAGTTTTTTTATTTAAGCCACTGATGGGCTTGGGTTTCCCATCGATTTTAAGAATTGAACATGTGCTTTAACAGCCTCTAAAACAGTTGGGTATTCGATATAATTCAATTTGAATTCTGCACAGGCTTCTTTGACAATCTTACTTATTGCAGGATAATGCACATGTGATATTTTTGGAAACAAGTGGTGTTCAATTTGAAAATTCAATCCCCCTACTAACCAGCTAACCAATTTACTTTTTGTAGCAAAATTAGCAGTCGTTTGAATTTGGTGTGCTGCATATTCGTCCGGCATTCTATTCTCTGGCTGAATCGCAGTAGGAAACGCTGTATGTTCTACCGTGTGCGCCAACTGAAATACAATACTTAAAATGAAGCCAGCAAAAAATGTACTCAAAATAAATCCAATCAACCAAGCTTGCCAACCTAACATCAGGATTGGAACCACCACAAAAATGGCTGCATGATACACTTTTACAATCCAAAATTCTAGATGATCTACAATGGCCATTTTTTTCAAAGGAATAGAGCCAATCTTACGTTTAAAATATTTATTGTAGTCGGTAAAGAAAAGCCAAAACACATACAATAACATATAAAGAATCACAAAATAAATATGTTGAAAACGATGTACTAAAAAATGTTTTTGTGTTGGCGCCATGCGCATTAATACGCCTACTTCAATGTCATCATCTACGCCGTCAATATTAGTATATGTATGATGTATGGTTACGTGCTTCATGCTCCACATAAAACGGCTCGCTCCAAGAATACTAATAGACGAGGAAGCTAATTTATTTAACCATGCGTATTTGCTAAAACTACCATGACTTCCATCATGCATGACATTGAATCCAATGGCTGCAATTAGGCCGCCAAAAAATAAACACTCCACAATCGCAATCGTTGTTGGTGGGGTAAAAAATACCAAATGAACATAAGTGATTAAAAACAAGCTGATAAGAATAATCGCTTTTGTAAACAATTTATAATTGCCTGTACCACGTATGGTATGCTCTTCTAGATATTGGTTCACTCTTCTCTTTAATTCAGCATGTAATGACTTCTGCACTACCGTAAATTTAGGAACTGAAACAGGTTGAGTTTGCATAGACTAGTTTAGAATTTAGTATACACAAAGTACGTCAATTAATGGTTCATAATGGCTTAAATATGCTAAAAAACACCTAAAAAATCTACCAACGTTAAACAATGAACAATAGTATGCCATGAATCAACTTTATATCCACAAGGGATGGATAACTTAAATCGTTTGTTTGACATATTTTTTGTCAATTTGAATAAGAAAAAGCAAGTCATTATCGCCCATGTTGCCAAAAAATGAAGAAATAAAAGCCTTATTTACCCTCATGGACGACCCTGATGAGGAAGTATTTAGTACAATAGCAAATAGATTATTGGACTACGGCACCCCTATCATTCCCGATTTGGAAAATTTATGGGAAAATACTTTAGAGGAAACGACATTAGAGCGGATCGAAAAAATGATTTACAGACTTCGATTAAAAGACACGCAGCAACAATTAACGGACTGGGCAGCAATGCCTAAACCTTCTCTATTTGAAGGTGCATTAATATTGGTTAAATACCAGTTCCCAGAATTAGCATTGGACCCTTTAAGACATCAATTAGAAAAAATTAGACGCAATATCTGGCTTGAATTAAATAATTATTTGACGCCTTTAGAACAAGCGAATGTCATTCGGAATATTTTGTTTAGCTATTATCAAATTAAAGGGGTCGAAGTAGGTTATGAAAACCCAGAAGATTTTTTAGTATCCTCCCCACTTCAATCTAAACCAGGAAATGCATTTGCGAATTCCTTGATCTATGCTGAATTATGTCAACAATTAGAAATTCATGCCGAATGGATCAATATTCCAAAGCAATGTATTCTTGCCTATTTCAGTGCAGATTGGGAACCGCATGAAATTGTACCGAATCCTCAAGAATTTATTCAATTTTATGTAGAAGGCACATCCGGACATCCTTTCTCTCAAAAAGATATGGACCAATATTTTTTAAGGCACAATATTGAACCTAAAACAATTTATTATAAGCGCCTTTCCAATCAAAGAGTGATTAAAAAAATGATCCTTGAATTTGCAAAGTGTTTTCAAAGTCCAACACTACAATTTAAACAGGACGATTTAATAGAATTGGCCAAATTATTAGATTAATTTATTCGGTTAAATACCCAATGCAATAAATAATAAGTGGGCTAGGCGTGCAAACCTTATTTGCCTAGTATAGAGCCAGTAAAGCCAAATGGGAGTATATGGGATGCAGATGGAATCAACATAACCTTTCCTGTTTGACCAGCTAAAATAAGCTTGATTGGGCCTTTGTATCTTAACTCGTAATCTAATAAAGATTGTCGACACATTCCACAAGGAGATAATGGATGATCTGATGCAACACCATTTGGCAAATAACTGATGGCCATCGCATGAATGGTTTCATTCGGAAATTGACTTCCTATACTATTTAACAAGGCTCTTTCTGCACAAATACCTACAGGATAACTTGCACTCTCTTGATTGGATCCCAGCATAATTTGTCCGTTTGACAATCTAGCCGCAGCACCTACTTTAAATTTTGAATAAGGTGCAAAAGCAGTATCAACCGCTTTAAAGGCAGCATTTAATAAAACTAAATCCTCCGCGCCTAAGGCTTCTTTCGCATCCAACTCTTCGTATTCGAATTCGAATTTCTTATGCATGCTTTTTATTTTATCAAATTAAAGAGCCTATTCCATCTAATGGATTGACTATAACTAAACCAAATCAAAGCTGCGCGACCAACAATATGGGTCTCAGGAACAAAACCCCAATAACGACTATCTTGACTACGATGGCGATTGTCTCCCATCATCCAATAATAATTCTCTTGAATGGTATAAGTATTAGCTGCTTTACCATTAATAAAGTATTGGCCATTTTGAGTCGTTAATTTTTGTTGCTCATACCCTTCAATCACTCTTCTATACAGTTCGATGGTACTATCATTCAATGGCACTTGATCCCCTTTTTTAGGAATACGTATTGGCCCAAAATTATCAGCAGTCCAAGGAAAATGTTGGATGTCATTGGGGAAGGTATACCCCACATTCTGGTCTTCAAATAAGACAACCGATTTTACATTCGGCAATTTTTTTAAACTTAAAGCAGCCGCTGCAGTTAGATTTAATTTAAACGTATTGGGTTGCCCTTCTACATATTGAAAATCAGATGTCGCTTCATTGATATTGATTCCTAAACTGTCTTGGATAAAATCTTCTGCTAGTGGTCTACCATCCGTTTCTACTATATATTCTGTTTGCATAAAAGGCGCCACCAATGCAGGTGTACCATTGACCCATAATTGACTTTTTTTAATCTCAATTACATCTCCAGGAATACCAACACATCTTTTGATATAATTATCTGTCTTATCCATTGGATGCACTAAAATTGGATAATCTGCCTGTAATTTTGCGCGATCATTATTGTATTGAGCACTTCTTAATACATCATAATAAGGAATCTTAGAACCGAATTCTGGTAGGTTGATGATGGTATCCCCTGCTGGAAAATTAAAGACAACAACATCATTTCTATTAACGGCTCTTAATTTCGGGAAACGTTTATAATCTAGTTGAATCCATTTTAAATAAGAAGGCGTTGTTGGCGCAGCTGGTAAAGTATTGTGAACAAAAGGAAAGGACAAAGGCGTTTGAGGAATTCTTGCACCATAAGTTACTTTGTCAACGAATAAAAAATCGTTCACTAATAAAGTCTTTTCCATACTCTCTGTTGGAATCACATAAGCTTCAAATAAAAATGTTCTGATCAATGTTGCAGCTACAATCGCAAAAACCCCTGCATCCACCCATTCTCTCGAAGCTGGTTTATGGTAATGTGCTAAAGCTGCATCACCATACCATTGTTCTTTTTGATTCAATCCTAGGTAGGGTAAATATAAAAAAGGAACAAATACCGTTAATGTATGATGGATTAAATTCACTTTCTTGAAATGCATTACAAACAGGATAGTGATCCATAAGGTTACAAATTGACCTAAAATTGGAATGAGTTGTATCCAAAACCATATTTTTGGAATCTTACAGAGTTGAACCACTTCCCAAGTATTGTATATGGGGATAATGGCCTTGCTTGAAGGCAAGCCTGCTTTTCTCAACATGGTATAGATACCAATATGCCAGCCCAACCAATAAAGGATAAAAAGGATCATGCCCATAATCATAGAATTAGATATCACAAAAATATCCCTTTGTGAGGGATATTAAATAAAATAATTATTAGCTGTAAAGCTGCTGTTTAAATGGTCAAATACAAGGATTTAGCAATTACTTATACTGCTGTAACACTTCTTTCACCAATTTCACCGAACGGGTTACATCAGGAATAGCCAATGCAGTCAAATTAGGGGCATAGTGCATTGGTGCGTCCGCACTTGTGATTCTTCTGATTGGGGCATCTAAATAGTCAAACCCTTCTTTTTGTATACGGTAACTAAGTTCAGAAGACACTGAAGCAAATGGCCATTGCTCTTCGATGATGACCAAACGATTGGTTTTCTTAACACTCTCTAAAACTGTCATCCAGTCTAATGGACGAATGGTTCTTAGATCAATCACTTCTGCACTGATCCCCTCTTTTTCTAATTCATCTGCAGTAGATAAAGCAACCTTCATCATTTTATTATAAGAGACAATCGTGATGTCTCTACCTGGACGCTTCACGTCCGCTTTTCCTAATGGGATATAATATTCTTCTTCTGGTACTTCACATTTATCTCCATACATCACTTCACTTTCTAAGAACATGATTGGATCTTCTTCGTAACGTATTGCTTGTTTCAATAAACCCTTTGCGTCATATCCATTAGAAGGTGATACCACTTTAATACCTGGTATATTCGCTAAATAACTTTCGAATGCTGTGGAGTGTTGTGCGCCTAATTGACCTGCACTTCCATTAGGTCCTCTCATAATTATAGGACAACCAATTTGACCACCACTCATTGCCAACATTTTGCTGGCTGTATTTAAAATTTGATCTAAAGGTAAAACTGCAAAGTTCCATGTCATGAATTCTACAATAGGTCTTAATCCATTTTGTGCAGCACCTACTGCAACAGCAGTGAATCCTAATTCAGAAATAGGTGTATCAATGACTCTTTTTGGCCCAAATTCAGCTAACATGCCTTGGCTTACTTTGTATGCGCCATTGTACTCAGCTACTTCCTCTCCCATTAAAAAAACGCGCTCATCTCTTCTCATCTCTTCGTTCATCGCTTCGCGTAATGCTTCTCTAAAGGCTATTGATCGCATGTAAAAATCGTTTTTATTTTGAAATGCAAAAATAGCGTTTTATCAAGGAAAAAAGTAAGATTAGGCGCAAAAAAAATCCCCTCCCGAGTATCGGGAAGGGATTACTACTAAACCATCTGAGTAGTTTAAAACACGTTATAAGCAAAGCTTACATAGTACAATCCACCAATTTGTGGACTACCAGCTGCTGTATTATAGTAAGTGTTCATAATATTTGTACCGCCTAATTTTAACAATGACTTCATTGTAGGTAATTTGTAGGTTAAAACAGCATCCAATGTGTTGAATGAAGATACTCTACCTATGCCGAATGTTCCTTCGTAAGTGAAGCTATCTTGGTAACGATAGATTGCACTAAATCCTAAACGATTTTTAAATGCAAAACCACTATTATTCAATGAAACGTTCGTTCTCATTTTAGGGGTGTTGAAGTAAGAAACAAATCCTGCTTCTAAATCGCCAATTTGATCACCATAAATGCTACTAGATACTGAGAAGTTTGCAGGCAAAAGATAGTCTAATGAAAGTCCCCAACCAGAAGTCTTCACTTTTTGTGTAGAGTTAGTAGAGATTGAGTATGCAACACGCTTACTAGCATCTAAAACATCTCCTGGGCTAGGTGCTGCTGCATTTCTAGACTGCAATACAGTTACTCCACTGATGAAGTTCTCGTATTGACCAAAATAGTAATAGAAATCAATCAATAATTTCTTTGCCACTAGACCCTTGTAACCAACTTCAAATGAATTCATTGATTCAGGCTTGAATTCTGAGAAAGATTGTACCTTAAGTAAAGCAGGATTTGGGGCACCTGCTAAAGCTGAAGCACCAAACGCATTCACACTAGCTAAAGTATATGCAGGGTTCGTATCAAAGTTATAGTACTTTCTTAATTGTGGCAAACCTCCCATTAACCTTGTTCCACCTCCTACCAATAAATTAATCCATTGGTTTTGAGTTGTTGGGAAACGGTAAGCTGTTTGAAAAGAAACACGTAAATTATGATCTTCTTTTAATTTAACAACCATTGATGCTCTAGGTGTAAAACGGCCTTTAAAGTTTTCATTCTTATCATAACGACCAGAAACTGAGAATTTTAATAAATCACCAAAGAAACGCTTAGACAACTGTGCGTATGCACCTGACTCATTAATATTGATATTTCCAGCTGTATCCGCAAACAAAGTACCTTGAGAATTCAAAATATATTGTCTTGTGCTTGCACCTACTAATAAATCAGCATTGTGCTTAGCTAGACCTAAAGCGTCTGTTAAATTGTATTGACCTTCAGCTGCACGCATAGAAGTTCTTTCTAAGAACATTGCACCACCTTTAGAAATTGGGGTGCTTACTAAAGCTTGAAACATTGCATTATTACCAAGGTAACCAGTTGGTCTTCCAACATCAGCATTCGCTCTAGCACCTGCATGTGCAGCTGCATCGCTCACACCATTACTTAATAAAGTAGAATAAGTAGCAGCATAAGTAGGATACCATGTTGTACTTGGCTTCCATTTCTCATTGAAATAACGTGCAGCAATTGTTGAGTTAAACGATGCACCAGAATTCTCTAAAGTTGTATAAGCTCTTACATACCAGTTTTTAGCTTTTAATTCTAATTTATACTGTCCCATGCTAAAATCCTTAATTGAATAACGGTCACTTCCTGTATACACTGTATTTCCAGAACCATTGTAGGCAGAGAAAGATGCTTCTACATTATCATTGATTTTGTAGTGGATAGACCCTTGAAATTTCACGTTCAATGCAGTTGGATCTACCACATCTTGTTCAGCATATCCTGTTCTACTAACATTTACATTATTGAAATACCCTCTTTTATCACCCCATAAGAATGGAGCATTTGCAGCTAAAGAAGCACCACCCGCAGCAGTTAAGAATGCTGTGTATGCAGCCAATGTTGGATATGAAGCAGCAGCATTATATAAAAGATCGAAAGTGGTAGAACCAACAGCAGCTTTAACCCCATCTTTTACAGCAGTACCAACACCAGCTAAATTACTTGTTGTTTCATCACCATAAAAATTCACACCATCGTAGTTAGGATCAGATGATCTTGTACCAGCAATGGTTTGACCATTTGGACTACCAGTTGTTCTTGAATAGTTTTGAGCACTATTTGCTCTCCAGTCATCCGCTTCTGTGAATTGCATGCTGAATTTGTAAGCAAAACGATCGCCTATTTTCTTAGCATAACGCACTGTCCAGTCTTTATATGGAGCTAATGGACGTTGTTTGTTATCAACGTGGTTCATACCTTGTTTTACTTGAAAACTTAAACCTTGGTATTTAAATGGACTTTTGCTATTAATTAAAACAGTACCGTTCATACCACCTTGACCATACAAAGCAGAAGAGGCACCTGGTAATAATTCAATATTGTCTACATCTAGTTCAGTTAAACCTATAATACTAGCCACTGAGAAGTTCAAACCAGGCGCTTGGTTGTCCATACCATCTACAAATTGATTTAGACGGCTATTACCACTACCATTGAAACCTCTTGTGCTAATACTTTTAAAAGTTAAACTGGCAATGTTCACATCCACCCCTTTTAAAGTACCCAATAAGTCATAATAGTTAGATACTGGCGCATTCTTAATTGTAGCATTGCTAATTCTTTCAATCGTCACTGGAGATTCTAAAATACGCTCTGCAACTCTTGACGCTGCAACAACAACTTCAGTACCTAAAGTATAAGCTTGTTTTAAACTAACATCTACTTTAGATGTTCCAGCACTCACCACCTGCTCTTGGTTTTCAAAACCTACCGAGCTAAAAACCAATGTATACGGTGCTTTTTGAGACACATTTAATCTGAAAGTTCCTTTGTCATCCGTGAAAGTACCAACAGATGTGCCTTTCACTGTAACAGATACTGCAGCGACTGTTTCACCAGAAGTTGCATTTTTTACAGTTCCTGCGATTGTTCCTGCATTTTGAGCTATTGCACTAATTGCTGTAAAAGCAACTGCGCAAAAAAGGCCAAAACGAGTTAATAATCTTGTCATAAATAATTGTTTTAAGTTGAATTGTAACTCAAAATACCAAATTGTTAGCAAATGAGAAAAAAATATCAAAATACTGTTAAAGTTTTTATTTTTGTGAAATGAATCCAACCACTATCCCCGGCCTTCTAAATACCTACCATGGCAAGGTAAGAGATGTCTATTACATTGAAAATGAACTACTTGTAATGATAGCAAGTGATCGGATCTCTGCCTTTGATGTTATTTTACCTAAACCAATCCCCTATAAAGGACAGGTTTTAAACCAAATTGCCGCTTATATGCTTGAGGCGACCAAGGATATTTGTCCAAATTGGCTCATAAGCACCCCTGCTCCCAATGTGGCCATTGGTAAAAAATGTACCCCATACAAGATCGAAATGGTGGTTAGAGGCAATTTAGTAGGCCATGCTTGGCGAACTTATCAGGCTGGCGGAAGGACACTTTGTGGCGTAATGCTTCCGGAAGGATTAAAAGAAAATGACTTTTTCCCAAGTCCTATCATCACCCCCTCTACCAAAGCAAGCGAAGGACATGATGAAGATATTTCAAAAGAAGACATCATTGCTCAGGGGTTAGCATCTGCTGAAGATTGGGCCATTTTAGAAAAATATGCCCTAGCCCTATTTACAAGAGGAAAGGAGATTGCTGCTAAAAGAGGTTTGATTTTAGTGGACACAAAATATGAGTTTGGAAAAATTGGGGATACCATTTATTTAATGGATGAAATTCATACCCCTGATTCTTCCAGGTATTTTTATGCGGATGGATTTGAAGCAAGACAAGCCAATCAAGAAAAGCAAAAACAATTGAGTAAGGAATTCGTAAGAGAATGGTTAATTGAAAATAATTTTATGGGCAAGGAAGGACAAACTGTCCCAACCATGTCTGAAGAATGGATTCAAACAATTTCTAAAAGATATATTGAATTGTATGAGCAAATCATTGGTGAAGTATTTCAACCTGAATCAAAATCTGAAGCTGAGACTTTTCAATTGATTCGAAATGCATTAAATAATGTAGGAATAAAATAATATAAAATCCCGGCCTTGGTCGGGATTTTATATTATTGAGTTATTTATTCATTTATTTAACTTCAATATCAATCCCTAGTCTCGGTCTTAATCTTTCTTTGGCTTTATTAAATACCTGCATGCCTTTTTTCACTCCTTTTCTCAATACCTCTTGTGCTTCTAAGGGCAAATGAAATACCTCCTTACATGCAGTGGTGCAACATCCATCAAAGGTCTTTGCACAGGCCTCACATTGTATAAAAAGCAAATGACAAGCATCGTTTTTACAATTGGTATGGGTATCAGCAGGCTTGCCACACTGATGACAGCTTGCAATAATATCTTCCGTAATTTTTTCACCTAAACGATCATCAAAGACGAAATTTTTCCCTTTGAATTTACTTTCTAATCCTGCCGCTTTTATTTCATTGGCATAATGAATGACACCACCTTCTAAATGATATACATTTTTAAATCCTTCGTGTAACATATAAGCACTTGCTTTCTCACAACGTATCCCTCCAGTGCAATACATGATAATATTTTTATCCTTATGGGACTGCATCATTTCTGCGGCCATCGGTAATTGATCTCTAAAAGTATCAGATGGAATCTCAATGGCATTGTCAAAATGCCCTACTTCATATTCATAATGATTGCGCATATCAATCACTATGGTATCAGGCGATGCTAACAATTGATTCATTTGTTCCGCATTCACGTATTTGCCTTTGTTCTCCATACTAAAATGGGGGTCTTCAATGCCGTCGGCCACTACTTTTTCTCTTACTTTAATTTTTAATACCCAAAAGCTTTTACCGTTGTCATTCACTGCCTTGTTCAAACGAATACCTTGGAGTGGTTGAATTGAAAAGAGATAGGCTTTGAATAAATCAAATAAATGCGTGGGCACACTAATTTGTGCATTGATTCCTTCTGTCGCAATATAGATACGGCCAAATACCTGCATCGCATTCAATGCTTGGTACATTTCATCTCTAAATAAAGCAGGATCTGAAATTGCAAAATACTGGTAAAAACTAATTGTGGTTCTATCGAAATCCTCTTCGTATAGTTTTTGTTTCAACTCCTTGTTTGAAACACGGTTGTGCAGCTGTGCCATATGGATTTAATTTAAGCTCAATTACAGATTAAGCAAATTGACCCCAAAGGTAAACTTATTCAGGTTTCCTAACAAATGACCCAGTTAGAGAAGCAAGCCCTCCTAACAAAGCACCTACGAATGCAGTCACCGCAATTAAAGCGATGTATGATCCTCCTAATGGAAGGATCTGTGCTACTTTAGTCGATAGGATATGGTTGTTTGCTAAATCAATCCCAAAAGCTAAACCAGCCCACAAAGCACCCACACCTAATGCACCTGCAATAAATGATTGTAATGGTTTAATTGGCAATGCAATGGCAATGATTAAATTGGTTACTACAAAACTCCACCAAGGCAGGTTTCCGTAGATACCGATGGCATAGGTCACTAATGCTACTAATACTATTGAAAGAATAAATTTCATTTGAATGTTTTTAAGTTGATCGATTAATTAATCATAAATAAATTAAGCCACTGCTTTTTTAAATTGAATATGCCATTTTGTTCTTTCATGTTGCTTTAATTTTTCTTTAGGCAAGAATAGTAATCTATAATATTTACCAGCTGTCCAATAATCAATAAAGGTATCATAGAAAGGACTACCTGGGTTTCCACTCTGTCCTCCTGGGTACAACCCATAGGCTTCAATTTCATCTGTCAAGTGCACCACCATTCTCCAGCTTGGCCCATTATTTTCTCTAGTCGCGTTAATGATATGCTCTCCACCTCCAATGGGTAAATTTAATCTACTCAATGCTGGAGTTTTAGTAAGGTGTAAGACCCTTGTTGCTTTAAATGCTTCCCAGCTTAATTTATTTTCTTTTTCTAATGCAAGGCATTTTAATGTCGCTTTTTCAATGCCCAATCGTACTTGATCTTTCAAACTTTCAATTTTGTCTTTTGTTCGGATATCATCTGCTACCCTAAAATTAGAATCACGAATCATTTGCTCTAATAAAACAAATGATTCAGGCTCAGTCAATGGAATCAATGAGCCCGCTAATTCATCTCCCCACACTGCGTTCTCTACACTATCCCAAATCAATTTAAAAATAGTGATCCCTTTTTCTGAAGGATCATTGTATAAATTCCATTGCGTCATCATTCCAACGATTCTTTGCGCCTCTGTACTTAATTTATTCATCTCCACAAATTTCATTAAAGCGGGTCTTGCATGCTGCGCAAAAACATTGTAATTACTCGTTTGTAGCGCTTGCATATCTTGAGCAGTCAATTGAGTCCTACCTATTAATTGTTGATTGACGCTGATTCCTCTATATAAAGGAAAGGAACTTGCTGTGCCTAAGTAATAAGGATAGCTTGCATCGGTTGATTTTTGGTTGGCACTACTTACAAATCCACGAGCAGGATTCAAGATCATAGGATTTTCTTCGAAAGGAATGATCCCCTGCCAATCATATGCGCTATCTGTTCCAGGCATGATAAAGTCGCCTTGTCTATCCCATCTTGCCACAAAATCTCCTTGTTGCTTAATGGCGATAGCTCCAGTTTTAGTTGCGACCACAAAATTTTGTCCAGGACATTTCCATAATTGAATCGCTTTGGAATAATCATCTATATTTTTTGCTCTATTCAATTGGTAAAAAGTTTCAACCCCTGTGGAAGCATTGTGTGCTGTCCATTTTACTGCAAGGTTTCTGCCATTGGATTGTGGATTTTGATAATAGGCATCAAACATCACAGGACCATAATGACTCATCGCTATATTTTCTATGACATCTGCACTGTCTTTTACTTTAATTACTTCTACTCTTTTAGTCACCGATTTCCAAGCACCATTAAACCAATATTCATTTTGTGTGGTATCCTTAAATTTCAATTCATAATAATCCAATACATCACGTCCCGCATTGGTAACACCCCAAGCTAAACTATCATTGAATCCTATGATCACTGCAGGAGATCCCGGAAAACTTGCGCCATAAGTACTATGTGTAGGTGTTGTGATTTGAACCTCGTACCATAATGAAGGTAAATTCAAACCCAAATGTGGATCACTCGCTAAAATGGGTCTGCCTGACTTTGTCATGGTTCCACCAACTGCCCAGTTATTACTTCCATTATTTGGATCTGGTGCTTCGGGTGTTTCAACCAATTTTGCGATATCAACGATCGGCATTTTTTTCAAATAAACTGTATCGGATGACAAAGGTTTCACTGGAACAATACTTGGTTTGGCAAATTTGGTGCCTATTGGAATAATTGGATCCAAAGAATCTTGTTGATTCGTATATAATTGATCAAATAAATCATAGCCTAAATAATCTCTTGTGTTGGTCAATTGCAAATCTGCACTTGCAGCTTTTCCTGTTAAATCGTAAGACATAAACATCAAAAACAAATAGGTCTTTTTTGGTGTCCAACTTTCAGGTTCAAAATTCATCAACTTATATTCAAAAGGCACATCTTCTGGTGCTAATTGTTTTAAATAAGCATTCACACCAGCAGTATAGGCATCCACCGTCGCTTTCATCACTGGATTTTTTTCATTGATATAGGCCTCGGTCTGCTCTGCACCATACACCATACCTAATCTTCTAAAAAAACGATCAATGGATAATTTATCTGCACCAGCTACTTCGCTCAATCTTCCTGCAGCCACACGTGTTTGAAAGTCCATCTGCCATAGTCTGTATTTTGCATGCAAGTAACCTTGCACATAATACGCATCTTCATCATTGTCTGCATAAATATGTGGTACTAATCTGTCATCCATATACACATCCACATCCCCTTTCAAATCATTGGCAAGGATGGATGCATCAAAATTGGAATTGACTTTTTCTGCATTTTTCCAGAATCCATGTTGCGGAGATAAAAAATAGCCCAATCTTGGTGCTTTAGTACTCCCTAATTTTAATTGGATATTGAGTGTAAAAACAAGTCCAGCTGTTAAAGTCGCTGACACTAAAAATGGTACAATGCGCATGGCAGTAATTTAGACCTCTAATGTAGCAATTATTTGCTTATGCCGGCCTTAAAAAATGCTAAATGATCTTGTAGGGATAGTGCTGGCTGTTTAGCTAACAATGTTTCCGTTTTAAGGATGCAGGATTCAAGAAATTTTTGATGTTCTGCAGAACCTGTAAAAAAAGGTTTATGATTCATTGCCAATTGTAACTCCGCAACCTGTTTCATGATGGCTTGTGTTTTGGGATCCATATAGGTCTCCACCAATTTATCCCAAACATAGCCAGAGGCGGCAAAATTTGGATGCACTAAGTCTTCTGCGTAGAATCGGTAATCTCTTAAATCATCCATCACATACTCGTATGCTGGAAAATAATCCACCCCATTGCATTGATGCACTAATTCATGTACCGCATGGATTAAAACTGCTTTACTACGATTATTTTCTATCAAACCCTCCCTTAAATGTCGAACTGGACTGATGGTAAATGTGATCTGTAAATTTGGATTAAAAGTATGTAAACACTTAACTAAATCATCTAGATTTTTGATTAACACATTGGGCTGCATCAAGGATTTATAAAACCAACTGATTGGGCCTTTATGATTATTGGCAACCACTTGACCATTACCTAAAGGCGCTTCATTGGTCAAATGATACAACCATGCAGACCCTAAAGTAATCACCAATCGATTTGCTGATTTTAAAAAATCATGCGCAGCTAAAATAGTACTATTGATATTTTCTAATGCATCCTCCTGCTTGATTGCAGAAAAACGACTATGATGGTGCCAGCTATGCCAAAGTTCATTGTGTTGAAATAAATCTTCTACTTTATACATTCTTTTATCCATGATCTCGGTCAATGTATTTACAACACTTACCGGATTGAATAAGATACCATATGGATTCTCGGATAATTCAAATAAATGCGCCTTGAATTTTGCCCCTATATTTTCTGTAAAACATGAACCAATTAATAGGAGCTTATCCCCATATGCTATGGTATGGTTAGAGGGCTTTGCGTCTAATGTTAATTTTAATTTCATTTGAACAATCTTTGCTTCATCGATTCGTACAAGACAATACCAGCAGCAACGGATACATTGAATGAATCAAAATTTGTCGCCATTGGAATCTTGAAAAAATAATCTGCAGCCTTGGCTAAATAAGGTTGTACCCCTTTCCCCTCGTCCCCCATAATGATACAACTTGGGATTGTTAAATCCAATTCATGTACATTTTTATCTGCACGCATTTCACTGGTAAAAACTTGAATGCCGTTCATGTGTAAATCATCTACCGCTTTTAATAAACTAGTTACGCGGATAACATGTATATGTTCCAATGCACCTGCACTGCTTTTAAATGCCTCTTCATTCAATGCGCCAACGCCTTTGTCTGGGATGATCAAAGCTTGTGCACCACAACAATGTATGCTTCTACAAATGGCGCCAATATTTCGTACATCGGTGACCCCATCTAACATCATAAACAAAGGAACCTCTCCTTTTGCAACCACAAAGTCAATCACTTCTTGTAGGTCTAAATATTTTACATTGGATATAAATGCAAGCACGCCTTGATGATTTGCTTTGGTCATGCCATTGAGTTTTTCAATGGGTACTAATTGAACAGGAATGGTATGCGTTTTTGCAAATTGTTTTATCTCGTCCAACCCTTCCCCTTGTGCATTTTTTTGTAATAATATTTTTTCAATATTCGCACCAGCGTTCAATGATTCAATGAGTGGTTGACGACCAATAATAAATTTACGTTCCGTGGTAAAACTTGGCCTAGGGCTAAATCTTCTTTGTCCTGTAAATTTTCGTTCTGGCCTGCCAGATCGATCTGGTCGTTCCGGTCTGTCGTTTCTTTCTTGCATGGGTCAAAGTTATGGATTAAAATAAAAATCCCGTCCCAATTTGTGTCGAGACGGGATCTTCATTCAATCAATGATTTATTTTAAACCAAAGGCTTTTTTAACCTTGGCAACATAATCTAATTTCTCCCAAGTGAATAACTCCACTTTCATCACCTTCTTTTTACCGTCTGGGCTAGTGAAAGTTTTAGTCACCGTCTCGTTCTTACGACCCATGTGGCCATATGCAGCAGTCTCACTGTACATGGGTGTTCTTAACTTTAATCTTTGCTCGATAAAGTAAGGGCGCATATCAAAAATGCCTTCCACCAACTTACCAATTTGACCATCTGTCATTTTCACTTTAGCAGTACCGTATGTATTTACGTTGATCGATGTTGGCTTAGCCACACCAATCGCGTAAGAAACTTGTACCAACACTTCAGAAGCCACACCAGCAGCTACTAAGTTCTTAGCGATATGACGTGTTGCATATGCAGCAGAACGGTCTACCTTACTTGGATCCTTACCAGAGAAAGCGCCACCACCGTGTGCACCTTTACCACCGTAAGTATCTACAATAATCTTACGGCCAGTTAATCCAGTGTCACCATGCGGTCCACCAATTACGAACTTACCTGTTGGGTTAATATGGTACTTGATATCCTTGTTAAATAACTTAGCGTATTTCTTGTATTTTGCTTGTACTCTTGGAATCAAAATTTCAATGATATCCTTTTTGATTTTAGCTAACATCTTCGCTTCTCCATCAAAATCATCGTGTTGAGTAGAAACTACAATCGCGTCAATTCTCACTGGCTCGTTTTTGTCGTTGTACTCTAATGTTACCTGAGATTTTGCATCAGGACGTAAATATTTAATTGCTTTATTTTCTCTTCTTAATGCAGCTAATTCAATTAGAATTTTGTGCGCTAAGTCTAAAGCCAATGGCATTAGGTCTTCTGTTTCATTGGTGGCATAACCAAACATCATCCCTTGGTCACCTGCACCTTGTTCTTCTTTCTTCTTTTTATCCACCCCTTGATTGATATCTGCAGATTGTTCATGTATTGCTGACAATACACCACAGCTATCCGCTTCAAACATATATTCACTCTTTGTGTAACCAATTTTCTTAATCACATCACGCGCAATTGTTTGAACGTCTAAATACGCTTTAGATTTTACTTCACCAGCCAAGATCACCTGACCTGTGGTTACTAAAGTTTCGCAAGCCACTTTTGATTGTGGATCAAATGCTAAAAAGTTGTCAATTAATGCGTCAGAAATCTGATCCGCTATTTTGTCTGGGTGTCCTTCAGAAACACTTTCTGAGGTAAATAAATAAGGCATATTGTTTTATTTAGATGTTTTTTATAAAGAGCAAATATATTAAATAATCTTAATTCTTATAGATTGAATTATAGATTCGTATAGTAAATACGTAACCTCATTCTAAACTTAGAATGTGATCCTCCTCCCAATCTTACACGACCTATAGCAGGTTGGTTTCCCAAAGAGGTAGACAAGTATTCTGTGGATTGGATTTTATTGAAAGGATAAGGCTGTACGAATTTGACTGAATCGTTCACAGGTGCATATAATCTAAAATCAAATAATGAATCTGTTCTTGCAATTAACCCCTGAACATATCTGCTTACATTAAAATTATATGTGGCTACATTGCTATACCCATTCAAAGATTTTGAAATTTTTTGTCCACCAAATTGTAATAAAAATTGTGGGTTGGATTGCCCTAAATAATCATTTGGTACAGTCCTTAATTGCTTAGTTGCTGTATCATAAACGCCTAAGAATAAATAATTAGGCGCGGTCATATAACTATCAGTTGTAGACAAGCGTGCATCATCCGGTACCTGCTCTGCAATTAATTCAGCCCTATGAATAATCTTATTTCCAAAAGTTTTTAATCCAGGTACTTTGATTTTTACCATTGTCCCAGGACTAGTTTGTACATATACCAATGAATCTTTTGCGAAACCATTTAGATGACTTGCAATTTCTGAAGCAGCTCTATTTCTTTGGATAAAGTTTGCATTTTGTGAAGCATAGTAATTGAACCTAAAATACGTGACTAATGTATCTCTAGTTACACTTCCTGTTGCACTTGTAGAATAATATAAAGCCAATTTTGTATTTGAATCTAATAAAGCCAATTTAATGAGCGCATTGTGATTATCGGCAGCAATCGTAGATAAAGCGAAACCAGGAAATGCATTTCGGAATGTAGTGTCGTTTCTGTAAACTCCATTTGAATCATATGTTTTTAACAATTCAACTGCGATAGATTGATTCAACTTTAAACGGATTTGACCTCTTGCATTTTCAAAACGATCATTGATAGAGTCTTTTGCACTTGCAAAATCAAATAATTTAGGATTACCCGCAGTAACACCTTTTCTTAAATTATAGGCATTTGCATAATTACTAGCATAATATTTTCCAACTTCCAAAGGTGTTGTTGGATCTATTTTATTGACATAAATTTTAACCGGCTTTGAAGAATCTCCATAAAAGCCTTGATAACTTAAAATCAATACCGCAGAGTCTACTACTATACTGTCTTTCGTGCCTTTAATATAGAAAGGATAAAAAATGGGCTTTAATTGTAAAAATAAGGCCGCGCTTGTCTTGCCGAAAATTGGATCATTGGAAATATCTCCAAGGACATGTAGGTCTGTAGGATAAATACGCAATGAATCTTCTAAAACAATCGTTTCTGTTTCTACAGCCAATAAAGTGTCTCTGGTGTCGATAGCGTCTTTACCAAAAAAGTCATCCACGCCTAACTCTGAAGTGCCAATTCTTGTACAAGAAATAAGCAAAAGTGAAAAAAATAAGATATAGGTACCCCTTCTAAATATGTTAATAATTGCCATGTATAATTGCTTTACTTGCCTGCAAGTTCGTTGTATAAATCTAAATACTCTGTTAAATCAGAATCCCATCCATTAAAAGGCACTACTTTTTTCCCTTTCACTGATGCAAATTCTGAAACCAATTTTTTATCAATCACATCTGATCCAAAAGAAATGGCATCCGCATAGGTCGCCCCACCTCTGAACATAGCAGAGTTGGATAATTCTTTGAATGCATCTAATTCTTTCTCTTTTACATTGGTATTAATCAAAGCCTTTGTCATAAAGTCTTTTGGAAACTGTTCTTCGAATGTATTTTGTCCAATAGTGAATACCACTTTAGCATTGGAGAATACAGGTTCTTTCTTGAAAGCAGTTTTAATATATGCCGGGATTAAACCGGTCATCCATCCACTACAGTGAATGATGTCTGGAGGCCAACCGAATTTTTTGACAGTCTCTAAAGCGCCACGGCAAAAGAAAATGGTTCTCAATGCATTGTCATCGTACCATGTTTCATTTTCGTCATGAAATATATGCTTGCGCTTAAAAAAGTCTTCATTCTCTAAAAAATAGACCTGTAATCTTGCATTGGGTAAGGATGCGACCTTAATTTGTAATGGATAATCGTCGCTATCCACTTGAACATTGATCCCAGATAAACGAACCACTTCATGTAAACGATGTCTTCTTTCATTGATCATCCCAAATCTAGGCATGATACAACGAACTTCTAATCCACTTTCATTGCTTTTAATTGCGAGTTTATTGATCACCTCTGCAAATTCTGTCATCTCTAAATAAGGCGACATTTCTGTAGCAATATATAAGATGCGTTTTTTTTCTGACATTCCTTTTATAGTTTAACTAAGTAACCTCTACGGGATGGCGAAGATACGGATTTTAAAGGACTTTATAAAACCCTAAAAAAGGCCAATTATTAAGGGTTTGTCAAGGGTATTCTAGACAATTGGTTGTAAATTGCGGGGCAACTGAAAGCTTACAAAAATGGCAAAGTTTCTTAAAATCGGGTTCTTTTTCCTTTTAGGTATCGCTTTGATATGGTGGAGTTTACATCAAATTCCGGCCGAAGAATGGACAAAATTCACCCTTGCCCTAAAGCAATCAAAACTTTGGATTGTTTTTCCTGTCTTTATTATATTAGGACTTTCACATTTTTTACGTGCACTTAGATGGCGTTTGATTATGGAACCATTGGGTTATCAACCAAGCATTGCGAATACCTACCTTGCTGTCCTAATAGGCTATTTAGCCAACCTAGCGATCCCCCGTCTTGGAGAAGTCCTTAAATGTACTTTACTAGCCAAGTATGAGCATGTACCTGCGGAGAAAATTGTGGGCACCATTGTCGCAGAAAGAGCATTTGATGTGATTAGCCTTGGCATCGTTTTTTTATTGGCACTTGGTTTACAATTCAATGTGATTGAAGCTGGTTGGAATCAACTAAAAAGTCAAACCAGTGCCCCAGTGATTGATGCAAATGAGGGCAACTGGAAAATGTATTTACTTGTTGGGATTGGTATGGTGTTAATAGCACTATTTTTTATACTTAGAAAACGCATCCCTACCATCGTTGCTTCCATAAAAAAAATTATCCGCGGCATTTGGGAAGGTGTCATGAGTGCTACTAAATTAAAACAACACAATCTATTTTTCGTATACTCATTTGGTATTTGGTTTTTGTATTTACTTGCCACTTATGTAGGATTGCATGCTACAGCAGGAACAGAAAGTAGTTTTGCCACCGCAATTAGTTGTTTAGCCTATGCGAGCATCGGCATGATCCTCACCCCAGGCGGTATTGGTGCCTATGCTTATTTTATGGCAAAAGTGTTAGAACTCAATGGGGTTGATTATACATTGGGCCTTGCCAATGGTACTTTACAGTGGTTTTCACAATTCTTAATTGTGATTGTATTGGGCGGAATCAGTTTAATTATATTACCTATTATCAATAAAAAAGCTAAGTAAGATGCGCGCAGTTGAACAAATTGAAAAAAAAATAATGTCCCTGGCACAAGCGAAAGTATTTATGCAAGCTTGTAAAACCACAGGAAAGACAGTTGCCTTTACCAATGGCTGTTTTGACATTTTACATCCAGGTCATTTATTTTCATTGGCTCAATCAGCAAAAGAAGCAGATTATTTATTGGTTGGTTTAAATAGTGATGCTAGTGTTAAAAAGCTAAAAGGTCCTGAGCGTCCTATCCATTCTGAATTAAGCAGGGCTTCCATATTAGCCAATTTGGTATTGGTGGATGTGGTGGTCGTATTTGAAGAAGATACGCCACTTCAATTAATTCAAACCCTCCTACCCGATGTACTTGTAAAAGGTGGCGACTATACGATTGATACCATCGTTGGTGCAAAAGAAGTGATTGCAAATGGAGGAAAAGTAATTATTAACCCAATTGTGGAAGGATTTTCCACGACAAATATCATTGAAAAAATAAAAAAATAAACATGCAATTTTTACAACAATTACAAATTCAAAAAGAAAACGAAGGCAGTTCTACTGGTGCGAAATGGATTAAAAGTAAGGGCGAGAAAATTTCTTCTTTTTCTCCAGTAGACAATACAATGATTGGCGCAGTGACCACGACAGATAAGGCTGCATATGATCAAGTAATTGCAACTGCACAAAATGCATTTGTAGCATGGCGTAATTGGCCAGCACCAAAAAGAGGTGAAGTGGTTAGACAATTAGGCGAAGCTTTAAGAAAAGATAAAGAAGCACTTGGCCAATTGGTGAGCTATGAAATGGGAAAAAGTTTGCAAGAGGGATTAGGAGAAGTGCAAGAGATGATTGATATCTGTGATTTTGCAGTAGGCTTATCAAGACAATTATATGGTTTAACCATGCATAGCGAAAGACCATCTCATAGAATGTATGAACAATGGCATCCAATGGGTATTGTGGGTATCATTTCTGCATTTAACTTCCCAGTGGCTGTATGGAGTTGGAATGCAGCATTGGCTTGGGTTTGTGGTAATGTAACCGTATGGAAGCCAAGTGAGAAAACCCCATTGTGTGGTAATGCCATTCAAAAAATTGTAGAAAAAGTATTTGCAGATAATGATGTTCCAGAAGGTGTCAATAATTTGATTCAAGGAGGACGTGAAGTGGGAGAATGGATGACTAAGGATACCAATATTCCATTGGTTTCTGCAACAGGTTCTACACGCATGGGCAAGGAATTAAATAAAGAAGTAGCAGGCCGTTTAGGTAAAACAATTTTAGAATTAGGAGGCAACAATGCCATCATCATCACAGAAAACGCCGATTTGGATATGTCCTTAATTGGTGCTGTGTTTGGAGCGGTAGGTACTGCAGGACAAAGATGTACAAGTACAAGAAGATTGATCATTCATGAAAAAATATATGACCAATTTGTAGCTAAATTAGTCAAAGCCTACCAACAAATTAAAATTGGAAATCCATTAGATAGCAATAACCATATGGGGCCATTAATTGATAAAGATGCAGTAAAAATGTATTTGAATTCAATTGAAGCATGTAAAAAAGAAGGCGGTCATTTTATCGTTGAAGGTGGCGTACTCGAAGGAGATCAATATGCAAGCGGCTGTTATGTAAAACCTTGTATTGCAGAAGCAAAACCTCAATATCAGATTGTACAACATGAAACATTTGCACCCATCTTGTACCTTTTAAAATACAAGACTATCGAAGAAGCAATTGACATACAAAACGGGGTTCCACAAGGATTGTCATCTGCTATCATGACTTTAAATATGAGAGAATCAGAATTATTTCTTTCTGCAAAAGGAAGTGATTGTGGCATAGCCAATGTCAATATTGGAACGAGTGGTGCTGAGATTGGTGGCGCATTTGGTGGTGAAAAAGAAACTGGAGGAGGAAGAGAAAGTGGATCTGATGCATGGAAAGCCTATATGCGCAGACAAACAAATACCATCAACTGGAGTACGCAATTACCACTTGCACAGGGTATCAAATTTGATTTTTAATTCCTCAAATGTCCCTATGTCCTATGCGTAGATTAATCCTGACTATATTTTTGTATACCTGTTCCCAAATAGTATGGGGACAGGATGCAAAATTTTGGCATTGGAAAGATCTTGAAAAAGACGGCGTGCACGGCGTAAGTCTTTTTAAGGCACAACAGCTTTTAACAGACCTAAAGTTAAAGCCCACGCCCATCATCATTGCTATCCTAGATGGCGGGATTGATACAGCACATCTTCAAATCAAACCACTGCTATGGAATAATCCTAAAGAAATACCAGGCAATGCTTTGGATGATGATAAGAACGGATATATAGATGATGTACATGGTTGGAATTTTTTAGGCAATGCTGCTGGTGAAAATATCAATAAAGCATCAGATGAAAAATCAAGAATCTACCATCGCTATAAAAATGAATTCAAACAAGATAATTTAGATACTGCATCCTGGGATACAAAAAAGAAAGCTACTTTTAAAACATGGCAACAAGCCGCTGCCGAAATTGTTTTTACAGATGAGGCTGCAGATAATTTATCTTTTATTAAAATGGCAAGGAATGCAGTGGTTAAGATGGGCACTATTTTAATTAGAGAAATAGAGGATACTAATTTTACAACAGAACAATTAGAGATTTATCAACCTATTGGAAAATTAACAGCAGATACAAAAATTTCCTACCTAAGAACAATGCAGGCTTTAGGCATAGATCGATTAACTGGATATCATTCAATTATAGAGGAACTAAATGAATACATTTCAGGCAAAGACCAATCCGCCGTCTCTATAGATACACCTCCTGAAGATCTAAGAAAAAAAATCACCCAAGACCAATACGAAAATTTCAATGATCAATATTATGGTAACAACAATATCACTGGTCCAAATGCAAAACATGGAACCCATGTAGCAGGTTTGGCTGCTGGTATTGTAGATACTAATTTTACCAAATCTAACTTTAGTAATCCCATTCAAATTATGGGGCTGCGCGTAGTTCCAGATGGGGATGAGTATGATAAGGATATCGCTTTAGGCATTCGATATGCCGTTAACAATGGCGCCAAAATAATCAATATGAGTTTTGGTAAATCCTTCTCACCAGAACAAGCATGGGTAGATAGTGCCATTCGATACGCTGCATCAAAAGATGTATTGATTATTCATTCTGCTGGCAATGAATCTTATGACTTAAATAAAAAATCTGTCTACCCTAGTCCTTACTCAAATGTTTTTAAGGATAAAGCAATGAATATGATTACAGTGGGCGCAAGTAGTGACCCAGTGATTGCAGAAAGTATCTTAACCGACTTTAGTAATTACGGTAATAAAATTGTGGATGTATTGAGCCCAGGAAATAAAATATTTTCAAGCTTACCCAATCAACAATATGGTTTTTTAAATGGTACCAGTATGTCTGCACCTATCATAAGCCATATTGCAGCATTGGTTCGCGCTTATTTTCCTAATCTTAGTGCGACTGAAGTTAAAGCAATACTTTTGCAAAGTAATTGGACACCAAATGACTCTAATACATTGTTCCCTATTCCACAAAAGGACCAATCGAAAAAATTAAATGAAATAAGTGCAGAAGGTGGTATCATCAATGCTGCATTATCAATTCAAAATGCACTCCTGTTTCAAAGAAATAAAAAAAATAACACTCCATAATCAATAACACCAATACATGTCTAGACCAAGCACCACAGAGTACGCATCATTTTTTCAAACCTATATTAATTATACAAGTGGGAAGGATTATGAGATTCTATTAAAACAATACCATGACAGACTTGTGGATTCATGGAATG
This sequence comes from Chitinophaga pinensis, assembly GCA_945874755.1. GTDB lineage: Bacteria > Bacteroidota > Bacteroidia > Chitinophagales > Chitinophagaceae > Sediminibacterium > Sediminibacterium pinensis_B. Next base: position 27,653 of record CAMCHR010000011.1, read on the forward strand.
CTATCCCACTTGAAAAAATCAAGTACGCTTACGGCCCAGAAAAATGGACAATACAGCAAATGTTTCAACATGTGATTGATACAGAAAGAATCTTTGCATATCGTGCCCTAGCCATTGCAAGACAGGATAAAACATCCTTACCCGGTTTTGACGAAAATAACTACGCTGCCAATGGAGATGCGAGTCACCGAAACTGGAAGGATATGTTAATTGAATGGAGAACTGTAAGACAAGCAACTAATTTATTATTTGCTTCATTTACGCAAGATCAATTAAAAACAAAAGGTAATTGCAACGGACATGATGTGACTGTGAATGCATTAGGATTCATCCTCTTTGGACATGCCTTACACCATTTGCATATCCTGAAAGAGCGATATGATATCTAATTGAGTTGAACAAGTTCAACTCAATTATGAATTGCACAAAGTGCGATTCGTGATTTGAATCATACGATGTATAACTCAATTTCTAAGACTACTTACTAGCGTAAATGTGTACTGCTAATTGAACTTGCGTATCAATCGCACCCACTCCATAATTGATTCCAAATAATGTTCTGTCAATTGGGAAAAATGCTTCTGCAAAAAAACCTTTCTCGTCTGCACTTCTGATAATTGCTTCAAAACTGATTTCTTTTGTAAAACCTTTTATTGTTACTGATCCCGTTAAAGTTGCTTTATCAGCAGTGGTATACTTTACTGCACTGATATTAAAAGTAGCTTCACCAAACTTGGCCACATCAAAAAAGTCAGCAGAAGATAAATGACCAGCTAATTTGTCGCCAGCTGCATCTGTTATTTTCATACCAGCCACATCTACTACAAAAGATCCACCAACTAATTTACCACCGTCAATTTTAACAGTGCCTGACTTAACTGGGATAACGCCTGTATGGAAATCACTCTTTTTAGACCCTGTGAAATCTACTCTACTCTTTTGGGCTGTCACTGTGAAAGTTTCAGCTTGTTTAGTACTAGTTGGGTTGTTGAAAGAGAATAATACCACTGTGGCGATTGCGAAAGCCGAAGAAAGAATGATTTTTTTCATATTTGGTGTTTTTTAAATTTATAATTTGGCCTTAAAAGGGATAACAAATTAGGATTCTTTTGGTTTAGTTAATGATTAAATTAAAAACAATTTTTTAAATTTTTTAAACTCATAGAGCTCCCAAAGATACTAATCAATGTTTAAACAACAAAATATATGATTGAATGTATTTTTAGACCTATTTTACCCTGATAATCTGCCTTTTATCTATTAACTTCGCCAAAATTCCTCACTATGAACCTGCATGAATATCAAGCAAAAGAATTACTAAAAAAGTACAATGTTCCTGTTCAAGAAGGTGTAGCAGTTGATAATGTAAAAGACGCAGTCGCTGCATACCAAAAAATTGCAACAGAGACCAATAATAAATTTGCTGTAGTGAAAGCTCAAATTCACGCAGGTGGTCGTGGTAAAGGTAAAATCAATGGATCAGAACAAAGAGGTGTAGCTGTTGGTAAATCAGCAGAAGACATCGAAAACTTTGCAAAAAATATACTTGGTGGCACTTTGGTGACCATTCAAACTGGCCCAGCCGGTAAATTAGTTAGCAAAATTTTAGTGGCACAAGATGTGTATTATGAAGGTCCTCAGCCAACTAAAGAATTATACTTGTCTATCTTATTAGATCGTGCTAAAGGCATGAATGTAGTGATGTATAGCACAGAAGGTGGTATGGATATAGAAGAAGTAGCACACAATACCCCAGAAAAAATATTCAAAGAATGGGTACACCCTGGAGGTGGACTACAAGGTTTCCAAGCAAGAAAAATTGCTTTTAACTTAGGTTTAAGTGGTGAAGCTTTTAAAAGCTGTGTGAAATTTGTTACAAATTTATACAATGCATACGTTGGTTTAGATTGCGGTATGTTAGAGATCAATCCTCTTTTCAAAACTGCTGATGATAAAATCATTGCAGTAGATTGTAAAATGAATATTGACGATAGCGCATTAATGCGTCATCCAGATTTATTAGCCATGAGAGATGTATCAGAAGAAGATCCAACAGAAGTAGAAGCAGGTGAATTCAATTTAAACTTTGTTAAATTAGACGGTAACGTGGGTTGTATGGTAAACGGAGCTGGTTTGGCTATGGCCACAATGGATATGATTAAGTTAAGTGGTGGAGAGCCAGCTAACTTCTTAGACGTAGGTGGTTCTGCCAATGCACAAACCGTTGAAGCTGGATTCAGAATTATTATGAAAGATCCTAATGTAAAAGCGATCTTGATCAATATATTCGGTGGTATCGTTCGTTGTGATCGTGTTGCTGCTGGGGTTATTGAAGCGTTCAACAAGTTAGGCAATATCGATATTCCAATCATTGTACGTTTACAAGGTACCAATGCGGTTGAAGCAAAAAAATTAATAGATGAAAGTGGATTGAAAGTTCAATCTGCTATTTTATTGAGTGAAGCGGCAGATTTGGTGAAGCAAGCTGTAGCGTAGTTTTTACTAAAAAATCTACTGATTTTTTAGTAATGCCTCGATTTTTCGAGGCATTACTTTTTATTTTAAGCCTACACTATTTCCTTGATCTTTTTTATGCTATATTTTGAAAAATAGCATGGTAAATAAAACTATGCTTGTACTACCCTTACCTCAGTTAATCCACTGAAAGAATACACATGACCAGTTGTAATTTCTACACATTCAATTCGAATTCGGCGTTTTTTTATTTTTTTAAAGCGCTTCCCCTTTTCGGTTTCAAATAAAGCGCCATCTGGCAAATGTGCAACAAATGCCATCCCTACTTTTTTTGCTTTATCATAACGCCTCAAAACGAGTAATAGTGCGGTTTCCCCATTGGCGGTTGCAGCAGGATTGAGTACTGTTTTTTTAAGTGACTTTTTAATATCTAAAGGAAATATATCTCGTTGGATAAAGTCCGCAAGTAATAAACCATATAAGTATTTCCATTCTTTACCATGTGCATCAACCCTATTTTTATATTGCTCGTAACAAAGTAAATGACCCAACTCATGCAAGAGCGTGATTAAAAATTCATACTGATTTAAATTACCATTGACCGAAATTTTATGGTTAGCTCCCATGAGCGGATGTCGATAATCACCCAACACAGATTTCCTTGCTTTAGTCACTGTTAAGTGCACTTTGTATTGATGAATCAAGGCCAAAACAGGCTCAAAAGCACCCTCTGGCAAATAGGCTTTTAATGCGTGAAGTGGATGTTCAACTTTTGACAATCGATTTAATTTATGCGTCTTTTTTTATTTTAGTCCACCCAATCTCAATCCAAGTATACCATAAATATAAGCCCATCGCTATCAATAAATTATAAGTACCAAGGGGCGCTTTTTTTTGAATGGCATACCATAATGCTGCCCCTCCAATTATTATAAACTTAATCATTGTGCCAGTGATTACAGATCGAACCATCTTATTGGGATTGCTTACGTCAAGTTGACTTATTCTTTTAAAATTAACTAATGCAATTACAAATAATATACTATTTACAATAATGATAAAATTACTATTGACAGGAATTTGAATTGCTATTTTTTGCTGCATTAGCACCAAGACAAGTATTGCAAAAAACAAAGCAAATACCGGGATAAACTTTTTTTGAAAAAATACAATCATTTATTTTTTGATTTAGGTTGGGTATCTCTTATAATTTTGAATAATGAAAATATAATAAATAATGAAGGTAGTACCCATAAAAAAAGGGGCGCTACCCTTCCCGTTTTTTGATCAATAAATTTACCTAAGAAAATCAAAAGAGTTAATGCCACTGCCCATTGGCTAGCTAAACCAGCAAACTTGCCCCATTGAATTTGATTGATATTTTTATTCATCTTAACACAATTAGTCTAAAGAGGGTAAACTCTCTGGTAATTGAAGTGGAATTGTATCTAATTGTTGTGGATTCCCTTCTGATAACACTTTTTTGATGCCTTCTATATATTGCTCTTTAAAATGTACTGCTTGTTCTAAAGAATCGGTACGAATTTTAAGTAATTCTAATGCTGATCGGCTTTCCTTAGTCCCGTAACCAGGAATATAATATTTTAAGGGAGTAAAAGCAATTAAAGCAATTGTTAATCCGACTAGAAACATGAATGCAATACTCAATCCCAAATACACTGATTTTCTGGATAACCTAAACGCAATGACCTCGTCATAAGTGTCATCATTGGTCACTACCAAACGATAAGTACTGCTACGTCTTTTAAAAGTATTGTTAATATCTAAGTTTGCCATAATCTTTAATCTGTATAAAGGTACAACCTTTGCTTTATTTAAACAGAATATGCCTTATTTTTAAGGTGTTTTTAACCCTATGCAACAAGATACTACATATACTCAGTTTAAACCCTTCATTTGCTTGTTTGCAATAGCCATACTATTCCATATTGGCAGTCCAATCTATGCGCAGGATACAACAAAATCAATTCTGGATATCAATAACACAAAGTTGATAAAAAAAGCGAACCAAATTTTAGATAGTAACCAAAAAAAAATCAACAACTTCATCAATAAAAAAATCGAAAAGGCAAAAGATGGATTAAATAAAAAAACAAATGATCTTATAGACAAAACAGGTTTTAATGAAATCGACAAGCCCCTTCCCTATGAGCGTTTATTAGATAAAAAATATACCCTCGGCCGTCGTGCATATCAAAACACAGTATCCCAGTTTAATTATCTATTCCATGCTGAAATTACATTAGAAGAAATCATTCAAAAAGCACGAGATATAAATGAAGACGATTATACAGAATTACTGCCTTTTTATGATTATGATTTAAGCATTACAGCAAAAGAATCGATTGATTCAATCATTTATCGTTGTAATGCCAATATTGTATTACATGATTTAAGAAGTAATTATGTAGATGACGCCTATTTGTTATTGGCGAAAACTTATTTATATCACAAAAATTTTGATACCGCTGGAAGTATATTACAATTCATCAACTACTCATTTTATGATAAGGATGATGGTGCTGATCAACCAATTGGTAGTAACTTAAATAAAACAGGAAAATTCAGTATTGCCTCAGCAGAAAATAATCGAGTTTGGGAAAATAAGAATATCAGAAATGAAAGTATGATCTGGCAAGCGAGAAATTATTTTGAAGCTGGCGAAATAAATGAAGGAATAAGTTTATTACAATTATTAAAAACAGATATTGGATTCCCAAGTCGTTTATACCCCTTTTTATTCGAACAATTGGCTTACGGCTATTACTTATCTGGCATCAATGATAGTGCAGCAAATTATTTAATCAAGGGTTTAGACAATGCGCAAGATTTACTCACTAAAGCTAGATGGTCTTTTCTAATTGCACAACTATTTGAAAAAGAACAAAAAATTGACCTAGCTTATATTTGGTATAAAAAAGCTGGTGCTATTGTTTCCAATCCGGTTATTGCAGTTTATGCAAGCATTTATATGGCAAGTATAGAGGCAAATCGCGGTGAGAAATCATGGGAAAGTTTAGCCAACGCATTGGAGCGTATGTTAAAGAAAGATAAATACAGCGCCTATGCAGATATCGTCTATTACGAAATGGCACAACTAGCACTTCGTAATCAGGCTATGTCAAAAGCAAATCAATGGCTAATTGCATCTATTCAGAAAAATGAAAAAAATACTAAACTTAAACAAAAAGCATTGGTTCAATTAGGTGCTTTAAATTACAAAATGGACCAATTTTCAGTGGCTAAAATCGCATATGAAAATTTAAGTGACGTATTAAAAACAAATCCTAATTATGATCAAGTCACCTTAAGAAAAAAATGGATTGATAAAATAGTCGTATTAGACGAATTGATCGCTAAAGAAGATAGCTTGCAGATGATTTATAGCGCTCCAAAAGATAAGCAATTACAAATGCTAAATGATTGGCAAAAAAGAGTGTCGCTGAATAAGTCGAAGCAAAAGAATTTATTAACTGATCCTAATAAAAAAACAGATGAATCAGTTACATTAAATAGAAACAACCAAAATAATAATTCAGGATATTCATTTAGCAATGCTTTTGCAAATACAACATCAAAACAAGCTATAAAATCTGACTTTTATTTTGACAACCCTCAAAATGTAAGTATGGGTATAACCAACTATATCAAAAAATGGGGAGATCGACCAAATGTTGATAATTGGCGAAGAAAAACAAGTATTTTGTTACTTAAATCAAGTTCCATAAATGCCAATAAGGATAGTGCTCAAAATGATACCCCATTGAATGCAACTGAGATTAGGATTAAAGACAATACATTACCTCCACTGAAAGATAAAGCCGATTCGATTTCAATTGAATTAATTGAAACAGCATTAGATTTAATGGAATCCAAAGCAATATGGAATAAAAATAGCTTAGCTATTGCAAAAATATTTTTATACGAACTGGATGATTTTGAAAAAGCATTGCCAAGATACCTAGCAGTCATTCAAAATGATATTGAACCAAATGGAACTGAAAGTGCTTTACTTGACTTAGCAAGCCATTACTTGCATATTGGACAATCAACTAAATCTGATAGTATTATTCTGCTCATCACTCAACAGTACCCTGAGGGTATCTATGTTCAAAAGAAGAAAGCGAAAGAAAATCTTGACCGTATTGATAAAAACAGTTCAGAGGCATATAAAACAGCTTATTTTTTAGCACAAATTGGAGACTGGGATCAATTTAGTGTACAAATGGAAGCTGCACAAGCGCAATTCAAGGGCACAAAATGGAATACACCCTACCAGTTTTTAAAAGTGAAAATGAATGCCCAGCAAGGCAAGGACAGTATAGCAATCGTATTATTAAATGAGCTAATCGAAAAAAATAAAAGTGAGTCCATCAAAGCCAGAGCTAGAAATATTATTACTGAAATCAATAATAGAAAAACAACCGAAGCCTATCTTGCAGCGTTAAAAATAGAAAAACCAAATAAATTGGTCAATGCTAACGGAGATGTACTTGAACTAACCAAAAGCCCTGTGATTGCTTTAAAGAATGACAATAGTTTAAATAGCATTGGTAAAACAAATAATATGGCAGCTGTTACTGTTAAAAAAGACAGTGCTCAAAACCTAGCTGTGCAAAATCAAATTATGTTCACCAATGATAGCTTAGAACAACATTATATTGCTTTACAAACGATGAATGTTTCTGCTGTATTTGTGAAAGAAATTCAAAATGCATTCAAAGACGTCCATACTGAAGATTTCAGAAAACTAAACCTGGCAGTGACTTATGTTCAGTTTACAGATCAAAGTCATATCGTTTGGATTGGACCATTTACAAATGCATCTGATGGTCTAGCCTATATCAATAAAGTGAAGCCAAGATTAAGTACAGAGATTATTTCGTTCATTCCTAAAAAACAATACGATCTTACATTGATTGGAAAATCAAATATCATTCTCATTAACAATCAGGAGCAATTGGATCAATATAAGCGCGATAAGTCAAATTATAATTTTAAACCTTAAATGGTAAAAAGTGAACCCAGAAAATAAAACAACCGCAAAAGAAAATAAAAAAGGACCAAAAAATTGGGTAAGGCTATTTTGGAAATATTACCTAATTGCTGCAGGTATCTTTTTACTGTTCATCCTAATGCTCAATTTTGGATGGATTGGGGATATGCCCGATCTAGATGATATTGAAAACCCAACAGCCTCTTTAGCAAGTCAAGTATATGCTCAAGATGGTACGCCCATGGGTAAGTTTTATTTAGAAGATAGAATTAGTGTGAAGTATAGAGATATTAGCCCCTATTTATTGCAAGCACTGGTTGCTACAGAAGATAAAAGATTTTACGACCATTACGGAATTGATGGTGAAGGCTTGTTAAGAGCAGTTGCTTTTCTTGGAAGCCAAGGTGGTGCTTCTACCATCACTATGCAGACAGCAAAAAACTTATTTACGGATAACTGGGGCACTAAAAACAAACTCTTAAGAATCATTCAAAAAATTAAGGAGAGTATCATTGCCATCAAATTAGAACGCAATTTCACCAAACAGGAAATCATCACTTTGTATTTAAATACAGTTCCGTTTAGTGAAAATTTATTTGGCGTAAGCAATGCCTCAAGATCCTTTTTCCAAAAAGAACCGGATCGTTTAACAATCGAAGAAGCTGCTTTGTTAATTGGCATGATCAATGCCCCTACTAAATATAATCCCAACAGGAATCCTAAATTAGCCATTGAAAGAAGAAACTTGGTATTGAACAGAATGGCTGGTCAAAAATACATAACCGAGGATCAAGCGACACAATTAAAAGCATTGCCATTGGTCACTAATTTTAAGAAGTTAGATGAAAACAATGGATTAGGCCCCTACTTTAGAAGTTACCTTGGAGAGTATATGAAAAAATGGGCTAAGGAACATAAGAAAAACAATGGAGATGCTTATAACTTATACAGAGATGGTTTAAAAATATACACCACCATTAATCCGCGCATGCAATTGTATGCCGAAGAAGCTGTTGCAAGGCATATGGCCTACTTACAAAAAGAGTTTAATAAACAATCCAATATCAAAACAGGTGCTGTTTGGAAAGACTTTAATAACCAATTAGAATTAGCCGTTAAACAAACCGATCGTTGGAGGAATTTAAAACGTGAGGAAATGGAGGAGACTGACATCAGAAAAACATTCGATGAAGTTTTGCCAATGCGTGTTTTTGCATGGAATAAAAATAGGTTCATTGACACCATCATGACCCCAATGGACTCATTAAAGTACCATAAACAAATGCTACAAACAGGTTTCTTAGCGGTAGACCCTTTTACCGGTGAAGTCAAAGCATGGGTGGGTGGGATTGATTTTAAGACATTCAAATATGACCACGTCAATATCAATACAAGAAGACAAGTAGGATCTACTATGAAGCCTTTATTGTATTCTTTAGCCATTGAAAAATCTGGCTTCACACCATTTAGTATTGTACAAGATCAACAACAAAATTTTGAAGGTTATGGCATGGTTCCCAATACACCAAAATCTTGTACAGGACAATCCATGCCAATGGCGCAAGCACTAGCAGAATCTAGAAACTGTGCCACTGCGTATATCATGAAACAAATTAATGGAGATGGAAATGAAGCAGCAAAAGAACTGGTAGCCTATTTAAAAAAATCCAATATTCAAGCAGAAATTCCAGCTTATCCTTCTATTGCATTAGGGGCTTGTGAGGTATCCTTGTTTGAAATGGTACAAGCCTATACAATGTTCCCAGGTGGAGGTTACAATGCCCAACCTTTTTTCATCAATCGTATCGAAGATAAAAATGGCAATGTATTAGAAAGCTTCTCCCCACAAAGAAGAAAAGTGATAAGTGAATTAACTGCCTACTCTGTTGTAAGTATGATGGAGGGTGTGATTTCAAAAGGTACTGGTAGAAGTATGTATTCTTATGATATTGGAACGCAGTCTGTAGCTGGTAAAACTGGAACGACCAATGACAATAGCGATTTATGGTTTATGGGATATACCCCACAAATACTTGCTGGGGCTTGGGTGGGCGCAGATGATCGTTACATTCGTTTTACAGATAATTATTTTGGACAAGGTGCGCATGGCTCCTTGCCTATTTGGGCCTATTTTATGAATAAGGTTGCAAATGATCCAGCATGCAATTTAGATAGAAACGCAAGTTTCGTGAAGCCTGATAATTTAAGTACCGACTTTAATGTCAATTTTGTAGGTAAGGATTCAAGTATTGATTTAACCCTTCCAGATATAGATGCAGAGGATATCGCAGCTGAATCTGATTATAGCTTACTATCTAATAATGAACCAACTCTAGTAACGCCTGTAAATAATGTTTCGACAACCCCAGCAGCTAATAAATCTACTCCAGCTAATAAACCAACAACAGAAGCCAAGCAAGCCACTACCCCTGCTAATAAGCCAAAAGCAGTCATGCCGAAGAAACAACAATAAATGAAGTTGAAAATTTGGAATAAGAAATTGCAATACCTAAAATGAATTGACTATAATACTGAATTACTTTTAGTCTAATCTTTTTGTTGCAATGCGTATTGCAAAGTAAAATGATGGTAACTATTTTTTTGAAAAAAACCTGTACCATATTGAAATTGAATTCTTTTATAGGGGAACCCAAAACCAGCACTCAATCCATTTAAACTATTGGTTTGATTGGGAAGATTCAATTCGAATCTTCTTGCGAAGTGATATCCTAAGTCTAATTCAAAACTTTCCCCAATAAATAATTGCGATCCCAATATAAGGTGGTTAAAAATATTTTGAAGTGAACCAGGTTTATTATACCCCTCTGCATTATAAAAATCAATATCATAATAGTTGTCCTTCCAAACAGATAACCTTTCTGCAGTCACCGAAAATTGTAAGGGTGCATTAGCTAATTTTTTGGACCAGCCAAGTATTAAATTCAAAGGCAATTCTTCCTTCACTTGAAAATGTTTTAATTGCGTACCTACATTTTGTAATAAAATACTCCATTGTGACAAATTATTTGGTGAAAGGTATCTCACACCCACATCCATTGCAATACCATTGGATCTATATGGACCATAATTAGATTGTATGAATTTTATTTGTGTGCCAAAATGAAAATTTTCCAGATAGGTTTTTGCAATACCTACCTGAATCGCATATTCATTGGGATTTATGCTCCCGTATTCATTTCCTAAAAAATCTGTTTGTACGATACTTCCATAGTCCATATAGTGCACGCCCCATCCTATTACCCAATCAGATTTTAATTTATTTGCCCCATTTAAATCATACTGTTGAATACCCGCAAAATAAGGCTTCACACTTACTTGTAATTCACCATCTAATTTGGTTGATAATAAAGCGGGTTGCATCATGGCTAAACCAAGGTCATTTCCAATTGAACTAATATTAAGCCCACCTAAGCTTGTTGCTTTAGCAGAATAAGGCAATTTTAAAAACTGGTAGACCGCATTCCCAGCTGTAGACTGCGCAAAAAGGGCATTGCCTCCTATAAACCAACTGCTATTAAAATAGCAGACAATAAAAAACCCTAGCTTGTAGATGAATTGTATACCACGCATGCAACAAAGCTAGGGTTTGGAATTTAAAAATCAACTAAACAAGGGCTAAATCTAGCACCTGTTGCATATTTTTCACATAATAGAACTTGACACCTTTAATAAAAGCTTGGTCAATTTCATTTACATCTTTTTCATTTTGCCAACAAAGAATAATTTCTTTCATGCCAGCTCTTTTAGCAGCTAAGATTTTTTCTTTAATTCCTCCTACTGGTAAAACCTGGCCTCTTAGTGTGATCTCCCCAGTCATAGCTAAGAATGGCTTCACTTTCCTACCTGTATAGGCAGAACTTAAAGCGGTTAAAATGGTGATGCCCGCACTAGGACCATCCTTAGGAACCGCACCTTCAGGCACGTGCATGTGGACAGACTTTGTAGTAAAAAGTGTTGGGTCAACCCCAATTTTTTTTGCATTGGCTTGTAAATAGGTCATTGCTGTTGTAGCACTTTCTTTCATCACATTACCCAAATTACCAGTCAATTTTAATTCCCCTTTCCCATCTGAAAGCAAAATTTCAATGAACAAAATATCACCACCCACATAAGTCCAAGCTAACCCTACTGCTACACCTGGCATATTCACTGTTTTATAAATCTCATTGCTATACCTAGGTTGCCCTAAAATTTTAAGCAAGTCTAATTTACTTACAGTTGGCTTAACTTTTTGTTTATACGCAATTTGTTTTGCTTGGTAGCGCATGATCGAAGCCAATTGACGATCCAATTCACGAACACCACTTTCTCTTGTATAATCCTCAATCACTTTTTCCAACACATTATCTTGTATTTTGAAATTGTATTTCTCTAGACCATGTAATGCTCTTTGTTTAGGGAATAAATGTCTTTTAGCAATTTCAACTTTTTCCTCTACTGCATAACCACTTAGGTCGATGATTTCTAAGCGATCTCTTAAAGCAGGCTGAATTTGACTGATATCATTTGCTGTTGCAATGAACAAGGTCTTACTTAAATCATATTCAGACTCTAAGTAATTGTCATAAAAACTATGATTTTGTTCTGGATCCAACACCTCTAGTAAAGCAGAAGATGGATCTCCTCTTTGATCTTTACCTATTTTATCTATCTCATCCAAAATCATGACAGGGTTAGATGTCTTTACCTTACGAATGCTTTGAATGATTCTTCCAGGCATCGCCCCAATATAGGTTTTACGATGCCCTCTAATTTCACTTTCATCATGAAGACCACCTAAACTTACACGGGTATATTTTCTGCCAATGGCATGTGCAATGGACCTGCCTAAAGATGTTTTTCCAATCCCTGGAGGACCTAAGAAACATAGAATAGGACTCTTCATATCTCCCTTCAATTTTAATACAGCTAGGTATTCTAAAATACGATTTTTAATTTTACCCATGCCATAATGATCATCATCTAATACTTTCTTAGCGTGTTTCAAATCATAGTTGTCATCTGTATATTCATCCCAAGGAAGGTCTAATAATAAATCAAGGTGATTGTATACCACAGAATAATCTGGTGTGCTTGGATGCATACGCTCCAATTTTTCTAGCCCATTCTGAAATAATTTCTTAGCAGCCTCCGGCCATTTTTTATGTTCTGCCTTCTTTTTCATTTCAGCCACCTCGCGTTCGTTAGGATCACCTCCTAACTCATCCTTGATACTCTTAAGTTGTTGTTGTAAAAAATAATCTCTTTGTTGTTTGTCAATTTCTGTTCTGGTCTTATTGGCTACTTTATTCTTTAGCTCTACAAATTGTAATTCTTTTTGTAAGTACTCCACCAATTTTTCTGCTTTCTCCTTCACGCCATTGATTTCTAATAAGCCTTGCTTTTCTTGTAATTCAATATTGAGGTTGCTACCAACAAAATTGACTAAGAAAAGAGGGCTTTCAATATTTTTTAAAATCATGGTAGCCTCTGAAGGAAAATTAGGAGACAACTGAATGATCTGTGCAGCTAGATCTTTTATGGTAGACAACAAAGCTTCAAAATGGGTATCGTCTTTTTGTACAGGTGTATCATTAATTAACTTTACTTTCCCTTTGAAAAAAGGATCTTCCTCTACCATCTCCAATAACTCAAAACGTTTTTTACCTTGAATGATAATGGTGGTCCCTCCGTCTTGCATCTTGATCATTTTAATGATCTTTGCCACGGTACCTATCGCACATAAATCTGCTGGATTTGGATCTTCTACATTCCCATCTTTTTGCGCAAGCACGCCTACTAATTTATCTTTAGCATAAGCTGCTTTCACTGCTTGTATGCTCTTATCTCTTCCTACTGTAATCGGAATGACTACCCCAGGAAACAATACGGTGTTTCTTAAAGGTAGGATTGGGATCATTTCTTCTATAACAAGCGGCGGTTCATTTTCCATATCCTGCTCGTTAAAAGTGAATAAGGGGATGAATTCGTTGTCTTCTTCTGTTTTAAATAAAAATTGTTTATCCAATGTCTTAAGTTTTATAATTCTAGTCAAAATGACATAAACCTTCATTGATGAATAGGCTATATCCGTCTGCATATATATAGGCAATATTGGTGCCAAAAGGAATCAAATGTATGAAACCGCCTTCAGTTAGGCACAAAAAAAATCCTTTCCGAAATTTCGGAAAGGACCTTCTTGCAAGAAGTTATTTAAAAAACTTCTAGAACTACTTAGTAGCAGCAGAATCAGTAGCAGTTGAATCAGTTGCAACAGCAGCAGAATCAACAGCAACAGCAGCTGTATCAATAGTTGCAGCAGCAGAATCAGTTGTAGCTTCAGTAGAAGCACCACCACATGCAGTTAAAGCAGCGATAGCGAAGATTGCGAATACTTTTTTCATTTTTAATGTTTTAAGTTTAGTATAAAAAATACGAGAACGAAGATAGGGTTTAACAATTCATTTGCCAAAATTTAACTAATTAAATTCATGTTATTTTATAATTAACCCCAAATTCATAGTTTCTTTAACCTAACTACTTCTTTCTGAAGTAGATACGTACTGGCACACCCGTAAAATTGAAATTAGCCCTCACCTGGTTTTCCAAGTAATTTCTGTAAGGCGTCTTTACGTCATCAGGGAAATTAGTGAAAAAAGCAAAACTTGGCACTCGGGTAGGTAACTGCTGTACAAATTTGATTTTGATTACGTGTCCTCTAACTACAGGCGCCTGGTATTTCTCAATCGCCTTTAACATGATATCATTCAACTTAGAGGTTGGAATTTTACGATGTTTATTCTCATATACATCCAATGCCAGCTCAATCGCTTTAAAAATACGGGTTTTTTCTACTGCTGAAATAAATAGAATCGGCACATCTGTAAAAGGTGCCAGTTTGTCTTTTAGCCTTTTTTCGTAGTCTCTAGCTGTATTGGTTTCCTTTGGCACTAAATCCCATTTATTCACTAAAAACACAATGCCCTTCCCCTTTTTAGCAGCAAGGCTAAATATGCTTAGATCCTGCGCTGTGATACCCTTTACTGCGTCTATCACCATCAAACATACATCTGCTTCATCCATGGCTTTGATCGCACGAATCACAGAATAGAACTCTAGATCGTCTTTTTCCTTATTCTTTCTTCTGATTCCAGCAGTATCAATCAAAATAAACTCCTTTTGGAACATATTATAATGCGTATGGATGGTATCCCTGGTAGTTCCAGCGATATCACTCACAATGGTTCTTTCTTGACCTATAAAGGCATTCAGTAAGGATGACTTGCCCACGTTTGGTTGGCCTATAATGGCAATTTTAGGCACGTTGTCTGCTGCTTCCAATTCTTCGTCTGTTGGTTGCACTTCTGTAATAAATGCAGTCACCGCATCCAATAAATCCCCAGTGCCACTTCCAGAGATAGAACTCACAAAATAGTTATGCTCAAAGCCCATGCTATAAAACTCAGTTGCGTCTAATGCCCTGTTTGAATTGTCCACCTTATTGGCAACTACTAATACTGGTTTGGTCGTTCTTCTTAACATATCTGCCATGGCAGCATCTAAATCGGTCATACCCACCGCTGCGTCCACCATAAAGATGATACAATTGGCTTCGTCAATGGCGATTCTTACTTGCTTTCTGATTTCCGTCTCAAACATATCACTTGAATCAGGCACAAAACCACCTGTATCAATTACATTGAAATTCTTACCATTCCATTCTGTCACACCATATTGACGGTCTCTGGTTACACCACTTATATCATCTACAATGGCCTTACGCTCTTCTAAAAAGCGATTGAACAGTGTGCTTTTCCCAACATTGGGCCTTCCTACTATAGCGACTGTAAAACTCATAAAAATTAAATTTAATAATCAAATAAACTATTTTAAAATACTTTATTATAATAACTTATGTTATTATATATAAAATATTACTGGTATCCAAATTCTTTCAACTTCAACTCATTGTCTCTCCACTTAGGCTTGACCTTGACTA
>CAMCHR010000012.1 GCA_945874755.1 Chitinophaga pinensis
TTATCGTCTTTATTGATTTCATTGTAATTGATCTGATACTTTTTCATATGATCTATCAATACCTTATAATCAGTTTTAGATTTTAATTCCAAGCCAACTAAAGCTGGGCCAGATTCTTTGTTGTGTTTTTGTATGTATTCGAATCTAGTGATGTCGTCATTCTCACCTAATACCATATTTACAAATTCTTTCAAAGCGCCTGGTCTTTGTGCAAAACGGATTAAGAAATAATATTTCAACCCTTCATGAATTAAGGAACGCTCTTTTATTTCTTGCATTCTTGCGATGTCATTATTGCCTCCGCTCACAATACATAGTATATTTTTCCCTTTAATCTGATCTGCATAAGCATCTAGTACTGCAAGAGACATGGCGCCTGCGGGCTCCACTATAATCGCTTCCTCGTTGTACATGTCTAAAATCGTCGTGCAAATTTTACCCTCTGGTACCAAGTGCACTTCATCCAATACATTTTTGCAAATAGCAAAAGTATAATCACCAACACGCTTCACCGAAGCACCATCTACAAACTTATCGATATTATCTAATTCCACTGGATGTCCTGCAGCCATTGCAGCTTGCATACTTGGCGCACCTTCTGGCTCTATCCCAATGATTTTGGTGGTGGGTGATTTTAATTTAAAATAAGCACCTACGCCTGCGCTCAATCCACCTCCTCCAATTGGTAAGAATACATAATCCAATGGCTCATTTGTAAAATGTGGTAGATCTTCTAAAATTTCAACACCTACGGTAGCTTGCCCTGCAATAATATCTGGATGATCAAATGGTGGAATAAAAGTCATTCCATGTTCGGTGGTATAGGCTTTTGCCGACACCGCTGTGTCATCAAATGTGTCTCCCACCAATTTTACCTCTACAAAATCTTCTCCAAACATTTTTGTTTGAGATACTTTTTGTTGTGGAGATGGGATGGGCATAAAAACCACACCTTTTACACCCAATAGCTTACAGCTATACGCAAATCCTTGGGCATGGTTCCCTGCGCTAGCACAAACCACGCCTTTCGCCAATTGTTCTGGAGAAAGTTGACGCATCATATTGTATGCGCCTCTTAATTTATAAGAACGTACAATTTGTAAGTCTTCTCTTTTCAAGTAAACCTTACACTGATATTTTCGAGAGAGGTTGGCATTCAACTGCAATGGCGTATGCGTTACCACCGACTTGAGTCTTTGCTTTGCACCATCTATATCTAGCGCCGAATCGTTTACAAATTTTATTTCGTTCATTTCTTATTTTTTCAGCATTTATTTTCCTGGCTGATTCTCTGGACGTAAACTTCTTACAGTTTTTCCTGCTTGCCACATTTCACTATTATGTAATTCTGCTAATTCCACTTCTAATTTTTCACGGTAATCTGCTTTACTATTCGAATCAATCGAACGTGCAGACTCTTTCCCTGCAGCAACACTATCATATAATTCGGTGAACACTGGTAAAGTGGCGTCACGGAACTTTTTCCACCAATCCAATGCACCTCTTTGCGCTGTTGTTGAACAGTTGGCGTACATCCAATCCATTCCATTTTCTGCAACGAGTGGCATGAGTGATTGTGTTAATTCTTCTACTGTTTCATTGAAAGATTCAGAAGGACTATGTCCATTCTTACGCAACACTTCGTACTGTGCTGCAAAAATACCTTGAATCGCACCCATCAATGTGCCACGCTCTCCAGTTAAATCCGAATACACTTCTTTTTTGAAATTGGTTTCAAATAAATAACCAGACCCAACTGCAATACCCAATGCAATGACTCTGTCATATGCTTTTCCAGTGGCGTCTTGGAAGATCGCGTAACTTGAATTCAAGCCACGTCCTTGTAAAAACATTCTTCTTAAAGAAGTGCCTGATCCTTTTGGTGCAACTAAAATAACATCCACATCTGCTGGTGGAATAATACCTGTTTGCTCTTTATAAGTGATGCCGAATCCATGAGAGAAATACAATGCCTTACCTGGCGTTAAGTGTTTTTTTACGGTTGGCCACATAGCAATTTGTGCAGCATCGCTCAATAAATAACAAAAAATAGTGCCTTTTTCTAATGCTTCCTCTATTTCAAATAAGGTTTGACCTGGAACAAATCCATCAGCCACTGCCTTATCCCATGATTTTGAATTTTTTCTTTGACCTACAATGACGTTCACCCCATTTTCTTTTTGGTTCATTGCTTGACCAGGTCCTTGCACACCATATCCAATTACAGCAACTACTTCGTTCTTTAATACTTCTTGTGCTTTTGTTAATGGAAACTCTTCGCGTGTGACCACATTTTCTTCTGTTCCTCCGAAATTTAATTTTGCCATGATTTGTTTAATTTATGAATTGAATGATTTGTTGATTTAATTATTTTTAGAAGTTTACATCGTGAATACATTTCCTCTTTGCCCTAAGTATTCGTTTTCTACCAATTCGAGTCCTGGTTCGCTTTTTTCAAAGTCTTTTAGTTTTTCATGGAAGCCTGCACTTTCTTTAATAATGGCTACTCTTGCGCTTCTTACAAATTCTACCAAACCAAATGGTGCCAATGCTTCCATTAATTTATTGGTTTCCTCTCTATGCCCTGTGGTTTCAAAAACAATAAAGTCTTTTCTAATGGCCACCGCTCTTGCGCCAAACTCTCTCAATAATCTTTCTACTTTTACTTTCTCTGTAATCTCGTCGGACAGTACTTTATACAATGCCAACTCCTGCCATACAATTTCATCGTTGGTATTGTAGTATGCTTTTAAAACTTCTACCTGCTTTTCGATTTGTCGCACAATTTTAAGGACCACCTCTCTTGACTCAACCACCACAATGGTAAATCGATGGATGCCTGGCACTTCGGATGGAGAGGTGTTTAAACTCTCTACATTAATTTTTCTTCTCGAAAAAATAATGGCAATACGATTTAACAAACCAACTTGGTTTTCGGTATATACCGTAATCGTAAATTCTTGTTTTTCGTTTTCCATAATTTTACTTTAAACGGATTTCAGAGACTGAGCACCCTTGTGGTACCATTGGGAATACATTGTTTTCCTTACCCACCATCACTTCTAATACATAGGACCCTTTATGATCTAACATCTTTGTGACTGCGTCTACTAAGTCTTCACGCTTACTGACTTTAGCTGCAGCGATCTTATAAGAATTTGCGAGCATCACATAATCAGGACTTTCTATATCCACAAAACTGTATCGCTTGTCCATAAACAATTGTTGCCACTGACGCACCATACCCAAAAATTCATTATTTAAAATCATCACTTTCACTTCTACGCCCGTTTGCATGATCGTACCAAACTCTTGTAAAGTCATTTGTATGCCGCCATCTCCAATGACTGCAATTACTGTTCTTTCTGGGGCGCCAAACTTGGCACCGATGGCTGCTGGCAATCCAAAGCCCATGGTACCTAATCCACCCGATGTTACATTACTTCTTGTTTGATTGAATTTTGCATACCTACAAGTGACCATTTGGTGTTGTCCCACATCGGTCACCATCACGGCGTCTCCTTTTGTAATTTCATTCACTGCATGTATCACTTCGGCCATGCTCAATGCTTCTGCAGTTGGATGCATCTCGTCATGAATACATTGCTCATATTCTTCTTTTGCATATCCTGCAAAAACTTGCAACCACTCGCTTCTATCTTTTTGTTCGATACCCTTGGTTAATAAGGGCAGGGTTTCTTTACAGTCGCCCCATACACCCACATGCGCTAATAAATTTTTATCAATCTCGGATGGATCAATATCTAGGTGAATAATTTTTGCTTGCTTCGCGTACTTATCCAATCTTCCTGTCACACGATCATCAAAACGCATCCCCACTGCAATCAATACATCACACTCATTCGTTAAAACATTGGGGCCATAGTTGCCGTGCATTCCAAGCATACCCATGTTTTGCGGATGATCTGTTGGCATTGCACTCAATGCTAAAATAGTCCATGCGGCTGGCATGCCCGACTTTTCTATAAATTGCTTGAACTCGTTTTCTGCATTTCCTAAAATCACACCCTGTCCATAAATCACCAATGGTTTTTTGGCCTCATTAATTAGTTGAATTGCTTCGTCTATATATTCTTGTCGGATAATAGGTTTTGGTCTGTAAGATCTTACATGATTGCACACAGTATATCCTTGATAATCGAAGGATTGAAATTGTGCGTTCTTAGTAATATCAATTAAGACTGGTCCCGGTCTTCCAGTTTTTGCTAAATAAAAAGCTTTAGCTAATATATGTGGGATCTCTGTCGCATCTGTGATTTGATAATTCCATTTTGTCACCGGCATCGTGATATTAATAATATCTGTTTCCTGAAATGCATCTGTTCCTAATAAATGCGCAAACACTTGTCCTGTAATACAAACGAGTGGCGTACTGTCAATCATCGCATCTGCTAATCCTGTCACTAAATTAGTTGCACCTGGTCCGCTTGTTGCAAACACCACACCCACTTTGCCTGATGTTCTCGCATAACCTTGTCCAGCATGGATTCCACCTTGTTCGTGACGCACCAACACATGCTTTAATTTATCTGTATAATCATACAATGCATCATAAATAGGCATGATTGCTCCGCCCGGATAACCAAAAATGGTATCTACGCCTTCTGCAATACATGCTTCCAATACTGCTTGTGATCCTGTAAGTTGTTTTGTTTCCATTTTAAAAATTTTACGCCTGATCCGTTACACATCCTTCACTTGCGTCCTTGACCGATCTTGCATATTTAAATAATATCCCTTTTGTTGCTTTTAATGCAGGTTGTTGATAAGCCGCTCTTCTTTGTTCAATAATTGCTTCGTCTACTTTTAAAGTCATGGTATGTTTTTGTACACTCAATTCAATGATGTCATTGTCTTGGACCAATGCAATCAATCCTCCTTTATACGCTTCTGGTGTGATATGTCCTACCACAAAGCCATGCGTCCCTCCACTGAATCTTCCGTCTGTAATGAGTGCCACTGATTTTCCTAAACCCGCGCCAATGATGGCCGAAGTTGGTTTTAACATCTCTGGCATACCTGGTGCACCAACAGGACCTACATTTTTAATCACCACCACATCGCCTTCTTTAATTTTTCCTGTATTAATACCTTCAATCAAAGATTGCTCTCCGTCAAAAACGCGTGCTGGTCCTTCAAACAAATCACCTTCTTTTCCGGAAATTTTTGCGACACTGCCCCCTGTTGCTAAATTGCCATACATGATTTGTAAATGGCCCGTTGCTTTGATTGGATTTTCTTTTGGAAGAATAATTTTCTGTTGATCAAAATCTAAATCAGGTACAGCCGTTAAATTTTCTGCAAGGGTTTTTCCAGTGACTGTTAAACAATCGCCATGCAACCATCCTTGCGCCAACATGTATTTCATGACTGCTGGAACGCCACCATATTGATGCAAGTCCTGCATTAAATATTTTCCAGATGGTTTAAAGTCTGCTAGCACCGGCGTTTTATCACTAATCGTTTGGAAATCATCTTGCGTAATACTTACATCTACGCTTTTTGCCATTGCAATCATATGCAATACCGCATTGGTGCTGCCACCCAAGACCATGATCAGTGCAATCGCATTCTCAAATGCTTTACGCTTCATGATATCTTTTGGCTTAATATCTTTTTCTAATAATAAGCGAATGGCTTTTCCTGCATCCTTACATTCTTGTTTTTTTTCGGCACTCAATGCTGGATTAGAAGACGAGTAAGGTAAACTCATGCCCAATGCCTCAATCGCCGCAGCCATCGTATTCGCAGTATACATCCCACCACATGCGCCTGCCCCCGGACACGCATGTTTAATGATACCTTGAAAATCTGCTTCATCTAATTGTCCTGCTAATTTTTGTCCTAAAGCTTCAAATGCAGATACAATATTTAAATCCTGTCCTTTATAATGTCCTGGCGCAATCGTACCACCATAAATCATAATAGCTGGGCGATTCAATCTGCCCATGGCAATAATAGATCCTGGCATATTTTTATCACAACCTGGCACAGCAATCAATCCATCATAATATTGTGCACCACAAACCGTTTCAATACTATCTGCAATCACATCTCTACTCACCAAAGAATAACGCATTCCAGGTGTGCCATTGCTCATGCCATCGCTCACACCAATTGTGTGGAATGTCAATCCTACTAAATTATTTTCCCAAATACTTTTTTTAATATCTGCAGCCAAATCGTTTAGATGCATATTACAAGTATTGCCGTCATAGCCCATACTTACAATACCCACTTGTGCTTTATGCAAATCTTCATCTGTTAATCCAATACCATAAAACATCGCCTGTGCAGCGGGTTGCGATGGATCTAAAGTGATGGTCTTTGAATATTTATTGAGTTCCATAAAATTTATATTATTGTTGATTTATGTAAACGCTCATGAATAGGATGCTTTTCGCCCTTTGCATGTCGTTCTATAAATTCTGATATCATATCACCAATGGCTGTCGTGGTATAACTATTACTCGTGTCGATGTCTTTTGTAACAAAGCCATTATTCAAACACCAGTCCACTGCAGCGCGCACACTATTTGCTTCTTCCTGCATTCCAAAATGATCTAATAACATAGCAGTTGATAAAATAGAGCCCATTGGATTAGCAATGTCTTTTCCTTTTGCTTGCGGATAAGAACCATGGATGGGTTCAAATAAGGCCGCTGTAGTACCAACTGACGCGGATGGCAGCAATCCTAATGAACCCGCTAACACCGATGCTTCGTCGCTTAAAATATCACCAAATAAATTTTCTGTTAACACCACATCAAACTGCGCAGGATTTAAAATAATTTGCATAGCTGCATTGTCTACAAATAAATAATCTACTTGTACATCGCTATATTCTTTTGCAATGGCTTGAACCACTTTACGCCATAGTCTAGATGTTTCTAATACATTGGCTTTATCTATCAATGTTAAATGTTGTTTTCTTTTTTGTGCATACTGAAATGCTAAATGCGCCACACGTTCTATCTCCATCACACTATAAGAACAATCATCTTTTGCCACTGTGCCGTCTTCACTCAATGATTTTGCACCAAAATAAATCCCTCCTGTTAGCTCTCTAAAAATAACAAAGTCTACATTTTCTAAATGCTTTGCCTTGAGTGGTGACAAGTGTTGTAAAGAAGGATAAGTTTTTACCGGGCGAATATTCGCAAATAATTGTAACTCCTTACGCAACTTTAACAAGCCTTGCTCTGGTCTTACTTTTGCTGTAGGGTCATTGTCATATTTTGGATCACCAATGGCGCCGAATAAAATAGCATCGCTGTTTTTACAAATAGCAATGGTTTCGTCTGGCAATGGATTACCCGTTTCATCTATGGCCACAGCGCCCATCAATGCATACTCGTAACTAAACTGATGGCCGTATTGTTTAGCAATCATATTTAATACTTTAATAGATTGATTGGTTACTTCTGGACCAATCCCGTCTCCCAATATCACTGCAATTTTCTTTTCCATACTATATTGATAGTTTATCGTTATTATTATTTTGCTTCAAATGCCGCTATCTCATCCCTCATGCTTAATAGATAATCAATGTCATCGTAGCCATTTAATAAACAAGTTTTTTTATACGCACTAATTTCAAATGTTTCAAAAGCACCAGTTGCGTCAATGGTGATGGTTTGTGCTGCTAAATCAATAGACAAGGTATCATTAGGACCTTGCGCAAAAATTTGTTGTAAAAACGCATCGCTCACTGTCACGGGTAATACACCATTGTTCAAGGCATTGTTTTTAAAGATGTCTGCGAAAAAACTAGACACCACTACCTTAAAGCCATAGTCTAAAATAGACCATGCCGCATGTTCTCTCGAAGAACCACATCCAAAATTTTTTGCAGCGACTAAGATGGCGCCACTGTATTGTGCCTGATTCAAAACAAAATCTGCTTTTGGTTTTGTCTCATCATCATTTTCGTATCTCCAGTCTCTAAATAAATTTTTACCAAAACCATCCTTGGTAGTGGCTTTTAAAAATCGTGCAGGAATAATCTGATCCGTATCGACGTTCTCGATACGTAGTGGAATAAATTTGCTCGTAATATTTTGTAATGATTGCATATACCAATGATTCTATAGTTAGACTCTAACTTTTAATTAATTTAATAAGGTTCTAATATCTGTGATCTTACCAGTTAACAATGCCGCTGCTGCAGTTAAAGGACTCACTAGCATCGTTCTTGCACCTGCACCCTGACGTCCTTCAAAGTTTCTGTTACTCGTGCTTACACAATATTCGCCTGCTGGTATTTTATCTTCGTTCATACCCAAACATGCACTACAGCCTGCTTGTCTAATTTCAATCCCTGCTGCTTCAAATATTTTATCCAATCCTTCCTGCTTAATTTGCTTTGCGACTTCCTGCGATCCCGGCACAATCAATGTTTTCACTGCAGGATCTTTTTGTTTGCCTTTTATAATACTTGCTACCAATCTAAAATCTTCGATCCTTGAATTCGTGCAAGATCCAATGAATACATTTTGTACTGGCGTACCCAATAAACTTTGTCCTGCAGTTAAGCCCATATACTTTAATGCCTTCTCGTAATTTTGTTTCTCTGTGGCGTCTGTAAAACTTTCCATGGTAGGCAAAGCACCTGTTACCGACAAACCCATACCAGGATTGGTACCATAAGTGATCATAGGTTCAATGTCTGCTGCATCAATATGAATTTCCATATCAAAATGTGCATCTGCATCACTATATAATGTTTTCCATTCGGCTAATTGATGCTCCCAGTCTGCGCCTTTTGGTGCAAACATTCTTCCTTGGATATAATCAAATGTCGTTTGGTCTGGTGCAATCATGCCTCCGCGCGCACCCATTTCGATACTCATATTGCAAATAGTCATTCTTGCTTCCATACTCAATGCACGAATGGCTGATCCTGCATATTCTACAAAATAACCTGTTGCACCACTGGCAGATATTTTTGCAATGATGTATAAAATAATATCTTTTGAAACCACTCCTGTATTCAACCCACCTTCGATATGAATTCGCATTGTTTTTGGCTTTGTTTGCATAATACATTGTGATGCAAAAACCATTTCTACCTCACTTGTACCAATACCAAATGCCACCGATCCAAACGCACCATGTGTGGATGTGTGACTGTCTCCACATACAATGGTCATGCCTGGTTGCGTGATCCCTAATTCTGGTCCTATCACGTGCACGATCCCTTGGTTCGGATGTCCCAGTCCATACAATGTCACACCATGTTTGTTACAATTATCAATCAATGTATCTACCTGAAAACGAGATAGCTGATCGGCGATGGGTAAATGCTGATTCATGGTAGGCACATTATGATCTGCTGTCGCCACAATTTGTGCTGGACGAAATATACTTGCGCCTCTTTTTTCAATACCAGTAAATGCTTGTGGACTCGTCACTTCATGAATAAAATGTTTGTCGATATACAATACCGACGGACCGTCTGTGATTTGCTTCACCACATGCTTATCCCAAATTTTTCCAAATAATGTATTCCCCATCGTTCACTAATTTATTTTAATGATCTCTTTATTGAGAGACCATGGTTGAATTGTAGGCTTTTGCCATTGCTTGTAAATCTGATTCCACCACTTCTTTCTTTTTATCTGCGACTTCTACAAATAGTGCATACAATGCATCGATATCGTTTCTGTTGTATTCAAATCCTAATTTGTGCAAACGGTGCGCTAGCGCTGATCTTCCGCTTCTTGCTGTTAATACAATTTTAGTATCTTCTGCACCTACTTCTGCAGGATTCATGATCTCATAAGTTTGCGCTTCTTTCAAAAATCCATCCTGATGAATGCCTGATGAATGTGAAAATGCATTCGATCCAACAATCGCTTTATTGGGTTGCACTGCCATGCGCATGATATCTGACACTTCACGACTAATTGGATTTAATAATTTTGGATTGATATTTGTGTAAAAACCTAAGTCTTTATGTTGATTTAAAATCATCACCACTTCCTCTAGTGCGGTATTGCCTGCACGCTCTCCTAATCCATTGATTGTACATTCAATTTGTCTTGCACCACCTAGCACACCTGCAATAGAGTTGGCTGTGGCCATGCCCAAATCATTATGACAATGACAAGATAAAATTGCCTTATCAATATTGGGTACATTGTTCCATAAAAATGCCATCTTCTCTTGGTATTGATGAGGCAAACAATATCCAGTGGTGTCTGGTATATTTAAAGTCGTCGCACCTGCTTTTACAACTGCTTCTATCACTTGTGCTAAATATGCATTGTCTGTTCTTCCTGCATCTTCTGCATAAAATTCTACATCGTCTGTAAAATTTCTTGCCATCTTCACTGCTTGCACTGCGCGCTCAATGATGGCTTCTCTTGTACTATTGAATTTATATTTAATATGCAAGTCGGATGTACCGATACCTGTGTGGATCCTAAAACGTGCCGCTGGCTTCAAAGCCTGGGCTGCCACTTCGATGTCTTTTTGCACCGCCCTTGTCAATCCACAAACCACGGTATTTTTTAATGTCTTTGCAATCTGGTGCACCGAATCAAAATCACCTGGACTTGACACAGGGAAACCTGCTTCTAAAATGTCCACCCCCAGCTCCTCCAACCTAACGGCCAGGGCTAGTTTCTCCTTGGTGTTCAATTTACAACCTGGTACTTGTTCCCCATCTCTTAGGGTGGTGTCAAATATGTAGACTTTTTCGCTCATCTTACTGATTTTGAATAGTTTATGGATACAAAACGGGCATTAAGCCCGCTTACTGATCAAATTTATCGATTCAGGCTCGGTGTTTTTGATCATTTTTATGCCTATTTTACACTGTGTAAAGGGTCCAATTTTTGGATAATGCACTGATTTTCAATAATTTGAATCAAATTCAGTTACGATGCCCAACCTGAGTACGGATGCGCTATTTATTTTGTTAAAATCCCTGGAAAGGGCCGAAAAACGCAATTTCAAATTGTACGTTACCCGTAATTCTGCGACTACTGACTTAAAGATTATCCAGCTTTTTGATGCCCTAGACAAAATGAAGGATTATGACGAGGAGGAGCTTTTAAGAAAAAACGAGTCCATCCAGAAGCAGCAGCTCTCCAACTTAAAAGCACATTTATACGATCAAATTTTATCGAGCCTTAGGGTATTGAAACAACACGAGAATATCGACTTACAGATACATGAACAATTGGACCATGCTAAAATTTTATATAACAAAGGACTTTACCTACAGAGTTTACGCTTGTTGGAAAAAATAAAAATATTGACCAAACAAAACAACCAAGTCACTTATTTATTACAAGTGTTGTTTTTAGAAAAAAAGATTGAGTCCCTGCATATTACCCGCAGCATGCAAGATCGCGCTAAACAATTAAGTGAAGAAATTGATGACGTGAACCAACGTTTAGATTTGATTGCAAAAGCATCTAACCTTTCTTTACAATTATACGGCTGGTATATTCAACATGGTCATGCACGCAATGACGATGATCGTACCATCTTAGATAAGATGATGCAAGATCCAGTATTAGAAACCATAAAAGACTCGACAGGATTTTATGAACAACTTTATCGTTACCAATGCATGTGCTGGCATAGCTTTATCAACCAAGATTTTTTAATGCATTATCGGTACAGCCAAAAATGGGTGGACTTATACGAGGCCAGTGAGAACATGAAAGTCATTGAGACCGCACAATACATCAAAGGATTGCATAATTTAATTAGTGCGTTTTTTGATTTACGTAACCTTCAAAAATTTAAAGATACGATTGCGTTACTTGAAAAATTTAGCGAAGAACCTATTGTATTGAGTAATAAAAACAACCAGATACAATGTTTTGTATATATCTATATTGCTAAAATCAACCAACACTTTTTAGAAGGGAGTTTTAGCGAAGGCTTAAACATGATTCCAAGTATGGAGGAACAATTAAAAGAGATTGAGCCTTTTATTGATAGCCACCGTGTATTGGTATTTTACTATAAAATTGCTTGTTTGTATTTTGGTGCAGGGGAGCCTGCTAAAGCCATTGATTATTTAAATAATATCATCAATTGGAAATTGAATCTCCGTGACGACTTGCAATGCTACGCACGCTTATTACATTTGATTGCGCATTTTGAATTGGGCAATATGGAAGTGGTGAATTATTTATCCAAATCGGTGTACCGCTTTATGGGTAAGATGGATAACCTTAGCACGGTGGAGGAAGTCCTATTCAACTTCTTAAAGCAATCGATTCAAAAATATGGTCGTGCAGGTGTGGCTGGTATCAATAAAGAAGAATTGAAATTAGCTTTTGAAAATTTATTGACCATCTTAGGTCCGCTTGCGCACAATAAATTAGAGAGCCGTGCCTTTATGTATTTAGACATTATCTCATGGTTAGAAAGCCATATTCAAAATAAGGATGTGCAAACCATCATTAGAGAAAAGAGTGCAGTAAAATAATGATCTACTTTTTTACTTGATGCGTAATCAAGTCAAATGATTGACCACTGTACATCATTTTAAATGGCTTAAGGACCTTGCCCCATGTTGCTTTTTGATTTGCCCAATCCTTTGCGTCATAGACCATCACATAAGAATTACCCCATACTTTAAATTGGTTCCCCTCCACGATAATTGCGGTAGACTCATCGATCCCCACACCTAAATGCGTAGGATATTTTTCAATCACAGGGATTAAATCAAATTGTCTATTGCGCACCAATACATGTTGGTCGATATCTACATTTTGCATGAATGAAAATGCAGGTAGGAAAGGAAAGTTTTTAGTGAGGTCTTTTCTTGCATCTCCACCAACTAGTAATGCACCCATAATAGTCGCACCTGCAGAAGTACCCATGATCACGCCACCTCTGTCTAATAAAGCAAGCATCTCTTTATACAATTGTGTATTGCCATAGGCTTCCGCAATTAAATCCTGGTCGCCTCCTCCAAAGAAAATACCCTTGGCTTTTCTTATGAGTGCAATATTTTCTGGCGCATCCGCCTTGACTTTATCTCTAGTATGAATAGTCGACAAATTGGTAAAACCTCTGGAACTGAATTTAACTAAATGCCCTCCCTCCTGAATATATTTTTCATCTGATGTAGCAGTAGGAATATACAAAACAGGTTGGTCCTTGCCGCCGCAATGTGCTGCGAAAAATTCAAATAAAGAATCTGGAATGGATCCGCCTCCAATGATAATTAATTTACCCTTGTAATTAAAATAGGGATTAGAAGTAGACTGTGCGTTTATATGAAAGACAACTAAAAAAAGAAAGCTAGTTAGTAAAAGTATTTTTTTCATACAGCAAGCTTTGAATGATTTAAGTACAATATACATTTAACTATTGACTAAATAGGCATGATATAGCTGTATTGATCGCTTACTATAAATACATTTGTTCTATCTCTTTTTCAAAATTCGCAAGCACTTGCTTACGGCGTACACTTAACTTAGGCGTCATCTCTCCTTGGTCAATGGTCAACTCTCTTGGTAATAAAGTGAATTTTTTTACTTGCTCTACTTGATTGAAAAATTGATTGTACTCGGCAATGATAGATTCAAAAGTTGAAAGCACCTCTGGATTCTGAATGATGGCTTCATTGCTTGTATATTCAATCCCTTTTTGCTTTGCCCATTCTTTTAGCTTAGCAAAACTTGGCACAATCAAAGCACTCACCATTTTTTTATTATCTCCAATTAAAACAATCTGTTCGATGAAAGGACTTTCCTTCATCTTGTTTTCGATAGGTTGTGGCGCAACATATTTTCCACCGCTTGTTTTAAATAATTCTTTTTTACGATCTGTAATTTTTAAAAACTTTCCATCTATAATCTCACCTATATCTCCTGTATGCAACCAACCATTAATGATGGTTTCTGCAGTTAGTTCTGGTAGTTTATAATAGCCCTTCATCACACTTGGTCCTGCAACACAAATTTCTCCGTCTGCTTCTAATTTCATTTGAACACCTTGTATTGGTAAGCCCACAGTTCCAAATTTCATATCACCAGGTGTTCTATAATTGATACTGATGATAGGACTGTTCTCTGTTGGACCATAGCCTTCATACACTGGTATTTGAGCGGCATTAAAAATGCGTAATAATTTTACCTGACATGCCGCACCTCCTGTTACAATAAATTTTACATTGCCACCTAATCCTTCTCTCCACTTACTAAAAATAATTTTGTTAGCCAGCTTCAATTGGAATTGGTACCATGCAGACCCTGGAATTAAATTATCATACTTTTCTCCTAAAGCAACAGCCCAGAAAAATAATTTACGTTTAAGACCCGTCAACTCTTCGCCCTTGAGCATAATTTTCTCGAATACTTTTTCCAATAATCTTGGCACGGTAGAGAACGCATCTGGTGAAACTTCTTTTAAGTTATCGCCAATTGTTTCCATGGATTCCGCATAGTAGATACTCATCCCACTATACATATAAATATAGGAAGCCACTTTTTCAAAAATATGATTCAATGGTAAAAAGCTCAATACTTTTTGATCGGGCTTGTCTGGAAAAGGAAAACTATTTTTACCTGATTGCAAATTGAAATAAATATTATGGTGTGTCAACATCACACCCTTTGGTGTACCCGTTGTACCCGAAGTATAAATAAAAGTGGCTACTTGCTCTACAGGAATTGTTTTTTTAATGACATCTACTTGTTGCAATAAATCTGCGTCCTGTAAACACAGTTCTGAC
Source organism: Chitinophaga pinensis (assembly GCA_945874755.1). Taxonomy (GTDB): domain Bacteria; phylum Bacteroidota; class Bacteroidia; order Chitinophagales; family Chitinophagaceae; genus Sediminibacterium; species Sediminibacterium pinensis_B. Next base: position 14,732 of record CAMCHR010000012.1, read on the forward strand.
CAATGTTTTGCACCCTCGATACGATCAAAAGTGTAGACGGCTTTTAAACATGGTACTTTGTCTTTAATAGACATCACTTTATTGTATAATTCTTGATTGCTCGCAAACATGTATTGTACAGATGCGTCATTCAAAATAAAAGTCAATTCTAATGGATTGGTGGTAGGATAAACTGGCACCCAGATGACACCAATTTGTTGTGTGGCCATATCCGCCATCAACCATTCTGGTCTATTGCTACTGATGATGGCAATTTTATCTGATCCTTCTGGCGTAAAATCATGTCCAGATAAACCAAGGCTTAATAATCCTGCACTTAATGCATTCACGGTTGAAGCCACTTCGGTCGTAGGATATTTTTTCCAAGCGCCATTTTCTTTTGCAGCAAACATCGCTTCCTGAGGAAAATTTGCTAACTGATGTTCTATACAATCAAAGAGTCTTTTAGATTCCATATGTCAGGTGATTTGTCCAACAAAATACAAAAAAAACCAGTCAAAAGACTGGTTTTAGAAAGGAATTATAAGCTACTCGACTTTTATATAAATCTTTTTAAAGTTGAGTATATAAACTTCATTAATCGTTGGAATCGTAAATCATATGGGTCAATAAACCATCCCTTAATTTTGGCTCAAACCAAGTGCTTTTTGGTGGCATGACTTCGCCCGCATCCGAGATATTGAATAATTGGTCAATCGTGACAGGATACAAGCTAATTGCCAAAGCCATTTCACCGCTATCCACCCTCGCTTCTAGGGCTTCCATCCCACGGATACCGCCCACAAAATCAATTCTTTTATCGACGCGTTGGTCTTTGATCCCTAATAATTTATCTAAAATATTATTGGATAAAATGGTCACATCTAAAACACCAATAGGGTCTGCATCATTGTAAGTGCCAGGTTTTGCAGTCAATGCATACCATTGATGATGCATGTACAATCCAAAACGATGTAAAGCAGCTGGTTTAAATGCAGCGTCCATTGTTTCAACATCAAAATCTTGCGCTAATGCAGTTAAAAATGCGGCTGCATCATGTCCATTCAAATCTTTCACCACTCGATTGTAATCCATGATTGCCAATTGGTTAGATGGAAACAAAGTCGTTAAGAAATAGTCTGCACTTGTATTTTGTTTGCCTATCGCTGTTCTCACTTTTGCAGCCGATGCCGCTCTGTGATGTCCGTCTGCGATATACGTGCATGGCACTTCTGTCTCAAATAATTGAGTAATCTGTGCAATGGTATCAGTATCACTTACTGCCCAAACCGTATGCTGTATGCCATCTTCTGCAGTAAAATCATAGACTGCATTTTTGGTCGTCTTCCATTTTTCTATCAAAGTATCAATGGCAGCTTGATTTCTGTACGCTAAAAAAACATTGCCTGTTTGTGCGCCAATCGTCTTCATATGATTGATTCTATCCAACTCTTTTTCTGGACGCGTAAACTCATGCTTCTTGATAATACCATTTTCGTAATCATCCACACTACTCACACAAACCAATCCAGTTTGCGCACGACCATCCATGATTAATTGATAGATATAATAACATGGTTTTGATTCTTTAAACAACACATCTCTTTGCATGAATGCATTTAAATTATCCAATGCAATATCATACACTTGTTGACTATGGATGTCTACGGTTTCTGGTAAATCAATTTCGCTTTTAGTAATATGTAAAAAAGAATAAGCATTTCCAACAGCTTCTGATTTTGCTTCTGCACTATTTAAAACATCGTAAGGTTTACTTGCAACTTGCTTCGCTAATTGAGGCTGAGGACGCAATGCCTCAAAGGGACTAATTTTTGCCATGAGGACAAATATCGTTCATTTTATCGAATATAATCTACTTGATGGCCATTGATTCGTTAAAAATAATTTATTTTGAGACATCAAATAGCCTTAAACAAAAGCCTTTATTAACTCGCAAAATGCAGCTACACTTGACATAGGCATCGCATTGTACATACTTACTCTTATGCCACCCACTGTTCGATAACCTTTCACACCAATCATGCCCTTTTCTTTACACAGAGTTAAAAAATCAGCTTCTTTTGTTTGATCTTTTAAAAAGAAAACTGCATTCATGATACTTCTATCTTCTTTTGTAATGGGACAATAAAAATGTTCAGACGCGTCAATTGTTTCGTATAATAATTTTGCTTTTGCAGTATTTCTTTTTTCCATCTCTACTAATCCACCTTCTTTTTCGATCCATCTTAATGTGAGTAAACTTACATAAATCGAAAATACTGGAGGCGTATTTAATAATGAGCCTGCTTCTATGTGTTTTTGATAATCTAAAATTGCAGGAATGTTTCTATTCGTTTTTCCGAGTATTGATTTTTTAACCACCACCAAAGTGACACCTGCTGCACCCATATTTTTTTGTGCGCCTGCATAAATTAAATCAAACTGATGAAACGGAGTCGGTCTAGAAAAAATATCCGAACTCATATCGCCCACCATTGGTACATCCACCTGCGGGTAGCTATGCCATTGAGTTCCCTCCACCGTATTATTAGTGGTAATATGCAAATAACTAGTATTGGCAGGCAATTCAAGGGCCTTATTGATGTAAGTATGTTTATCTGCACTGGTATCTGATACCACTTTGACCGGACCAAAAATTTGTGCTTCTTTCACTGCTTTATGTCCCCATATACCGTTATCACAAATCGCTGCTAATCCATTTTCATCTAATAAATTCATAGGCACTTGCATAAACTGCATCGTCGCCCCTCCTTGCAAAAACAAAACTTCATAATCATCACCTATATCCATCAATCTTTTTACAATTTGTTTTGCTTCTTCCACTACCGCAACAAAATGCGTTGTTCGATGTCCAATTTCTAAAATAGATAAACCCGTTCCATTAAAATTATGAATGGCGGCTGCCGCTTCATCTAAAACTTCCTTGGGTAAAATGGAAGGGCCTGAATTAAAATTGTGTAATTGCATTCGTATTTTTTGAAAATTAATCTTTGCTTCCCATCGAAGGCTCTTTGCTTCCCATCGAAAGATGCACTGCATCTTTCTCTTCTTCCTCAACTGTAGTTGTAACACCTCCTGATATCGCATACTTCATGGCTTCTGCAGCATTCATATGCTTTGGTAATTTTTTGGTGTTCGAAATAGGTACCATAAATGAAATGCCCGAAATTGCATAAGAATGCGGGACATAAACCGTCACATGATCTTTTAAACCTAAGTGCTCACAACTTTCTTGCGTGATAAATCCTATTCTCCAGATATCATTTCCGTCGATAGAAACCAAAATTGGTTTATCAAATTTTTTATTATTTCCTGCAAAAGCTTCTAAGAAATCTTTCACCGATGAGTAAATAATTTTGACGCCAGGTGTGCGTTCTAATAACTTATCAAAAATGGAGACCAATCTTTCTACAAAAAATAAAGAAGACAACCAACCGACTATAAGGACTAGCATAATCGCTACTAAAAATCCCAAGCCAGTCACTTTTGGTATTTGGCCATTGACAGCAGCAAATTGGATTGGAAAAAGAGCATTTAGTAAATTAGGTAAGAAATTGTCTACACAATTAAATAAAGTCACTATAATCCAAACAGTTACCCCAATTGGTGCCAAAGCGATGATGCCTTGAAAAAAGAATCTTGCTAAGTGGCTTAAAAGCTGTTTTCTGTTAAAATTTGGCCTAAAAAAGGGCATTTTGTGCTGATTTAGTTACAAATTTCACTCATTTAGGTCATTTTTCAATAATTAATACAGATTTCATCGTGGAAACTTTGAAAACGTCTAAAGTTTTCTTAGTTTTGCGCCTTCAACTTAAGCTATGCAAGAAAGAATACTGTTAAAATCAAGGGATTTAATGCTCCAGTCTGGTCTAAGACAGGTGACGATGGACGACCTGGCCCAAGAATTGGGGATCAGCAAGAAGACCATTTATCTATATTATAAGGATAAAGATGATTTGGTGAAAGCGGTGGTGAACCTGGAATTAAAAAATCATCAAACTTCTTGTGTTGCTTGTGAGACCAAAGCAGAAAATGCCATTCACGAAATGTTTTTAGTGATGGAGAATATGAAGGCAATGACACAAACAATGAATCCCAACTCGATGATGGAATTGGAAAAACATTTTCCAACTGCTTTTGAAATCATTAAGAATCATAAGGATGAATTTTTGTTCTCCTTGATCAAACAAAATTTAAGTAAGGGCATAAAGGAAGGATGTTATAGGGCCGATCTTGATATAGATATCGTTTCTAAATTTCGTTTAGAAACTGTTTTTATTCCTTTTAACCTTCGCCTATTTCCTTTGAACAAATTCAATTCCATTGAAGTACACACCCAATTGATGGAACACTTTGTGTATGGATTGATGACAGTGAAAGGACATGAATTAATGGATAAATATAAACAATTACACAAACAAGCAATTTAAATAGACACATGAAAAAAAACCTATTCATAATAACGGTATTTTTTGTCACAACTACATTCGCGCAGGATCAAAAAATGGTACATGCATTTTCTCTTGCTGACGCTGTGACCTATGCACAAAAAAATAATGTACAAGTTAAAAACTCATTATTGGATATTGATATTCAAATACAAACTAATAAAGAAATTGCATCGGCAGCATTGCCTTCTATTGGTAGTAGCTTAGGGGGTACAAACTTTTTAACGATTCCAACTTCTTTATTACCTGGTCAAATATTTGGTGGTGCCGTTGGAACCTTTATTCCTGTTCAGTTTGGTACAAAATTCAATGCAAATTATGGGGCTAATTTTAATCAAATATTATTTGATGGCCAAGTATTCATTGCATTACAAGCTAGGGCAACTTCTTTAGATTGGAAGAGAAAAAATGCTGCCTTAACCGAAGAAAACATCAAAGCAAATATTTATAAAATTTACTACCAACTATCTGCAAGTAAAACACAATTAAATATTTTAGATGCGAATATCGAACGATTACAAAAATTAGCAAATGATGCTTCAGTAATGTATAAAAATGGTTTTGCAGAAAAATTAGATGTAGATAAAGTGAATGTGCAATTAAACAATTTACAAACTGAAAAATTAAAAGCAAACAATAGTGTCACCATTGGATTTATGGGTTTAAAAATGTTAATGGGCATGCCTGTTAAAGACAGTCTTATTTTAACAGATGTAATCAACGAAACCAATCTTAGTACAGATGTACTTTTCGAAGACAATTTTGAATATGGCATTCGTAAAGATTTTCAGTATTTAACAACAATCAAAAAATTAAGTGAGTTCAATATTAAGCGTTACCAATTGAGTTTTTTACCCACCATTACAATGAATGGCGCTTACACTAAAAATGCACAAAGAACCAAATTTGATTTTTTTGATAAAAAAGGGAGCTGGTTTGAAACTGCACTCATTGGCTTAAATCTAAACTTTCCTTTATTCAACGGAGGTGCAAGATTGGCTAAAATGAATAAGGCTAAACTTGAATTACAACAGGTAGACAACCAAATGACTGCTTTGAAAAACAATATTGACAATGAATTGAGTCAAGCTAAGCTGAACTATATGTCGTCTGTAGCCACTGTGATTTTTCAAAAAAAGAATATGCAATTAGCTGAAAATGTCTACAGCCAAACAAAAAAGAAATTCGAAGCAGGTGCCGGCTCTAATACGGAAATCTCTGCTGCTCAGGCAGATTTAGTAGCTGCGCAGAATAATTTTATGAATGCCCTATATACTGCCTTAATTTCTAAAGTAGACCTATTAAAAGCAAGCGGAAAACTATAATTAAAACAAATACACAATTAATATAAAATTCAGATACAATGAAATCATTCGCAACATTATTTACCCTTAGCCTACTTGTTCTTGCAACTGCCTGTGGTAGTGGCGACAATACTATAGAAGCAAAACAAAAATCTTTGGCAAGCTTAAAAAAGCAAGCACTCAAATTGAATGCGCAAATAGTAGCTTTAGAAAAAGAAGTAGAAAAAGCTGGCGGCGCTTCTGCAGCAAAAGCCATCTTGGTTGCTACAGATACGATCCAAACAGAAACATTTACTCATTATATTGAATTACAAGGTAAAGTAGAGTCTGAGAGTGTTTCTTATATTACCCCTCGTGCAGGCGGTGGACAAGTAAGGGCGATTTATATCAATAGAGGAGATAGGGTTAAAAAGGGACAATTGATTTTACAATTAGACAATACCTTAATTAAACAAAGTGCAGCTGCTGCAACTCAAAATATTGAGACTTTAAAAGCTCAAGCGGCTTTAGCAAAAGCAGTTTATGAAAAACAAAAGAACCTTTGGGAACAAAATATTGGAAGCGAAATTCAATTGATGACTGCTAAAACCAATGCAGACGCATTGGCTAGCCAATTAAGAGCTGCTATGGAACAACTTGGAATGGTAAAAGATCAATTGGCGTTTACAAGTATTTATAGCGATGTAGACGGGGTGGCAGAAGAAGTGAATGTGAAAGTGGGTGAATTGTTCATGGGGCCTGGTCAAATTAAAATAGTGAATACCACTAAACTTAAATTGACTGCACAGGTACCTGAAAATTATGCTGGTAAAGTAAAAGTGGGTACAGAACTAACTTTAACCTTCCCTGATATTCAAAAGACAATCAACAATAAAGTCAATGTATTAGGCAATGTGATTGACCCTTTAAACAGAAGCTTTTATATAGAATCTAAATTACCAATTGATAACAACTTTAGACCAAATTTATTGGCACAAGTTAAAATCAAAGACTACGAAAAGCAAAATGCGATTAGTATCCCAGTAAACTTATTACAAACCGACGAGAAAGGTAAATTTGTTTATGTGGCAGTAATGGAAGGCGGTAAAATGTTTGCACGTAAGAAAATGGTTTCAACAGGTGAATTTTATGGTAATAATATCGAAGTACTTGGGGGCTTAGCTGCTGGCGACATCTTAATCTCGGAAGGATATCAATCGATCTATGATGGTCAATTGATCACTACTAGCATTAAATAATTCATAAAAGCACAACCGATCCATATGTCGACACTTAATAATATCAAAGAAAAGTTTAAAGAATTTAAACCAACTTCTTGGAGTATCACCAATAAAACATCCATCTATTTATTGATGTTATTTATTAGCCTTGGTGGTATCTACCAATTTTTGACCCTTCCTAAAGAGCAATTTCCTGAGATTGTGATTCCTACCATGTACGTGCAAACGGTGTATGTAGGTAATTCTCCTAAGGATATTGAAAACTTAGTAACGCGTCCCCTAGAAAAACAAATCAAAGCTATTACAGGTGTAAAGATTAGTAAGTTCACTTCGGTGTCTCAACAAGACTTCTCTGCCATCACGGTGGAATTTAATACCAGCGTGAAGCCAGATATTGCATTACAAAAAGTAAAAGACGCGGTAGATAAAGCAAAGACTGACTTGCCAAATGATTTAACGCAAGCGCCTCGTGTGATTGAAGTGAATTTTAGTGAGCAGCCAATTATGTATGTGAATATAAGTGGTAATTATAGTTCGGTGCAATTAAAGAAATACGCAGATGACTTAAAAGATCAATTAGAAAGTATCCCACAAGTGAATCGTATAGACCTAGTGGGTGCGCCTGAACGTGAGTTTCAAATTAATGTAGACAATTTTAGAATGCAAAGCTCAGGCATCACATTCGACGATATCACTTTTGCCATTCAAAGAGAAAACCTTGATTTATCTGGTGGACTTTTAGAAGTGGGCACCATGCAACGTAACCTTCAATTAAAAGGTCAACTTAAGAATGCCAACGACATTGCAAACATCATTGTTCGTAATACAAGTGGCGCGCCTATTTATTTAAGAGATGTGGCAACCATTGTAGATACTGTAAAGAAAAATGAAAGCTATGCGCGTTTAGATGGCAAAAATGTATTGACTTTAAACATCATCAAACGTAGTGGAGAAAACTTGATTGAAACTTCTGATGCAGTCAAGAAGATTATAGATGAAGCTAAATTAACAAGTTTACCAAAAGACTTAAAAACGGTGATCACTGGAGATCAAAGTATTAAAACAAGGTCTTCATTCACAGAATTAGTGAACTCCATTGTGATAGGTTTTATATTGGTATTAATTGTACTGATGTTCTTTATGGGCGTGACCAATGCCTTCTTTGTGGCCTTATCTGTGCCATTGAGTATGTTTGTTGCCTTTGTGTTTTTACCAGCAGGTAACTTACTCATTGGCACCAATATTACCTTGAACTTTATGGTGCTGTTTGCCCTCTTATTTGGGTTGGGTATCATTGTAGATGACGCCATTGTGGTAATAGAGAATACCCACCGAATTTTTGTGCAAGGGAAGGGTAAATTAACTGCTACCACTTCCGCTAAAATGGCTGCTGGTGAAGTGTTTATTCCTGTATTAGCGGGAACCATTACAACCTTGGCACCGTTTTTCCCATTATTATTCTGGCCTGGTATCATTGGTAAATTCATGGTCTACTTACCTGCGATGTTGATCTTTACTTTAACAGCATCCTTGGTGGTAGCCTTTATTATGAATCCAGTTTTTGCGGTAGACTTTATGAACCACGAAGAGCATGATAACAATGAACCAAAAGCTGCCATCTTCAAGAAAAAAACTTTCTGGATTCCAATTGGTTTTGGAATCGTATTAGATATCATGGGTGCGACTTTCTTAGGCAACCTAGTCATCTTCTTTATGATTTTGGTTGTAGCCAATAAATATTTTATTGCGGCTGCGATCAAACAATTCCAAGAAAAGACTTTGCCGAATATGATGAATTTATATGAGCGCATTTTAAGAAGATCATTAACCGGTTGGAGACCTGTAAAATTATTATTTGCCACTTTTGGATTATTAATTTTGTCTTTTATCCTATTTGGTATTAGCGTCGGTACAGGCAGAACAGGGATTGAGTTTTTCCCTCAAGCAGATCCTAACGAAATTTATGTGTATATAAAATTACCAGTAGGTTCCGAAGTGAAACATACCGATTCCATTACGAAGGTATTAGAAGCTAGAGTCAATAAAGTATTGGGTACAGATAATGGTAAGAAAAACCCACTAGTAGAATCTACCATTGCTAATATTGCAATTGGAGCCAGCGACCCAAAGAGTGGGGACAGAAGTACAAGATCTGAATTGGGTCGTATACAAGTGAATTTTGTGGAGTATGAAAAACGTCATGGCGTTTCTACTATGCCTTATTTGGATGCAGTGCGTAAGGAGATGAAAGGCATACCTGGTGCGGAAATTACAGTTACACAAGAATCTAACGGTCCGCCAACAGATCCTCCAGTGAATATTGAAATTCAGAGCGAAGATTTTGATAAATTAATCAAAACTTCTGTTGATTTAAAGAACTATTTAGACGCAGCGCAGATTCCTGGCATCGAAGAATTAAAGATGGATGTGGATTTACAAAATCCTGAATTGACTTTAACAATTGATAGAGACCGTGCATTAAGCGCAGGTGTATCATCTGCACAAGTGGGTATGCAAATTCGTACGGCTTTATTTGGTAAAGAAATTTCTAAAATCAAAGACGGTAAAGACGAATACAAAATTCAATTACGTAACCAAGAGATGCAACGTAAAAATTTAGTAGACTTATTAAATATGCGTTTGTCTTTCCGTGATATGGCTGCTGGTGGTATGGTAAAGAATATCCCAATCAGTTCTTTAGTGAAAGTAGAACCTACAAGTACTTTAGGAAGCGTGAAAAGAAAGAACCAAAAAAGACAGATCCAATTACGTTCTAATGTATTAACGAACGAGGGGTATAACCCAACTGCTGTGAATGCAGTGATTGCGCAATACATTGAAAACTATAAAGGCATTGCTGAAGGTGTTACAGTAAAACAAACTGGGGAGAATGAACAACAATTAGAAACAGTTGCCTTCCTTGGTAAAGCCTTGATCATTGCCTTGATGTTAATTTTGTTCACTTTAGTATTACAATTCAATTCTATTTCTAAGTCGGTGATTATCTTAACGGAGATCTTATTTAGTATCATTGGGGTATTGTTAGGGTTTGCTTTAACAGGTATGAAGGTATCTGGCATCATGACGGGTCTTGGTATTGTTGGACTAGCTGGTATCGTTGTTAAAAACGGTATCCTTGTGATTGAATTCGCGGATGAATTAAGAAGCCGTGGCTATAAAACAAGAGAAGCAGTCATCCAAGCCGGTAAAACTAGAATTATTCCTGTACTCTTAACTGCACTTGCTGCCATCCTGGGATTCATTCCTATTGCAGTTGGTTTCAATATCAATTTTGTGACTTTATTTAGTGAACTAAACCCACATATCTTCTTTGGTGGGGATAACGTGGCGTTCTGGAAGCCTTTAAGCTGGACCATTATCTTTGGATTGGCTTTTGCCTTCTTTATGACTTTGTTCATTGTCCCTGCCATGTATTTAATTGCAGAAAGATTGCGTCGTCCAATGCGTCGTCAATTTGGTGGCAAGTGGATTAGCATGTTAGGTATCCCTCCTTTAACATTTGTGTTTATTCCATTGATGTTTGTAAGCACATGGATTCATAATAGACAAGTGAAAAGAAGGGCTGCAAAAAACAACGCCAACGGCGATACTGTATTCAATGGATCATGGTTTTAACCATGTATCCTTGACGGAGACGGCTGGAAATAAAAAATAAGTAATAAAAAAGAGGCGCCACTTACGTGGTGCCTCTTTTTTTTATCTATAATTATATTATTCTTTTTGAATACTATTGCTTCGTAAATGAATAAGTATAATAGCCAGCATTGCTTAGGTTTAAGACTACTTTGTACGTACCAGCGCCAAATTTTAAATTTGCACCGCCAGCTTCTAATACACCATCACCACCGTCGTCACCCATGTTGATATCCCAGCCGCTATTTGCTCTGAATTTCAACTCACTTTCAGCTGCTAATACCAATGTTCCAGTCCACTTCCCGTCGGCATATGCTAACTGCGTATCTGAGTTTTCGCCCCATGAACTAAACGCACCAACAATACCCCAAGTTGTTTTGGTTGCAGAATAGTCCATATTAACAGTGTTTGCATTAATCATATAATAACCAGCAGAAGCAACACTTAGGTCACCACCAGTTGAACTAATTTTTCCTGCAGCACCTGCACCATAAGCAGTACCCGCCCAATCTGGTTGATTAGTTAATTTAAATTTGGATGCTGCATTAAAGTAAACAAAACCAGAATAGCTGCCATTTTTAGCTGGAGAAGCCAAAGTTGGTGCAGAACTTGGTGTCCAGCTTTGGTATTCACCAGGTACGTATAAAAATGCATAATCTTTATCTAAAGTCACAGTAAATTTACCAGCTTGGAAATCTAATTTAATGTTATAGATTCCTGTTACAGCTGGTGAGCGGAAATTGTCAGAAAAATTAAATCCAAAATCACCACCATTCGCAATGCCAAATTTATTATTATCCGCAACAGAGTATTTATTATCCCAATTGCCATTCAATGGTAGTGCTAAGTATTGCTTTCCTGCAATTAAATAGAATTTACCTTGATATGTTACAGAGTCGACTCTAGTAAATTGTTGGGTTGGCACCGGTACTGGATTATTCCAGCCGCCTGCTGTTGCATCACCAACTAAGAATAAAGTCTTAGTAGTTGGCGGTGTTACTTTTGGAGGCACCACATATGGGGTCATTGTTATTGTCAATACATTAGAAGCAATTTGTTCATTGTTGTTGGCATAAGATGTTATAACACGAACATCAACCTTATAGGCTGTGTTGTATTTGAATCCCATATTCAATAAAATTGCATTTAGATCTTTTGCAACCATTGAATGACTTGACTTATTCTTTAATACAATTGAAGCTGCCTTAGAGAAATTACGGCCACTTGAATCCATTTGTATTACGTATTTAACTGTGCTTGAATCGGTAGCATATTGTGGGTTTGTCCAATTAAAGGTTACCACAGTTGTTAGCGAATCAACCACTTTTGGTGCAATAGTAGTTGCAGATGACTGCAAGGTAGCAGTAACACCATTTTTATAAACTACTAATGGTTCTACTTTCTCACAAGCAAATAATACGATTGCAAGTGAAGCAGTAAATAGGAACGTTTTTAGTATTTGTTTCATTATTTAATATTTTACTTTATTACAACTTATTGTTTAGTTACAGTATAGGTACCGGCTTGGAAGTCGAATACTAATTTATATTTTCCTGCAACAGCTGGTGCGTCAAATCCTGGGTCAGCATCTTTTTTCTCAAAAGTACCTGAGCTAGCATCACCTGCTAATTTTTTGTATTGGGTTCCCCAAACACCTTGCTCTTGAATTAATTTGTAGTTACCAGTAGATTTCATATCTACCACTAATTCATATTGTGTATCAGAAACTTTTGTGAATTTTTGACTTACATCAAATGGAGAAGGTAATGGATTTGACCAATCTGAAGCAAATGCGTTACCTGTAACCCATAAGGTGCCAGCAGTTGGAACTGGTACTTTTGGTGGAGGTGCATAAGGTAGTACTTTAAATACCAATTTATTTGAAACTATACTAGTGGCTTTACTTCCTAAAGAAGCAAGTACACGCATTTCTAATTGAGCAACTTTACCAGTTTTAACTTTTAAATCAGAAATTAAAATATTAAACGCTTTTTGAGTATAGGTTACTGTTAGATCTTGGCTAATAGAAACAGATATTTTATTTTTGCCATTGAAATTTGCACCTGCTGTGTCAATTTCTAAAGTGTAAGCAACGTTATGAGAGCTTATACCAGAAGCAAACTGATAATTTGGATTCGACCAGCTAAATGTTACGGCCTTATCGTCTTCGGTATTAAAATTTAATCCGATGCTATCCTTTACAGATGCAGCAAATACTGGAGTAGTTCCACTTACAAAAGTATCTTTTGCTTCATCCTTTTCACAGGAAACAAAAAATACTATCGCAATGCTCAAGTAGATTAATGATTGAATAATTTTTTTCATATAATTTATTTTAGTCTTTTAACAATGGTATTAATACCCTGTATTTTGTTTAAGATTTGTATTGGAAGAGATATCTGCAGAAGGTAGTGGATACAATTTTCTCCATGCATCAACACTTGTTCCACTTTTTACACCACCTTTCCAAGGCCATAAATAAGTAGACTCAACAAATCTATTATATCTAATTAAGTCAGTTCTTCTAAAACCTTCCCAATATAATTCTCTGCAACGCTCATCTAAAATAAAATCAGTAGTTAATTGTGTAGCGGTGATATTTCCAGTAGCATTTCCATATGCTCTTTGACGCATGGTATTGATATATCCTAATGAAGTAGTTGCATCACCACCAGTACCACCTCTTGCAACAGCCTCAGCATAAATCAAATACATTTCACTTAATCTAAAAATAGGGAAGTCAATATCAGTCCAAACTAAACTTGATCCTGCTGTACCACTTGCTGTAGTATTTCTAAATTTAGTAATCGCGTAACCATCTGTAAACTTAGTTAAGTCATTGATTTCAGCAGATTGTCCCGTAGTATAAATTTGAGCACGCTTATCTGTTGCACCTGTAATATCAGCAAATTTATCAGAGAAAGCTTTAGTTGTTCTTATACCACCCCATCCGCCATCCACACCAAACTGAGCTGCGGTCATTGAACCACCAATAGCAGCGTGCGTTAAGAAGGTTGTTCCACCCCAGTTTTGTGTAAATCTTCCATCAAAGTTGATTGTTAAAATGAACTCTGAATTGTTTAAGTTATTGTCTGCTCTCATTAATTTAGTGTAATCACTAATTAAAGAATAACCAGCATCAATTACTTTTTTAGAATATGTAATTGCTTCTGCATTTTTTGCAGCACCAGTATATACTTGTGCGTTTAAGTAGATTCTAGCAAGTAATGCCCAAGCAGCAGCTTTATCTGCTCTACCATACTCATTCTTTCTAGCATCAACCAAATCTGCTTCCATTGCTTTTAATTCACTTTCAATATAGCTAAACAATTCTGTTCTTGTTTTTTGTTTAGGTAATGATGCACCTAATACATCGGCTTCTGTTACAAATGGAACATTACCGAACAAATCCAACAAGATTGAATATTGATACGCTCTTAAAAAACGCGCTTCAGCTCTGTACTTTTTAACATTATCAGCATCAACACCAGTAATACCTCTAGCAGTTAAATTTGCATCAGATGCTTGTCTGATGAAATCATTCGCCAAAGTAATTTGGTAATAAGAACGATAATACAAACCTGTTAACATAGGATTACTTGAAGACCAATTCATATTGTGGAAATCCTGAATACCAGGATCACCCCAAGAAACAACTGCCTCGTCCGTACTTAATTCCTGTGCTTTCCAATATAATCTTAGAAAGTCAGAAGTACCTTCGTCAATCCCTTGAATATCTCCGTTGCCGTTAGGACCACTATTTCCAGTTAATGCAAAACTTGCATACATTTTTGCAAAGGCTTGTTTGTAGCCAGCTGCATCTTTATAAACCAAATTAGCGGTAACATCATTGGTTGGTAACAAGTCTAATTGCCTATTACAAGAAACCATGATGAAGGCCGAACAAAATATGGCTATTACTATTTTCAATTTATTGTTTTTCATTTTTCTTTTATTTATACGAATGAATGAATTAGAAATTAAGATTTAATCCCAAAACAAAGGTTCTAGGACGAGGGTAGAAATTATTATCAATACCTCCATTAACTTCTGGATCTAAGCCTTTGTATTTTGTAATAATAAACGCATTTTGAACATTTGCATTAATTCTCAAATTTGCTTTATTATTAAATAACTTTCCAACATTATAGCCAATATTGATATTGTCCATACGCAAGAAAGAAGCATTTTGTACATAGTAATCAGATAAGAAATAATTAGAACCATCACCACTGAATCCAGTTTTTAAGTAATCTCTTGATCCATTATTAATATAACCAATTGGATTTAAGAAGTTCCTTAATGTACCACTGCTAGAGGCTACGTTATTATACATATAGTTTCCAATATTCGCTCTTAATACAAATCCCGCATTCCATTTTTTGTAAGTTAAACTTGAACTTGCACCAAAGAAGAATTCAGGATTGTTGCCTTTATATTGATACAAATCCTTTTCATTGATACTGCCATCTCTGTTTAAATCAGCAAATAAACCATCAATTGGAAGTCCTGCTGCATCATAAACTTGTTTAAATACAAAGAATGAACCTCTTTGATATCCTACTGATTGTATTAAAATTGTATTACCAGTACCACCACTTATTCCACCATATCTTGCACCTGCATAATTAGGATCATCAGAGATCGTTAATTTAGTGATTTCATTTTTATTATAAGTACCGTTTAATGAAACATCCCAAGTGGTTGTTTTATTTTTGATAGGTTGGAAGTTTAAAGTAAGCTCAACACCTTTGTTTTCCATGCTACCTACGTTTGCAACAATTTTGTTACTAAAGTTAGTACCTGCGGGTTGATTGATTTCATTTAACAAGTCGGTAGTTGTTCTATTATAAAGTTCAACTGTACCGCTTACTCTATTGTCAAACAAGCCAAAGTCCAAAGCTACGTTTGCAGTAGCCGTTTGCTCCCATTTTCTATTAAAATAATATCCATTTGGACGGGAAATCGAATTGAAGGAATTTCCAAATTGATATTGAGCAGTATTAGAACCTAAATTATAATAAGAGATATAGTCATAGTAACCAATACCGTCTTGTTGTCCTGTTTCACCATAACTAGCTCTTAATTTTAAATCAGAAAATACAGTAGAGTTTTTCAAGAAATTTTCTTCTGATAATTTCCAAGCGATAGCTGCTGATGGGAATACAGCATATCTATTGTCTAGATTAAACTTAGAAGATCCGTCCTGACGAACCGAAGCTGTTATGACATATTTATTAAGAATATTCAAATTTAATCTTCCTAAATAGGAAGACAAGCGATATTCAGGAATGTCATATTGAAAATTTGGAGAATTTACGACAGTTTTATCATAGGTTAAATCACTAAAATTATAATTAGTTGTCTTATAAGCTTGGTATTCATAACCAGCAACCAATTCTAATCTTGAATTGATCGCCTTAATGTCTGTAGCATAGTTTAAATAAGTATTTACATAACTATTGTTTCTTGTTTGACGATATTGGTTATTTGAACCACCATGAAATTTATTTGCAGGGTCTTTGAAACGCATATAAGTAGAAGCAGCACTATCGTTTATTATATTTGTTCCCTTGCCTTCTGCATTATCCAAACCAGTATTCACAACAACATGTAAATCAGGCAAGAAATGTACTTTATAATCAAATAATGCACTTGCAATTTGTCTTGTTACATCACTATTGCTTTGTCTTTGTTCTAATAATCCTAATGGATTTTTAGGTGATAACGCTTTTAATCCATTAGTAGAATTTGGATCTAGCCATTCCCACCATCCTCCGAAACGCATACTAGGGCTTTCAACAGGTTTGGTTGGATCAAAAGCAGTAGCTGCGCCAATTGCACCTTGATCGGCAAAACGACTTTGGCTACTAGATAATTTTAAATTTAAATTAACGCTTAAGTGATTGTCAAAGAATGTTGGACTCAAATTCAATCCCACAGTTGATCTCTTTAATTGATCTGTTTTTAACACCCCTTTTTGATTCAAATCACCTAATGATAAACGATACGGTACATTTTCAATAACACCAGAAATACTAACGTTATTTTCTGTGCTTATTGCAGTTTGATAAATTTGATCTTGCCAATCTGTATTTGCTTTACCTAATAAAGCTTGTAAAGTTGAAGATCCTTTTGTATTTACAATATTTCTAATTTCATCTGCATTTAATACTTCTGCTTTTTTAGACACATTACCAATACTTAATTGAGATGTAAAATCTAATTTCATTGCACCTTTCTTACCTTTTTTAGTTGTAATTAAAATTACACCATTAGATGCTCTAGCACCATAAATGGCAGCAGCAGATGCATCTTTTAATACTGAGAAAGATTCAATATCATTCGGGTTAATTAAAGCCAAAGCATTTGCTTGACCTGAAATTCCTCCACCATCAATTGGCATACCATCAATAACAATTAAAGGATCGTTACTTGCATTTAAAGAAGCACCTCCTCTAATACGAATAGTACTTCCAGAACCTGGAGCACCATTGTTACTAATAATAGATACGCCGGCAACTTTACCTGCAATTAATTGTTCGGGAGTGGTAATTGCTCCTGTGTTAAAGTCTTTTGAAGTTACTGTTGATACAGAACCTGTTAAATCTTTTTTTCTAACTGAACCATAACCAATCACTACCACATCGCTTAATTGATCTGTAGATTGTGATAAGGAAACGCTGATGTTGTTTTTTCCAGCAATTTGGACTTCTTTAGTTGCATAGTTTAATAATGTAACAACCAATGTAGTTTGATTAGAAGCCACATTGATACTAAATGTTCCATCAGCAGCAGTTGTAGTTCCTTTATTGGTTCCCTTAACAGCAACCGAGGCAGCTACCAAAGGAGCTCCATTTTTTTCGTCAGTTACTTTACCTGTAACCGTTCGATCTTGGGCAGATACTGAAATACCAATGATGGCAAACAGTGTAACCACAAGTGTTTTTTTAATGTTCATAGATTTACAATTTCAAGTTAAATAATTGTTAGTTTTTGTTTATTGTTAGTTTATTGTTAAAAATTTCTGTATTTTTTGTTTTTGATTAAGTTGTATTGATAGCAAATATACGCCTGGAGTTCTAATTAAGGGATTTTTGTATATAAAGATTTTTTGGAAGCCCTTTTGCTGATAGCCAGAAAAAATAATTCCCGCATCCTGTCCCTGAGCGGTATATGCACGAATCGTTACTTTGCCACTTTCTGGAAGATTATATTCCACTACTGAACTGATTTTCAATGGGTTAGGGTAAAAATGAGTGTTCATATCTAATGTCGGCATGCCCAGATTCAATAGGTCGGTAATGACCTGCGTGGAGATATTTTTATTCGCATAGACCATATATTCTCCTGGCTGTAAGGTCACCGAGGCGGCGCCATTTGATACACCTAGATATTTGTCTGTATAAACACTATACCAAATACCATCTGAAGGAAAGCTAACACTCGTTGTTTGAGGGCTTAAATCAAAGTTTCCAATAACTACTAATTTAATTGAATCGCCATTCAGCTGTACCGATTTAAACAAACCTGTTGTATTTAAAGTGTATTTATTTGAAATAAAGTCATTTGCATAGGATGGGTTTGATCTTAGCTTTAAGAATTTAGCATAAGCATCAAATAATCCTTTTCTATTTGTATTGTTATAAAAATCCCATCGAATAGGTTTGTCGGATAATCTACAATCATTAGAAATTGTTAAATTAGTACATGTATTAATAGAATAGTTGTACCCTAATTCACCAAATTGCCACATTAATTTAGGGCCAGGTACCAATGCCCAAAAAGCAGCAGCCATTTCGGTTCGTTTTAATGCTGTAGCAGTGTCTCTTGTATTATAAGCACCATTTGTGTTTCCAAAATTAAGATTTTTATACATGATCCTTTCTTCATCATGACTTTCCATATAAGTCACTAAGTTTTGCTTAGCCCATCCTCTTCCGTTTGCAAACGCGCCATTCAAAGAAGCGTCCGAACCAAAACCCATGGTAGATTGATTAAAATTACGATTGGCATTGCCCCAAAGCAACATACCATAATTAGCCAACTCCGTTTCTTCGGCATTGTCTGCAAAATGCTCAAGTATGCAATAACTATTTAAAGAAGTTTTTTGCATAGTGTCATAAATACTTTTCCAAGTTGCAATTCGTGTTGCATCATAATTACCCCAAGCACTCACATTGGAAGAATTATTTTTTTGTGTAAAACCTTTAGACAAATCCCACCTAAATCCATCAATACGATAATTGTTTAACCAATATTTTACGACCCTCGAAACTAACAATTTAGTGGCTTGTGATTCATGATTCATATCATTGCCCACATTGAAAGGATGCGTTGCCGAAACATTTAACCATGGATTATTGGCTGCAGGTACATTATTTGTTCCATCCCAATACATTTGGGCTAAAGGAGAAGAACCAAATACATGGTTCATTACAATATCTAACACCACAGCTATTCCTTTGGCATGTGCCGAATCTATAAATTCTTTAAATGCTAATTCCGTGCCGTAATATTTATCCAATGCAAAATTGAAATTGGTATTGTATCCCCAACTATTATTGCCTTCAAATTCTGCAACAGGCATTAATTCAATTGTGTTTATCCCCAACCTTTTAAAGTAATCTAAGCTGTCACGCAACTCATTGAAATTTTGTTTTTTAACAAAGTCTCGAATGAGTACTTCGTAAATAATTAAATTACTTTTATTTGGACGAACAAAATTATTGTACTTCCAATTATATTTTGGTTTCGATGTTTGTAACACACTTACAATACCTGAAGTTTTGCCAACTGGGTATGCTTTTAAATTTGGATAAGTGGCTGAAGGGATATAACTATCATTATTTGGATCTAATACTTTCTCTGCATTATAGTCGGCTACTTTTAAGTTGCCGTCAATTAAATATTGATATGCATATTCTACTCCAGGTGTTAAACCATTTAATTGAATCCAATAACGCGCACTGTCTTTTGTCATTTTCATTGCATTGGATAATGCAACCGACCAATTATTAAAATCACCCACTACATTAATGCTTTTTTTATTGGGAGCATATAATACTAAAATAACCGAAGTATCTCCCGCTAAATAATTCACTCCATCAACAGCCCCCAATGGAAGGTCCTCTTTTACTTGATTGTCATTCACGTAAAACTCAGCTGTATCAGTATCTGTAACTGAATTACTTGTTCCATTTAAATAAATCTTTTGCGTACCTACTTTATTGATTACTTTATAAGCACTTATGGAATTTGTATTGGTTACAGTAGATAAAACTGTATCATTATAAAATATTTTTAAATTGGTATTTTGATTTGATTTGCCATTGATAAAAATAGTATCGCCAATTTTTTTGGTAAGTGGTTCTAAACTTTTTACATAAGTAGGCTGAAATAAAGGACTGTCAATTTTAACATGTAAGTTATTATCATAGACATTTACATACATATCCGAACCATCTGCATTTCTTAAAACATTAGTACCCGCAGCATCTCTAAATAAAATTGCAATTTTTACAATTTTCTCAGTGGCATCCGTAATGCCAAAAAATGATCTAAGATTCGTATTAATAGTATAAGACCACTTATTATTTCCAAGTGCAACACATTTTATCTTTGCATCTGAGGTCCCCCAAGTGGAAGCAACATATTCCCAATCTGCACTGCTGGTGCTAAGGGAGGTTAAAACACCTATATGAACAAAAATATCACTGGTAATTCCAATTAATTTTTTATTCCCAAAAGAGGCATCGGCAGTAATCGTCGTAGAGGTATTTGTTTCGGTAATAAAACTGGGTGAGCTAACTAACAACTGTGCATTAGTTTGAAAAGCCAACAAAATAAATATAAATAAATAAATCTTCTTCATTAGGGACCCAAACAGTGGTAGTGGGAATTTTGTAAGACCCAAAATACTAAAAAAAAGCTTATACATTTTATTTTATTATTTTATCATGATTATATATTGTTTTTTATTTAATATTTGATTGTAAATATTCGACTTATTTTAAAAATGGGTCTAATGCAATGGTTGGCTTACCCGCATTATCAAATGCGCCTAAGCTATATCCCTGCCAATTATTATATGATTCTGGCTCCCAATAAAAAACACCTAATCCATTGTTTCCATTAACCGATTTTACTTTATTGATCAAATCTTGTATAAATAAATTTGCTTCAGTTGCATTGTCCCAAGGCATACCAATTTCTACCATCATTACAGGCGTCTTATACCTTTCTACCATGTCATTCATGTTTTGCAGACATAAATTATTGGTATTCTGCCAGCCGCCAGTTGTATAACTTGGATACAAAGACATGCCAATGATATCCCATTTAACGCCATTATTTTTTAAACCATCGAAGATCCATCTAAATAAAGTATTATTATAAGCATTGGAAACATGTACCATAACTTTCGCATTGGGAAAAATACTTTTAGACGCATCATACCCTGTGGAAATGAGTTGTGCGAAATTTTGCATATTCAAACTGGCTTTGCCTTCTGGCCATAAAATACCATCGTCTGTTTCATTGCCTATTTGAACCCAAGTAGGATCAATTCCTGCATTCTTCAATTGGGTTAATACAAATAGAGTGTGATTTTTTAAAGAGTCCTTTAAAACAGGAAAAGCCGCCGATGACCATGCTGCAGGTTTTGTTTGTTTACCAGGATCAGCCCAATTATCGCTATAATGAAAATCAATTAATAATTTTAAACCTAAATTTTTAGCTCTTACACATTTCGCAATTACATCCTCAATTCCATTCCACTTATTCGTAGGATTTACCCAAACACGAATACGAATGGCATTCATGCCAATCTCTTTCATTAAAGCAAAACATTCTGTTTGAACACTATTTTTATTATAAAATTTAATGCCTTTGGACTCCATTTCGGTTACCCAACTAATATCTGCTCCTTTTATGAAATTGGTGTCTACAATTACTGGTTTCTCAGGGCTTACTGGTTTCTCAGGGTTTATTGGACTAAGGATTGGCCCACCCACACTCGGCTTGCATGCTAATAGTAATATAATTAATACCGAACATACATACCTAAAATGACTTATATTTAAATTCATAATCTTAATTTAGTATTTAAAGTTACTATTTAGTTTTGAACAAAAATGTACAATTTTAAAACTATTATATGAGAAATATGCTATTGAGTGTTCTATTTATAATATGCGCTCATCTTTCAAATGCACAAGCTATACCTAAGGTAGAAAATGGGACTATGGTGCGTATTGAAAATTTAATTTCTAGTTATATACCTAAAAGAAATATAGATGTTTGGTTGCCTTTAGATTATAATACAAATAAAAAATATGCCGTTTTGTATATGCATGACGGTCAAATGCTTTTTGACCCTTCAACTACTTGGAATAAAAAAAGCTGGTTAATGCAGGAATCAATTACAAAATTGATAAAGGAAGATAAAATTAAAGAAGTAATTGTTGTTGGCATTTGGAATGGTGGAGAAAGAAGGCATTCTGAATATTTTCCTCAAAAACCTTTTGAAATGTTAAGCTTAGAACAAAAAGCAAGCATCAAAGAGGCTGTAAGAAAAAATTATTCATCTATATTTAATAATTACGAAATCAATTCTAATAATTATTTGAAATTTATTGTGGAAGAATTAAAGCCATATATTGATAAAAACTTTTCAACAAATACAAATGCTAGCAATACTTTTATAGCTGGCAGTAGTATGGGAGGCTTGATTTCTATGTATGCAATTTGTGAGTATCCCAATGTCTTTGGTGGAGCTATTTGTATGTCCACACATTGGCCTGGAATTTTTGAAATGGAAAATAATCCAATACCAGGAGCATTCATGCAATACCTAAATGCAAATTTGCCAAACGCTCAAAATCATAAAATATACTTTGATTGTGGTGATCAAACCTTAGACGCGCTTTATCCACCATTACAAAATAAAGTAGATGAATTGATGCGTAAAAAAGGGTATACTCAACAAAGTTGGCTGACTAAGTATTTTACAAATCAAGATCACAGCGAAGATGCATGGAGTGGAAGAGTACAGATTCCATTACAATTTATGCTGCAAAAATAAATTGAGTCTAAAATAGTGTTATTGTATTTACTTAGAAATTCAATTGATTGGACAAACGCTTTAATTCGATCTCTGCAATTTTTGCGCTGAATCTTAAGCTTGTTAATCTAAAGCCTGCAGTTTCAAAACTTTGTTGTGCTTGCTTTACATCTACAATAGTGGCTTGTCCTAATTTAAATTTTTCCATCACCAAGGTTAATAAAGCGTCTGACATTTCATAGTTCTGAATTTCAGTTGGCGTTTGCTTTAAACTATTTTGATAGTTCTGATAAGTTTTAAATAATTCTGTTGATAGATTTTGCGCAGTATTGTCGAACTGTATTTTTGCACTCACTGTATTGATTTGTGCATTTTTATAAGCACGCTTACTTGCAGTTCCAGCATAAATTGGAATACTCAAATTGAATCCCAAGAATGGACCATAGCTTTCATTTAATAAGATAAATCCAGCTGCTGATTTATTGCTATTATAATTGAATCCAGAATTCGCTCTTAAGGTTGGATACATCAATGCTTTAGTTTCTTTTTCTAAAAATTGATTGACATTGATCAATTGTTGTGCAGATTGTAATAATGGATGCGCTTTCATTTTAGATTCTACATCAGACAAAAGCAATTTTTGATCTACTTGAATACTATCCGTGAAATTATAATTTGAATTTGCTGGCACTACCATGCTATTGTATAAATCTGCTTTTACTTGATCTAATACCAATAACTGATTTTGCTTAGCTTGTAATAAGGCATTTAAATCTAAACTAGACTGCAATAAATCTGCTTGATTGGCTACACCAATTTCTTGTCTTGTTTTAACAATCGCAACTCTTTGTTCAGAAGCTTCGATTGATTTTTCGATTGTTTTTAAAAACGCAACTTGTCTGATGACATTATAATATTGTTGCATTACTATTGAACTTGTATTCAACATTTGAACTTGCAATGCAGCTTCTGTCTGCTTTTGAATACTTTCAAGACGATCTTTAGTAGCAGCAATTCTATATCCATTGAACAAGATCATTGTTGCCGATAAACCACCATTGAGTGTAGTTCCATCCACGCCGCTTCTAGTCGTGTTCCTAGATGGATCGGGAAATGTTTGATTGATCGTTGTTAAGGTATTATTATTGGTACCAGTTGCAGTCACTGTTGGAAGTCCTCCTGCAACGCCGTAGTTGTTATTGTTTTGTGCAATCGACAAGGCGTTTTCTACTAACTTAATATCGTAGCTATTTTGAATGGCAATGGTCACTGCCTCTTTTAAACTTAAATTATTTTGTGCAGCAATTTTTTCTTGTGAAAATAAAAGCACGAATAATAAAACGATGAAACTATTTTTTTGCATACTATAAATTTAATCCAGCGATTGTAAAAAATGCGATTTAGCATCGTTTTTTACATCAGCGGCGGATTCACATTGACTTAAGCACTATTTTACGAGGGTTCCTACGGATTCACCTTGTACAATCTTCATTAAATTGCCTGGTTGATTCATGTCAAAGACAATGATGGGTAATTTATTCTCCATGCATAGGGTAAATGCCGTCATATCCATTACTTTCAAGTTCTTTGAGATACAATCTTGGAAACTGATGGTCTCGAATTTTTTTGCGTTTGGATTTTTCTCAGGATCTGCATCATATACACCATCTACTCTTGTGCCTTTTAGGATTACATCCGCCTTCATCTCAATAGCTCTTAATGATCCAGCAGTATCTGTGGTGAAATAAGGATTACCTGTACCTGCACCAAAAATGACTACACGTCCTTTTTCTAAATGTCTTAATGCTTTTCTTCTGATATAAGGTTCTGCTATTTGTTCCATATTGATCGCAGATTGTAATCTTGTATACACGCCAATTTTTTCTAACATGGCTTGAATCGCCATGGCGTTAATCACAGTTGCTAGCATACCCATATAATCTCCATGCGCTCTTTCGATACCGCTATCCGCCTCGTTCATCCCTCTGTAAATATTACCTCCACCAATCACAATCGCTACCTCAACACCTAAGTCCACCAATTGCTTGATTTCATTCGCGTACTGTTCTATAATTTTTGGATTAAACGGATCGCCATTTCTTTCATTTCCCAATAAGGCTTCCCCGGATAATTTTAATAAGACGCGTTTGTACTTTGGCTCCATAGTCGTTGAGATTTATACTTGCAAGATACAAGTTTTGAATAAGGATTAAAAAGAAAAAGGGAGGTCAATGACCTCCCTTTTAACCCAATAGAACAACAAAGCCCCCGTTTATGGGGGGCTTTGAAAAAATCATAAGATCTAAAGTATAAAAAAAGTAAATTCTTTACACTTTTTTTATACTTACCCCAATGCTACACGCTTGAATTCAGTTACTTTAATATCTGCACCTACGCTCTTAACATGGTCACCCACTGTTTTAGAACCGTCTTTAACAAAAGACTGTGCTAATAATGTTTGCTCCTTAAAGAAAGCTGCAATCTTACCTTCGGCAATTTTTACAATCATTTCTTCTGGCTTACCTGCCATTTTAGGATCTTCTTTCATAGTATCAATGATGATTGCTCTTTCACGATCTACTGTTTCAGCAGGCACTGCATCAGCATCTACTGCTACAGGATTCATTGCAGCAATTTGCATTGCTAAGTCTCTACCTAATTCAGCTGCTTCGGTAGATAATCCCACCAATACACCCATTCTGTATGAACCGTGAATATAAGAAGCCACGAATGGCGCATCAACTCTTACTAATTTAGCAGCAATTTTTTCACCGATAGATGCTAATTTATCATTGATCATATCAGCAACCGTTGTACCATTAATGCTCACTGCGTTTAATTCGTCCACTGTTTTTACATTGTTTGCAACTGCAGCATCAGCAATAGTTTGTGCGAATGCTACGAACTCAGCGTTCTTAGAAACGAAATCTGTTTCGCAAGAAATACATACCACAAAACCTGTTTTATGATCGGCAGAAGTTTGTGCAATAATCACACCTTCTTTTGCTTCAC
Source organism: Chitinophaga pinensis (assembly GCA_945874755.1). Taxonomy (GTDB): domain Bacteria; phylum Bacteroidota; class Bacteroidia; order Chitinophagales; family Chitinophagaceae; genus Sediminibacterium; species Sediminibacterium pinensis_B. Next base: position 40,434 of record CAMCHR010000012.1, read on the forward strand.
GATCACTACGCTTAGCAGCCACTTTTTGACCTTGCTTACGTAACCAATCAATCGCAGCTTCAAAATCTCCGTTTGTTTCTGTCAAAGCTTTTCTACAGTCCATCATACCAGCACCTGTAGCTTGACGTAATTTATTAATATCTGCAGCAGTTATTGCGCTCATAAATTTTTTTTTAAAAATAATGAAAATTGAATTTTTATTTCGTTGGTTAACTTAATAATAACAAATCCATTTTATTGAATTTGGTATACATAAATTAAAATACAATTGGGTCATTGGTACCCATCAGATACCAATAACCCAATTGGGATAATGTATTATTTTCTTACTGGACCACGAGAACCAGTAGTTGTACGACGCTTAGGAGCACCTGGAGCTGAAGGAGCAGCACCCGCACCACGCTTAGCTCTTCCGCCTTCTGCGTTTGCTTCTGCTTCCATTCTCTTAGCCTTTACTTCTAATTCGTTATTTCCTTCTTCTACTTCACTTTCGTCATCTTTAGAAGCTTGACGCTCAGCCAAACCTTCTGCGATTGCAGCAGTGATATAGTTCGTAATGATTGCGATTGATTTTGTAGCATCATCATTTGCAGGAATAGAAAAATCTACTTTGTTTGGATCACAGTTGGTATCAACCATTCCAAAAGTTTGAATTCCTAAACGCTTAGCTTCTGCTAATGCGATATGCTCATGTCCGATATCTACTAAGAATAAAGCTGCTGGTAAACGACCCAATTGAGCGATACCACCTAGTACTTTTTCCATTTTATCTTTATCACGACCTAATGTTAAACGCTCTTTTTTAGTTAAGCTTTCAGCACTTCCGTCGCCCAACATCTTCTCGATACTTTGCATTTTCTTAACGCTCTTACGAACAGTGTTGAAGTTAGTCAACATGCCACCTAACCAACGCTCTGTAGCGTAAGGCATGTTTACTTTCTTAGCACACTCGCTAACGATTTCTTTTGCTTGCTTTTTTGTAGCAACAAACATGATCTTTTTACCGCTCTTAGCAATTTGCTTTAAAGCAGCAGCAGTCTCTTGTAAGTGCTCTACAGTTTTGTTCAAGTCAATGATGTGAATACCTTTCTTTTCAGCGAAAATGTAAGGTAACATTTTTGGATTCCACTTCTTTTTAAGGTGACCAAAGTGTACGCCAGCTTCTAAAAGTTGCTGTTGAAGTGAAGTATTATTTTCCATTTGTATAAATTGTAATAATGAATTAATGTTATTGTATTAACGCTTGCTAAATTGGAAGCTTCTACGTGCCTTCTTGTGACCGAACTTCTTACGTTCAACACTTCTTGGATCACGCTTCAATTGACCAGCCGCTTTTAAGGTTGGACGAACTTCAGGGTTTAACTCTACCAATACACGAGCAATACCTAATTTGGCTGCTTCTGCTTGACCTTTCATACCACCACCTGTTGCGTTAATTACGATATCGTATTTACCTTCAACACCAGCTGCTTTTAAAGGCGCTTCTACTTGATTTTGTAAGTATACTAAAGGAAAGTATGCTTTGTAATCTTTGTCATTCACAGTGATCTTACCAGAACCTTTGCTGACGAAGACGCGTGTTACCGCTTCCTTACGACGACCTACTGCATTTGTTTGCTTTTCCATTTATTTATATTTGGAATGATTTAAAATTTAAATTCTTTAGGTTGTTGTGCAGTATGAGGGTGTTTGTCACCAGCATATACAAACAATTTTTTAACCATCTTACGTCCTAAACGATTTTTAGGTAACATCCCTTTTACCGCTCTTTCCATAATTACTTCTGGACGACGCTTGATTAAATCTTCTGCAGCTTCTTCCTTCTTACCACCTGGGTAACCAGAATAGTTTAAGTATAACTTATCGTGGAATTTGTTTCCAGTCAATTGTACTTTTTCTGCATTAATGATGATTACATAATCTCCACAATCAACGTGAGGAGTGTAATAAGCTTTGTTCTTACCACGTAGAACAGCTGCGATTTTTGAAGCAATACGTCCTACGGTTTGATTAGTACCGTCAACAATGTACCAGCCATGTTTAACGGTAGCCGCGTTGGCGTGCTTCGTGGTGAAATGTAGTTTACTCATAATTCTTTGTTTTAATGAGGCTGCGCTATCCCGTCAGCCATAAAATATCCCCTTTTATAAGGGAGGGCAAAGGTAAGGAGGGATTGGA
>CAMCHR010000013.1 GCA_945874755.1 Chitinophaga pinensis
ATCTCTGTATCTCCTAAAAAGATCAATTTAAAGAGTGCAACTACAAAAGCGATTACAAAAAATGCTATCCAGATGATATTCAATGCCATATCTAATTGTTTATGGTACTAATATAGCCCATTTTGCGATTAGATTTGTATTTTTGCAACCATAACAATCTAAAATAACATGGCTTTACAGGCAGGCATTGTAGGTTTACCAAACGTGGGCAAATCGACCTTATTTAACGCAGTGAGTAATAGTGCAAAAGCACAAGCAAGTAATTATCGTTTTTGTACCATCGAGCCAAATGTAGGCTTAGTAGATGTACCAGATTTCCGAATTGGCCAACTAGCCGAATTGATTAATCCAACAAGAGTGGTACCAACCCAATTAGAAATTGTGGATATTGCTGGTTTAGTGAAAGGCGCCAGCAAGGGCGAAGGATTGGGTAATAAGTTTTTGGCTAATATTAGAGAAGTCAGTGCCATTATTCATGTGATCCGTTGTTTCGAAGATGAAAATGTATTAAGAGAAGAAGGAAAAATTAATCCCATTGGTGATAAAGATATCATTGAAACAGAATTACAATTAAAGGACTTAGATAGTGTTGAGAAAAAGATGCAACGTTCAGAGAAAATGGCCAAAACAGATCCTAAAGCTAAAGTTGAACTAGAAGTTTTACAAAAATGTAGAACCCATTTAGAAGCTGGGAAAAGTATACGTTCTTTAGATTTATCCAAAGAAGATCATGCCGCTATTGCAGATATCTTTTTATTAACGGCTAAACCAGTCATGTATGTGGCCAATGTAGATGAAGCTTCAATGCATACGGGCAATGCTTATTCCGAAGAATTGGTAGCTATGGCAAAACAAGAAGGTGCAGAAGTGATTGTGATGTGTAATAATATTGAGGCACAAATTTCTGAAATGGAAGATCCAGATGATAAGGCTTTATTTATGGAAGAATACCAAATGAAAGAGCCTGCATTGAATAGATTGATTCAAACAGCTTATAAATTATTGAAACTAGAAACTTATTTTACTGCTGGTGTTCAAGAAGTTCGTGCTTGGACAATTGGTTCTGGTTGGAAAGCGCCGCAAGCAGCAAGTGTGATCCATACAGATTTTGAAAAAGGTTTCATTAAAGCCGAAGTGATTGCATTTGACGATTATATTAAATTAAAAAGTGAAGCTGCTTGTCGTGACAATGGTAAATTAAGAATAGAAGGAAAAGAATACATTGTAAAAGATGGAGATGTAATGCACTTTAGATTTAATGTTTAATAAAACATGAAAAAGAACTTAATTATATTGATTGGTTTATTTGCAATTGCTTGTAATAATTCAAACAATGGTGATAATTCTAATTCCAATAATGAAAGTGAAGGGAATAATGCAATTACTGCACCAACAGCACTGAATTACACAATACAAAAAGTATATGCACATGATACATCAGCCTATACTCAAGGCTTAGAATGGCATAATAATACATTGATAGAAGGAACTGGATTAAAAGGTAAAAGTGTTTTGTATCAAATGGATGATCAACTTAAATCATTTGGTAAAAAAATCAAATTAGACCCCCCCTATTTTGGCGAAGGCATTACCGTCTTTGATGGTAAAATTTATCAATTAACCTGGGAGGAACATGCAGTATTTGTGTATGACGCAACCACATTCAAAAAGATCAAAACAATCAACTGGCCATATGAAGGATGGGGCCTTACACATAACGATACTGCATTAATTGTGTCCACTGGCAGTAGTAATCTTTATTTTGTAAATCCATCTGATTTTTCAATTCAAAAAACACTAGGTGTTTTTAATGAATATGGTTACCAAAGTATGCTCAATGAGTTAGAATATGTGGATGGAAAGATCTTTGCTAATATTTATGGTCAAAATAATATTATTGTCATAGATCCAAATTCTGGAAAAATTACCAATACAATAGACTGCAGCAATTTATTAGCACAAGCAAAAGTGCGTTACAATCCTTTAACGATAGATGCTGGTTTTGTGCTCAATGGAATTGCTTATAGGAAATCAACCGATACCTATTTTTTAACTGGAAAATGTTGGCCAATTATAGTTGAAGTCAAATTGAACTAATCAATCTCATTCAACAAAGTGAACTAATCAATCTCATTTATCTCATTCAACAAATTGAATTAATCAATCTAATTGTTACTTGAATTAGATTGCTTTTTAAATTCGTAAATGATACTACTCCCCTTTGAAGCATCCTTGAAGGCAAACAGATTAGACAACACTCCTACAAAACCTGCTACTAGCATGCCTAATTTTCCAGATTGTTTGTATTTTTCACTCAATAAGCTTACATAAAAACTATCGTACCACATTGGCCTCATGGAAACTAATTCAAAGCCCATTTCATTTAATAAAGTAGATATTGCTTTAGGTGAAAAATGGTATAAATGTCTAGGCAAATCATAAGCTGCCCAATATTTTTGATAGTATTTAGCATCAAAACTGGTATAGTTTGGTACAGCAATAATTAATCTACCATTGTATTTCAAACTTTTAAAACATTGTTGTAGATAAGGTTTTAATGTATGCACATGCTCTAAAACATGCCACATGGTAATGACTTCATACTCATTCTCAGGTAAATCAAAGATGGCATCTGTAGATTTTAAATTCAATTTATGAATTTCTAATGCCTTCTCCCTTGTTAGCGCGTCAGGTTCTAAACCTGTTACCTTCCAAGCTTTTTGCTGCATTGCATGTGCAAAAGCACCAGTTCCAGCTCCAATATCTAATAAATGACCCTTATGCCCTGTAAAGAGCGATTGCACCCATTTTGTTTTTTGTGCTAATGTTTTAGTTCTTACAAAATGGTACATCTGATTCATCCATCCCTCCTTTACATCGGTATGTGAAATATATTCTTTGAATTTATAGTACTGTCCTATTTCATCTTGACTAGGAACAGGCCATGTAAATCGTAGACTACATTTTAAACAATGTACAATTGAAAAAGAGGCTTGTGTTAATGAAAAGTCTTGACTTTCTAATGCGATTTGCGGATTGGAATGATTGCAAACTGGACAATTCATGCTTTTTATTTTAAAAAGATTGCAAGAATGGCGCTGATGGCAATAATCAAAGGCAAAATCCACCATTGCTTTGATGTGGTATTGAAATTATTTTGAGATTGATCTTCTAATTGTACTTTTTCTAAATGAATAGTTTGGAAATAATGAGCACTATCAAAATTTGATTTAAAGGTATAGGCTTCATTAGAAATATTTAATTGCCCTAAATTACCTAAATCTATCTCGTTAGATAATGCCAATTGATTTGTAAAAAATGTAGTATAATCAATAATGGCTTGTTCAATGGTACAATCTAAATGATCTGATAAATAAATATAAAATAACTTACTTGGTTTGGTGGTTGGTTCTATCATAGCATCAAAAATGATTTGATGCATAGGTGGATGAAATTCACCATTCGTTTGAATAGCATCTTTTTGGCTTAAGTTTAATAGACCAATGCCTGGTAAAACCAATTGCCCATGTGCTAAAAAGTATTTTTCTAAAATTGGCAGCATCATTATTTTCTAAATTTATATTGTATTCCTGCAAGAAGTTGCACCCCTAGTGAAGGATAGTTAGCCCAACGTTGGTATTGTTGGTCTAACAAATTCTCCCCTTTGCCCCAGAAAGTCCAATGTTCTGAAATAGCATATTGCAATCCTGCATTGAGAACAAAGGTATTGTTTAATTTGTATGCATTCCCTAAACCTGCACTGGTTTTAGTACCAGTCCAAAATTGACCAGAAGCATCCAATTGCATTCTTTTATTGAACAACCAATTGAATTGTGAATTGAATTCAAAAGGTAGTATACCCCAGGCTTGAGTATTTTCACGAATTAAATTAAATTGAATGTACTTAAAATGATTCTTCCATAATAGTTTATCACTCAATTGATACCTGAGATCTCCATCAACCTCAATTGCAACAGCACTTTTTTCAAATAGTACATCAAATTTCAAACCTTCCTGAATAGGGTTATTCATAGAATTAGATTGATTGAAAAAAGGCATTTCGCGGTAATCATTTAAAGCCATATTGAATCCATAATTTAATCGTTTATTAACAGTAACATCTACATTGATGTATTTCCTTTCAATAGAACTAATTGGCATACTATTTGGAGCCGATATCCAATGATTTTGACCCATTAATTGCATTAGCTGATTGTTTGTTACACTCGTAAGCCATCCAGCATGTAAAACATAATTGGTGTCTTTTAGTTGCTTAGTCAATTCAAGCTTAGGATAGATTGCAAATTCGCCGTTTGCTAAAGTTGGTCTTATGCCCACATTAAGTTGAAATCTAGCTTTATTGAATTCGAATGAAGGGTCTAATTGGATAATTGTATTTTGTACGGAAGGTCTATTAGTAGGAAAATATTGATTGTTACTAAGGTTAAAATCAGCGTTTAATTTGATATTATTATTGTATCTATACTGCATTGGACTGTTCAACTCTATAGCTATATTTTTTGCTTGACCCAATAATTGACTATGATTGAACTTTAAAATTGGGGTATAACTAAACCGCTTTGTTGAAACCTGTTTATTGGCAAGTGAAAAATTAGCACCAATGACAGTCAATTTTTGTTCAAAATTTTTGAGTGGTAAATTAGTTGTATCTGGAACTAAGCCATAGCGGTATCTATTGGATTGATCTAAGAAGAAATGTGTGTGTAAATACTTGTTTTTACTCAACGATAAGGCACCAGTGTAATATAAGCCAATGTTATTCCATTTTTGAATAGGATGTGCACCAGCAATTGATTCATTCAGGATGCGCATATGATGTTCTTGGTCTTTAAGATCTATATAACTACCCTCTAATTGAACAACTTGATTAAAATAATTTCCCATCCCAATTTTAAAATTGGCAGATCGAGTTGTCTTTAAACTTGGATTAATTATAATTGCCCTAGGAACTAATGCAATTGGTTGATATTGAAAACTTAAATTCTGACTCGGCACTTGATAGGACAATGCCACTATATTGGTATCCACAATGGCCGTGGCATTTACGAATCCTATTTTTGCCACATTTTTTAACTGAGGCCTAAAAGCAGAAACGATTGTAACCACTTTATCTGGTATAGTATCTATTAAATTATTCTTGAGAGATAAATTAGTAACTGGAGCTACTTGGTCATTTGTTTTAGCAATAATTGATTCAGGAATACTATACGTTGTTACTCTTGGTATTTTTTGAACAGATTTTTTATTTTTAGAGTTTATTTTATTCTTTTTTGAAACGGTTTTTTTACTTGTCTTTTTCTTTTTATTAGAACTAACTGAAGTTTTTGCTTTCTTTTTATTCTTTTTTTGAGCAATTGCCATATTGCTAAAACAGATTAAAGCGATGGTGAATACACCGAGTCTTATTATTGATTTGATCATATTATTGAGCTTTAATTGTTTCATTAATTGCTTTAAGTTTATCCGAAGCAATTTGTTGTAAGGAAGGAATGGTAGCATTTTCAGCAATACTCTTATAGGTTGCTATGGCATTAAATGAATCATTTTGTGCTAAATAGATATCACCAAGTAAAATATAAGTTTTAGTCACCCAAAACTCATAGGATGCTTGTTTTTTAATGACATCAAAAGCCGTTTTTTCAGCAAGATTGTACTTTTGTTGATTGTAATAAATCAAAGCTGATAAATAATGTGCTTCTGCTGTATACAGTGAACTATTTGATTTTAATACCGTATTTAATAATTGTAAAGCCTTTACCGTATCCTGTTGTGCAATCGTTTGATGGTATAAAGCCATATTGGCCATTAAAATATCATCCGAAGCACTATTTTTTTCAGCTAAAATAAATACAGCAGTCTTGGAGGCTTCTGCCCAATTCTCTGCTTTGTATTGGCATCTTAATAAACCTTTAATGGCTTCATTTTTTTGCTCTTGTTGGGTGGCATACTGTAAAACAATCTTAAAATATTGTTCTGCACCAACGTAATCTTTCAAATTAAAATAATGCAATCTTGCTGCAACAATAGCTGCTCTTTCGGAAAATTGATTAGGTGATTTCATTGCTATTTTACCAAAATAAATAGCTGCAGAATCATATTGTTCAGAAGCATAGGCCATTTCGGCTAAGAAATTCATTGCATTTAATTGGTATTTACCTTCTGGATAATAGGAGACATACTTTTTGAATGCTAAAGCAGCATTACTAAATTTTTTATCTTCGTATTGAATGATCGCTGCTCTATATATTAATGAATCTTGTTCGTTATAAGACAATGATTTACCAAAATCATTCATAAATTGAACATATGCTTCTGGTTGTTGCTCTTCTATATAAATATTACGGATGTATTCTAAAGCATTGTTACTTTCGGCTGCATTTGGATAAGCACTAAATAATGATTTAAAATTTTGTAATGCTTCTTGATTTTTATTAAGATTAAAATAAACAATGCCTAATTTGTAAAAAGCCATTGGATAAAATTCTGTAGCCTTAATATCTACCAATACTTTAGATAATGGACTAATAGCCTCTTGAAATTGTTCTTTGCTCGTATAAGTATCTGCTAATTCCATTCTAGCGTCGCTTAAATAAATCGACTTGCTAAAATCAGCGTCATAGTTGATTAATATTTTAAGTTTTTCTTTATTTAATCCTAGGGCTCCATAAATTATGGCTTTTTGCAAGTTGGCATAATCTTCAAAATACCAACCTAAATCAATGATTTTTTGGTATGATTTAAGTGCTTGCTTATATTGTTTTGTCATAAATTGACAATCTGATAATCGCACTAATGCATCTTTTTGATACGGAGAAGATTCAACATAGGGATTAAAATCTGCTGCAATTGTAAATGTTTGCAATGCTTTTGTATAGTTATTGTTTTTTAAATAACAATACCCTAAAGTATAGTTAGCATGTTTTATTGTAATTTCACCAATTTCAAATGGGTCTAATAAATACTTTTCTAGGTGTTCGACCGCCTCATCTATTCTTCCCATTTTATAGGCAAGCTCCCCTATCCAAAAATGAGTTTGAGCTAAAACTTTATCATTATAAGGTAAATTTTTAACTTGATTAAAGAGCTCATAGGCTTTTTCATTTTGACCATCATTGATCAAAAGCGCTGCTTTACCGTATAAAATATTAGGATATAATTTTAAAAGCGTCTCATTTAAGGTATCCATTTTTTGATACGCATCATAGGCCTTTTTAAAATCATTACTATAGGCCAATGATGTCACATACAAACTTTTGGCTTCGTTATTGAATAGACTATTAGGATATAGTTGGTTGAATTTTTCGATCGATTGAATGGCGACACTATATTCTTTTAACTCAATCGTTAACTTTGCGTAATTAAATAAGGCAATTTCTTTTTGGGATAAATTTTGGCTTTTAGTGGCACATAGTAAAAATGCATTTTTAGCACCTATTTTATTATTGATCTTCAAATAGGATGTAGCCAATAAGTACATGCTATTTTGCCCTAATGAATCTTCCACATTTGCTAACTTTTTAAATCCCAGAATGGCCTCATCCCATTGTTGAGATTGAAAATAACAAAAAGACAATTGGTATAAATCCTGAGACTCCACTTCTTTTTGTGATTTTACAAAATTTGCTAAATAAGGTAAGGCTTTTTCATATTGTTTTTGTTCAAACAATAAGTGTCCCATTAGTTGAGCTAATTGGTCGGTATAAAACTGCCCTTTAATTTGTAATGCTTGTTCTGTATTTTTAAGTGCTGCCTCTATATCTCCTAAAAAATAGTACAATTGACTAATGTAAAATGGGGTTAAGGTTTTATAGGCGTTGCTTTGCTCAGCAATCTTAAAACAACTCAAAGCCAATTTGAAATCTTTTTTTTGTAAAGCCACAAAGCCTGCATAATAATTCGCATCGGTATAAAATGGACTTGTTTGAACCTGTCTTATACTTAATAAATAACTAGTGGATTCGTCCCAGTCCCCTTTTTTGAAATATAAATAACCCAATTGAAACTGCATTAAAGCCAACTCTTCGTTTTCAAGATCATCTATACTTATTTTTTTATAGGATTGAATAGCAGATTCTACTTGTTGTTTTTTAAAATAATATTTTGCCAATTCAAAATTTAATCTTGAATGATAAATCTTATTTGTATTTTTTTTCAACCAATTTTCGGCAATTGTTATGGCATTTATTTTGTCCAAAGCCACAGATAATAAATGATAATGAAAAGCAATATCTATATTGGTTGGATCAAAAAAATGAGCTGATTGTATATTTTGATAAGCCGCTATACTATCCCCTTGATATAATGATTTTAAACCATTTTGATCTAATTGGTTAAGAGGTGCATCAAATTTCATTAACTGACTCGATACTGGAGCACAGAAAAGAAGCGAAATGCATAAAAGCAATGGGATTGGACTTGCTTTTGGGATGGTTTTTAACATAGGAGCCGTTATTAAGGATAATATTATAAAATTACACTATGATTATAAAACGCTTAGTTAAATAAGCTTATTGTGGAAAAACAGATACAATCCTTAAATTTGTACACAAATTCAATAAATATGTACGAACATTCGACAACAGTAAGGGTTAGGTATGCAGAAACAGATAGAATGGATGTGGTTTATTATGGCAATTATGCCATGTATTTTGAGATTGGTCGTGTAGAAGCTATCCGACATCTTGGTGTATCCTATAAAGACATAGAAGACATGGGTATTATACTACCTGTTGTTGAATTGAATATTAAGTATTTAAGACCTGCTAAATATGATGATCTAATTACCATAAAGACTCAAATTAAGACCTTACCTACCGACCATAAGATTGTATTTGACCAAGAAGTGTATAATGAAGCGGGTAAGCTTTTAACCATTGGACAGGTTAAACTCTATTTTATGGATGCAAACATGAACAATAGAATTGAAATGCCTTCCAATATGAAGGAAAAACTCAGTGTCTATTTTAGTTAAACCGCCTTTTTTTGGTTTACTTTGCAACCTAATTGAAGCATTTTTATGACGGATCAAATTCAGGCAACTATCATCACGATTGGGGACGAGTTATTAATCGGTCAAGTAATAGATACCAATAGTGCTTTTATTGCTCAAAAGTTAAATGCAATCGGAGTTATAGTAAAACAAAGAATTGCTGTTGGGGATGATGCACTATCTATCACCAATGCTTTAGATACTGCCATTCTAAATAGCCAAATTGTGATACTCACAGGAGGATTAGGCCCCACAGCTGATGATATCACTAAACCCTTGTTGAATCGTTATTTTGGTGGCAAAATGATTGTAGACCAAACTACATTAAACCACATCACTTATATCTTTGAGCAGATCCACAAGAAACCAATGATTGAACGCAATCGTAAGCAAGCGGAAGTGCCTGATGTTTGTGAAGTCTTATTCAATCAATCAGGAACTGCTCCTGGTATGCTTTTTAAGAAAAATGACAGTTTGATTTTTTCATTACCAGGTGTTCCGTATGAAATGCAGTGGTTAACCAGTGAAAAAGTAGTGCCAATAATACTTGAAAAATTTAAATTAGGCGTGATCGCACATAGGACACTTTTAACAGCTGGTGTTGGGGAGTCCTTTTTAGCAGAATCCATCCAAGATTTTGAAAAAAATCTTCCAGAAAATATCAAATTAGCATACCTGCCTTCTTATGGTATGGTGCGATTAAGATTGACAGGGAAAAGTGATTATGCAACTAGTTTGAATAGTCAATTAGATAGCTTATTTGAAGCTTTAAAGGAGCATGTAAAAGAATTTATTGTTACAGATAAAGATGAACCTATAGAAGTAGTAGTTGGTCGTCTTTTGAAAGACCAAAATCAGACTGTTTCGACTGCAGAAAGTTGCACTGGAGGTTTTATTGGGCATCTCTTATCAAAACATGCAGGCTCATCCACCTTCTTCACAGGTAGTATCTTAAGTTATGACAATCGTATAAAAACTGAATTTTTAGACGTCCCTATCAGTATTTTAAAGACCGTAGGGGCTGTTAGTAAGGAAGCTGTGGAACAGATGGCGGTGGCTGTAAGGGCTAAAATGAGCACTGATTATGGAATCTCAGTGAGTGGAATAATGGGGCCATCAGGCCAAACAGACGAGAAACCCCTTGGAATGGTATGGATTGGGGTTGCAAATAAAGAAAAAGTGGTATCAAAAGTCTTTTACCTAAGATTTGATCGACAAAAGAACATAGAAGTGACCGCCACTCAAGCTATAAATTTACTTAGGTTACTCATAATCAATAAGATTTAGTCTTATTTTTGCTAAAATTATTCCCTATGTCTGTAGTTGACTTGATTTTGCCAAAATTGGGTGAGAGTATCATGGAAGCAACCATCTTAAAATGGCATAAAGCTTTAGGTGATACGATCCAATTAGATGAAACATTACTTGATATCGCAACAGATAAAGTAGATAGCGAAATACCTTCAAGTGCTGCAGGCACCATTACAGAAATTTTATTTGAAGTGAATGCTGTTGTGCCTATTGGAACAGTTATTGCAAGAATACAAACAAGCGGTAGTTCCACTCCAACACCAACAATTGAAACGATTCAAGCATCAGCAGCTATTGTCCCTGTTCCAGAACCAATTGTTGTAGAAGAAGTTCCTTTTACACCATCTGCTACAAATGTTGAAATACAACAAGAAAATTCCAATGATGCTCGTTTCTTTTCTCCATTGGTCTTAAATATTGCTCAAAACGAAGGGATCAGTTTAAATGAATTGCAACAAATTCCTGGTACTGGAAATCAAGGACGTGTTTCTAAAAAAGATATTTTAAATTATGTAGCGCAGAAAAAAGCAGGACATGCTCCGACTTTAAACGTTTCGCAACCTACTACAAATACATCAGCTCCTATTAGTTCAGCACAAACAACTGATTCATCAAGTTCTAATCATTTTCTACCTGCTGATCATGGATTTAATACATCAAATGGTGTAGTTAAATTTGCTAATCCAGATGAAGTAGTTGTTACTGGGAACACAGAAATTATTGAAATGGATCGTATGCGTAAGCTCATTGCAAAGCATATGGTTGAAAGCGTTCAAACAAGTCCTCATGTGACTTCTTTTGTAGAAGCGGATGTAACCAATATGGTTGTATGGAGAGAAAAAGTAAAACAACTCTTTGAAAAAAGAGAAGGTACTAAATTAACTTTTACGCCAATGTTCATGGAATGTATTGCAAAAGTCTTAGAGCAATTTCCATATATCAATTGTAGTTTACAAGGGGATTATATCATTTTAAAGAAAGATATCAATATTGGTATGGCGACTGCCCTACCTTCTGGCAACTTAATAGTTCCAGTGATTAAAGGCGCGAATCAATTAAGTATAGTTGGATTGAGTAAAGCCGTTAACAATTTGGCGAATGCAGCTAGAAACAATCAATTAAAACCTCAAGATACACAAGGTGGTACTTTTACAGTAACCAATGTGGGTACATTTGGATCCATTATGGGCACACCCATTATCCCACAACCACAAGTTGCTATACTTGCTTTAGGCGCCATTAAAAAGCGCCCAGTAGTGATAGAGACTCCTTCGGGAGATGCCATTCTTGTTCGTCATATGATGTACTTATCTATGAGCTATGATCATAGAATTGTAGATGGCGCAATGGGTTCTAGTTTCCTATCAGCAGTCGCAAAGGAATTTGAACAATGGGATCAAAATAGACAATGGTTTCAATATGTATAATTAAAAAATCCTTATAAAAATAAAGCCCCAATTTGGGGCTTTATTTTTTTGTAATTAGTAGGTCATAAAATTAGGTGTGTATTATAATCCTAATCCTAAGTCTCTTCCTTTCATGATGGCAGGCACCCCTTTGGACATCCATATTGGCATTGGTGCACCTTTTAAATAGTGATCAAAAAACTGTTGTTCTCTTATTTGAATATCTTTTCTATTTTTTCTTTCTACTAAATTATGTGCTTCGTTATTGTATACTAGCATCCAAATTGGTTTTGCTAATCTACGCATTGCGGTAAACATTTCAATTCCTTGATACCAAGGCACTGCATCGTCTGCATCATTGCTCATGATGACAATGGGCGTTTTAACCTTATTCAATTCAAATAATGGAGAATTCTTAATGTATAAATCTGGACGCTCCCATAAATTGGCACCTATCCTGCTTTGTGTTTTTTCATATTGAAATTGTCTATTAATACCAGCACCCCAACGAATGCCTCCATAAGCACTTGTCATATTCACTACAGGAGCACCTGCCCATGCTGCAGCATATAAATTTGTCTTGGTAATTAAGTAAGCAATTTGATAACCGCCCCAGCTTTGACCTTGCAAGCCAATCCTAGTGCTATCAATAAAACCTTTTTGTACCATCGCCCTTGTTCCACTTAAAATATAATCGTAAGCACCTTGACCAGGATAGCCTTTCTTGTACCAAATATCTGGTACAAATACTACATAGCCTCGGCTTACAAAGAATGGTATATTCAATCTAGATGGTGTTGGAGATGGCGCTAAATAATTATGAAGGGTTTGATTATTTCTTTCATAAAAATAAACAATCATTGGATACTTCTTTTTGGCATCAAAATCTTCTGGTAAGTATAGGATACCTTCTGCAGTTCTGCCAGTGTAAGATTTCCATTTTACCAATTGAGATTGCATCCAATTATAATTCGCTTGTTGTGGATTGATCGCAGTTAGTGCAATTGGTGATTGCTTATCTTGTGAGAAAGTATAAGTAAAGATATTTGCCGCATTTTTTTCATCTTCTTGCATTACAATCAATTGATTCGAATTCTTTGCACCTACAATAGTTGTGAAATGCATTGGAATATCAGTAATCGTAAATAAAGACTTATTCGATAAATCTAAAACAGCAAGGCCTTCTTTTTTATCCACTTCATTGTAGACCCTTAGTAAAATTTGATCTTTAAATCCAATGAATTTTTTATCTGCATCTAAGTTCACAAAACGATATTCTTTTTTTGAAGTGCGGCCTTTGGTTAAAAGTTGAGAGGCATTCAAACCTGTTGCATCTACTAACCAAAGATCATAGCGATCATATAATATGAAACTTTTATGATTCTCCATCCACATCGCTATACCATAGGCATTAGGTTCATCAGGCACGTCATTGTCCTCGTCATACAATGGGAATTGAATGTCTTTTGCAATTTGCTTGGTCTGCAATGTGGTCGTATTGTAAGACTTAAATTGCTTTGATATTTCATCATAAAATACCACTAAGCTACCATCATATGAAGGCGTGACTAAACTGCCTTTTAATCCTTTTTGAATCAATTGTTTTTGACCTGTAACCGTATTCAATGCATATAAATCTCTTTTGCCATAACCCTCCCATTGACTAGCAATAGTGAAATTAGAATCAATATTGGCAATTGCTACCTGTCCATCACCTTCCATGGTCATTTGTATTTGACGATCATTTATTTTTCCTAAATAAGTAAATTGACTGCTTGCAGGCCTATAGATAATTGCCTCTGTACCTTTTAAACTTGTCTCAAGACTTTTTAATTGAGTAGACTGAAGGATGGCCTCATTGTAATTCCATATATCTAAACTGACTCTATCAAATTCTGGTAAACTAGTATCTTTTACTGGCAAGATGGGTTGAACACCAAAATTCAATAAAGCACCCGTCTTACTAAAATTCAACTTTTTATCCCCTCCAATCGTATATTGATTTGGCATTGCAAGCGTTGTTTTGTTAAAAACAAATTGAGCAGAATCCATTTCATGCGAATAATATGCAAGTGTATAATTTTTTTGTAATGCTTTGTCTGTACTATCTCTTTCGATTAAAAAGGCCAACTGCTTGCCTTCTTTGTCCCATGTAAAATTAGTTGCTGAATAGAAACGAGTATTGATGGTTTTTAAATTTGTATCTGCAATAGAAGCTAAAAGAATTTTTGCATCATTTAATTTAGTCTTGACTTGGTACATCATTAATCCTTCCCCTTTAGGATGCATAGCATACTCGCCAATATTATTAAATACCCTTTCTTTGCCAGTAATTAAATCCCTAAAATATAGGGGTGCGCCTTCTTTTTTGATGTCCGTCTTTGGATCATTTAAATAAACGATTACACCATTTCCAAATTCAGGGACTTGATAACTTCTTACTGCTGGAATTTTATTGATATTCCCATTGCTTAAAGCCAAAATTGCCAAGCTATCTTTTGGCATTTCTTCTGGTTTTTTCTTGCCAATCTTAGCTTTTCTTGTTTCATCGAAGGTTGGCTTAATCTTTGCAATCAAAAAATCATTGTTTTCAGTAAATTTTGACTGTGTGCCACGTTCGATTTTGATGATTTGATTTGTTTTAAGATGTCTTACATACAAAGTTGCGTCACCTTCTTGTGGAGCAACAGTATAAGACATCCAATTACCATCATTGGACAATACCACATCCTTAATTGACTGCCATTGGTCATAAACAGTATGATCTAATGGTTTTTTTTGAGCTTGTACTGTAATAGATAGCAATAACAAGCAAGAACATAAAATACGCTTCATATTGAGATAAATTGAATAACTAATTTACGAAAAGTTTTAATGATTTAGACAAGAATCTAGATGAATGCGACTATTTGGATTTTTGCTGTCGCAAAACACGACTCATTTGGAGTAGGACTGAAATGGCAATAAGGCTCATCCCTAAATAAAAGCCCATGCCCATTTGTTTGTGTTCTTGAAAAAAAACAATTGCAATGATAATCCCATACACGGGCTCTAGATTAAGTGAAATGTTTATGGTAAATGCACTAATATTTTTAAGGGCATTGAGCATCAAATGATTGGCTAATACTGTACAAACCAAGGCTAAAATGATGAGCCAGAACCAATCATTTTGTGAAGGCATGACAAAAGCAATCTGCTGAAAGAAACCGATTCCTAGAATAATAATTGTAAGGAAGCCTAAACCACCAATCATCTCAAAGGTTTGGATGGTCTGCGTGGTATATTGATCTGTTAATCTTTTATTGATGATAGTAAAAATGGATGCAAAAAATGCAGAAACTAACCCTACCAAAATACCCGTTCTAAAATGTATATCAAACTGAAAAATACATAGAATACCAATTAGGCTAAGTAAACCAACAAAAATATCGTTCCAGATAAATTTTGTTTTAAAAAAGAATGGTTCAAGTACTGCTGTAAAAAGACCTACACTAGAAATACATACCAATGCAATAGATACATTCGCTAATTTGATGCTGCCATAAAAACAAACCCAGTGGATAGCAATCAAAACGCCAATCAACATTAATCTTCCTTTATCTTTTAATGAAACTTTAGTCGGCTGATGATGTAATAAGTAGATTGGAAATAATGCAAGAACAGTCAATAACATTCTGTAAAACACCAAGTATAAACCATTCAATTGAATTAAATTTCCAAGTGGTGCTGTTAATCCAGCTAAAAAGACAAATACATGTAATTGTATTAAAGATCGCTTAAAGCTGCTCACGCTTGATTTGTTTGATAAAGCGTCCTGTGAATGATTCCCATTGCATACTTAATACCCCAAGCACAGCTTCTTTAATTATCCCTTTTGACATTTTGCTAGTACCAATTTTTCTATCAATAAAAGTAATGGGCACTTCTTTTAATTTAAAGCCTAAACGCCAAGAAGCAAATTTCATTTCAATTTGGAAAGCATATCCTATGAAACTAATATGATCCAGTTGCATCGCTGCTAAAACTTTGTTTTTATAACAGATAAATCCTGCAGTAGGATCTTTCACAGGCATCCCTGTAATCATTCTCGTGTAAAGTGATCCGCCTTTTGAATAAATCAATCTATCTAATGGCCAATTTTCTGTAGCACCTCCTTGTACGTACCTGCTCCCAATGGCCACATCTGCACCATTTTCACAAGCTGCTAATAATCTATCTAAATCTAAAGGATTGTGAGAGAAATCGGCATCCATCTCAAATATATAGTCATATTGATTTTCTAAAGCCCATTTAAAACCATGAATATAGGCTGTACCTAAGCCAAGTTTTCCTTTCCTTTCTTGGATAAAAATTTTATCCGTATGCAATTGCATTAATTCTTTAACAATGTCGGCTGTGCCATCTGGAGAACCATCATCCACCACTAAAACATGATATTGATTACCTAGGACTATGACTGCGTTGATAATTGCAGTAATATTTTCCTTTTCATTGTAAGTTGGTATGATAACAATTTTTTTCACTTTCTATTAGGGGGTAATAATAAAATGCTTATTTAGATAGGATAAATATAATTTATTTATTTAATATAGTCTTATTTAAAATCTCTGTAAGCTTTTGTTTGGTGTGTAAGGCAAAGTCCCCCTTCATCATCCAATCATAATACTGCGGTTCTTCATTTAAAACTTGGGTAACAGGTTTGCCTTTATGTTTACCGAAATTGAAAATTTCGATGCCATTTTCCATTACAAAACGGCGGGCAAAATCTACAATTTGATCCTCTCCTGTAAATTTTACAACAGACTCCACCGTATTACCAATTGCTGGATAACGTTCTAATTGTGCTTCCAATACCTCCCAGGTTGCTGTGGCATCTGCCTCAGCAGTATGTGCATCTTCTAAGCTTTTATTGCAATAAAACTTATAGGCAGCTGTTAAAGTCCTTTGCTCCATCATATGAAACACTTTCTGCACATCCAATAATTTCCTAGTTTCAATATCAACCGAAATCCCTGCTCTTAAAAATTCTTCGTTTAGCATGGGGATATCAAAACGATTGCTATTGTAACCTGCTAAATCAGCGCCTTCCAAAAATTGCTTAATCTCATTGGCTACTTGCTTAAATGTTGGCGCATCTTTGATCATATCATCTGTAATGCCATGAACTGCAGTCGTCACAGCGGGAATAGGCATTTCGGGATGGATTAATTTACGCTTAACTATTTTAGATCCATCAGGCATAATTTTTACAATGGCAATTTCCACAATTTTATCTGTGCTGACATTGACTCCGGTAGTTTCTAAATCAATGAAACAGATAGGTTGGGAAAGTTGTAAACGCATATATTATATTATAAATCGAAGTTAATCAATCTACTATACTAAATAACAGATTCAGGCTAAAATACTTCAAAAGAATTGTGTAATTTTACAACTTAAATCAGCTACAATGAATTGGCATCCAATCAACTCTTTAGATCAATTAGAACAAATTAAGGGGGCATCCTTTATTACCCCACAAGTGATCTTTAAACATAGTACAACTTGCAGTATTAGCAGGATGGCTTTCGATCGATTTGAGCGCGCCGAAACACCAGAAAAGGTTGATTTTCATTACTTAGACCTATTGAATTTTAGAGCAATTTCAAATGAAATTGCGACCTTTTTTCAGGTGCACCATGAATCACCTCAAGTAATCTTAATTAAAAATGGAGAATGCATCTATGATGAGAGCCATTACGGCATCATGATGGACGAGCTTATATCCTTTCTATAATCATAGCACTTGCTCCTCCTCCTCCATTACAGATAGCTGCAGCGCCATATTTTGCTTGATTGTCCTGTAATATATGCGTAAGTGTCACAATAATTCTTGCCCCACTACAACCTAATGGATGACCAAGTGATACAGCACCGCCCCTTGTATTCACTTTAGAAGCATCTAGCTTTAATAATTTTGTATTGATAATACCTACAACAGAAAAAGCTTCATTGAATTCAAAAAAATCAATGTCTGTTGAGGATAAATTGGCTTTTTTTAAAGCTTTTGGTAGGGCCAAAGATGGAGCAGTCGTGAAATAATTAGGATCATGTGCTGCATCTGCATAACTCGTGATTTTAGCTAAAGGCTTTAAACCTAGTGCTTTCATTTTTTCGCCACTCATTAAAATAATTGCAGCAGCGCCATCATTCATCGTACTTGCATTTGCTGCTGTAACAGTGCCATCTTTACTGAAAGCGGGATTTAAACTTGCAATCTTATCAAATTTAACATTGAATGGTTCTTCATCTTTATCGATTGTGATAGGATCCCCTTTTCTTTGAGGAATCACTACAGGAACAATTTCATTCACAAACAATCCATTTTCTATGGATGCCTGAGATTTTGTATAACTACCAATGGCAAATTCATCTTGATCAGCTCTAGTAATTTGATTTTCAGAAGCACATAAATCAGCAAAATTACCCATTGCAACCTGATCGTACACATCCACTAATCCATCTTTTGCCAATCCGTCTAATAATGTGGTATCCCCATATTTATTTCCCCAACGTTGATGCATATTGTAAAATGGCACATTGCTCATACTCTCCATCCCTCCAGCAACTACAATATCTGCATCCCCTAAAAGAATATTTTGAGCAGCTAGTGCTATGGATTTCATACCACTAGCACATACTTTATTGATGGTTGTACAAATGACTTTATCAGGTAAGCCAGCCAATTTTGCTGCTTGTCTAGCAGGTGCTTGGCCTAAACCAGCTTGAATGACAGAACCCATATACACTTCATCTACTAAATTAGCATCTAATTGGATTTTGTCCAATGCACCCTTAATGGCAATAGCGCCTAATTGCGTTGCAGTACAATTTTTTAATGACCCACCAAAAGAACCAATTGGGGTTCTTACCGCTGCTACTATAAAAACTTCTTTAGACATAAAATAATTATTAAAAGTAAATAATTAGGGTTTTAAAAATTGTGTTTTAAACTTCTGGAGACGCTGGAGATGCTGAAGTTGCTGGTTTTTCTGGCTGTTCTGGAATCAAACGTATTCCTCCATCTTCTAAAGTTATTTTTTTGGCCTTATACAAGATCCCTACATTCATTTTAAATGCTTTTTTACTTATACCAAAAAATGCATAAATATCCTCAGGTGAAGATTTATCATGATACGGTAAAAAACCTTTATGTAATTTTAATAACTGAATCAATTTAACTTGATCATCATCTAATTTCTCCACCCCTTGTTTTCCAATACCAATATCCAGCTTATTATCTTCTCTAATTTTTTTAACAAAACCTTCATCAATCATTTGACCAATATGCAAATGGGTAAATACTTCATTTTTATAAACCAATCCTTGATGTACTTGATTCACAATAACAACATAACCAATATCTGATTCACGATATACTTGTAATTTAACTTTCTCCCCTTCTCTTACAGTTAGAATATCATTGCTAATTTGGTTGTCAATTTTCTCTGTCGCTGCAACCCTTCCTGTTTGTTTATCTAAATAAAGTTTAACTAAATACTTTCCACCGAGTCGCATACTTGATAATTGTTGCGATACTGGAACAAATAAATCCTTCATTAAGCCCCAATCTAAAAATGCACCTTGACCCGTAATGTCTACCACTTTTAAAGCGGCAATATCACCCACAACAGCAAAAGGCTCTTGTGTGGTGGCAATTAATCTATTATCAGAGTCATGGTATACAAATACGCTAATGGTATCACCCACTTGTAATCCCGATGGTACAAAACGTTTAGGTAACAATACCCCTTCAGCACCATCATCCATATAAAAGCCAAAATCCACCTTTCGGTCTACACGCATTAAATTAAATTGACCTACATTGATGGTTGACATAGCACTTGGTTTTATACAAAATTAGAACAATTCTGGCTGTTCATCATTAGGATCTTTGATGACTACTTTATTTTCCCATCCCATTTCGATCGTTTTACTAAAATCAACCAATTTGGTACCTACCGCTTTAGAACCCATCACATCCACCATTTTACTCACTTTGAACTTCGCTTTTCTTACCTGAGTCCCTTTTCCAGAAACTACCACCAAGACAGGTTCAATATGAGTCGTCACAGCAGCCACATAATTTCCATTGCCTTCTTTAATAAATGAAAATGGCGTTTTTAGGGTGGAGGTTTCAATTTTAAAACGCTTGATATTGAATTGTAATTTCTCTTTATCTAAATACACAGCTGTAATCACTTTCGATGGATTGAATTTCTCTATAAAAATAACTTTCTCTGGATCAAATCTTTGTGTCAATTCTGTATCAGTTACTTCATAGAGTCCATCTTTATCAATCACAATTAATTTTTCATCTTCAAAAGTGCCTAAGTAAAGTCCTTTTTCCTCCGTATTCAATCTTCCAAACTTATCGTCAAACCATAATTTCCTACCTAACAACGTACTTTTACCAGCATCTTTTAACTTAACTAATTTCACAGGATATTTTGTAACCTGATTTCCTACACTGGTTCTTCCTTTTACTTCTAATGTTTCAAAGAAAAAGTCAAATTCCTTAATTCTTGCACTACAGTTTGGACTCAAAACAATTTTTACCGATTCTGCTTCACCATTTGCATTAATCGATAAATAATGCACTTTAGATTTTTCTAAATTTTTTGCTAATACATATTCTTTATCCCTAGTGATTCCAGTCACGTTAAAACGTTTAGCATAACTTATTCCAGAAGCACCATCTACATAAATCATATTGTAGGTAGTACGTTCATCATTCTTCTGGAATACAGCAGCATGTAAAATATCTTTCCCTATAAAAATTTTATCAGATACTTTCACCACTTTCATTGTACCACCTTTGGTAAATGCAATGATATCATCATAATCAGTACAGTCACATAAAAATTCATCTTTCTTTAAACTTGTTCCAATAAACCCTTCTGATCTATTGATATAAAGTTTCGTATTTGCAATAGCCACTTGTTTTACTTGAATGGTATCAAACTCCTTTAATTCAGTTTTACGCTCTTTCCCTTTACCGTATTTCTTTTGTAAGTTTTCATAATAACTTACCGCATAATCTATTAAATTTTCGAGATTGTTTTTAACTTCTTTAATTTCTGCTTCTATAGATTTGATTTGTGCAATTAATTCTTCAATATCAAGTTTATAAATTCTTCTTACTGGCTTGTCTGTTAATTTCAATAAATCTGCTCGCTCAATTGGCTTTTTGAATTTCTTTTTAAATGGTTCAAATGCTTTGTCAATGGCATCAATTACTTTTTCCCAGTTAAGGTGCTTTTTCTCAAGTTCTTGGTAAATTTTTTCTTCGAAGAATATTTTTTCTAAACTAGTGAAATGCCATTTATCTAATAACTCTTGTAAATGAATTTCTAATTCTGCTTTTAATAAAGCTTTGGTATGGTCTACTGAATACCTTAATAAATCACTCGCACCTAAAAATTGTGGACGTTGATTTACAATTACGCATACATTAGGTGACAAGCTGATTTCGCAATCCGTAAATGCATACAAAGCATCAATAGTAATATCTGGAGAAATACCAGTCGCTAAATCAATCTGAATTTCAACTTCAGCCGCTGTCACATCAATCACTTTTTTGATTTTGATTTTACCTTGGTCATTTGCCTTGGTAATACTTTCCATCAATTGGGTTGTAGTGACACCGTAGGGTACATCTTTGATGACCAATGTTTTCTTATCTAATTCTTCGATATGTGCCCTTACTCTAACTTTTCCTCCACGTTTACCATCATTATAAGCCGAAGCATCCACCATACCCCCTGTTTGAAAGTCTGGTAATAACTCAAATTTACGTCCTCTTAAATATTTAACAGAAGCATCTAATAGTTCATTGAAATTATGTGGCAATATCTTAGTGGATAAACCAACAGCAATACCATCAGCTCCTTGTGCTAATAATAGAGGGAACTTCATTGGTAAAGTAACAGGTTCATTTTTTCGTCCGTCATAACTCAGTGACCAATCCGTTGTTTTTGCGTTAAAAGCAACTTCAAGCGCAAACTTGCTTAATCTAGCTTCAATATAACGAGAAGCAGCAGCAGAATCACCCGTTCTTACATCCCCCCAGTTTCCTTGAGTTTCTACCAATAAATTCTTTTGTCCAATATTCACCAATGCATCTCCAATACTAGCATCACCATGCGGATGGTACTGCATACTCTGTCCAATAATATTCGCCACTTTATTGAATCTACCATCGTCCATTTCCTTCATGGCATGAAGGATTCTTCTTTGAACAGGCTTTAAGCCATCTTCTATTGCTGGTACTGCCCTTTCTAAAATAACATAAGAAGCATAATCTAAGAACCAGTTTTTATACTGTCCTTGTACGCCAGATACGTTCTCTGTTACCCTACTTAAATTTTTTTCTTTTGCCATAACTATACTAATTCGTAACGACTAGATCCGATGTGTATCTTCACTTCCGTCACTTAAACTATTTAATTCTATATAAACAATATCCGTGATTGCAGTTAATTCATGCCAAATATTCGCAGGAATTTTAACCCTTATTGGCGCAATCAATTCGATTGTTTTTTCTTCATTTGTTACTAGATCCTTCCAATGTAAATTTGCTTTTCCTTGCACTAAAAGCATGTCCTCTGGATTTTTACCTGCCGAAATCCCTTTATGATAATGTTGTCCGCTTATTGTTCCAGCATTTCTGTACAACAATAAAAATTCACCTGTCCTATCTGTACTAAAATAATGAAGCACGCCACGTTCATCAACTGCTTTAATATCTATTGGGTGAACTTGTACAGACATGTTTACTTTTTTAGACTTCAGTTTCGTTTATCACCGTTGATCCACCAGGCATTTGAACAACCATATCTTTCCAACCTTTAGACCAATCACCAGCAATGACTAATTTACCTGATTCTTCTAATGCTTTTAAACGAGATACGATAAAAGCATCACCCAATTTCACTTTTAATTTAGCCATGATATTGGATAAAGCACTAGGTAGTTTTTGTGCATTTTTTGTAAGCAATGCTATAATTTCTTTATCATAACAACCAATATGCATGCTTACTAATTTCTTACCACCTTCTAAGAATCTTACCCCCTCATTTTCTTGACATAATTTTTTCCACTCATCTGGATCCAATTCAAATTCACTTAAAGTAATTGGTCTAGCTAATTTTTTAGCTTTTAAAAACTCTTTAGGTTCAATTTGACTTAAATGCGTTGGATAAAATAATTGCCCTTTTTCATTTAAGAAAGGCAGGTTATTTAAATATAAAACATGAATTCTGCTTTGGTATTCTTTAAACTGGCTCATTAACCAATAATAGCCAGATACATCGTGTGCATTTTGTCCCATCCAAATCCAAATCAATTCATTTTCATCATGGTTCAATGAATTAATTAACTGATGTATTGTTAATGTATCATCCACTATGTCTAATTGATCTTCATAGGGGGAATCCACTAAGACCGTTTTCCACCAGTCTCTTCTTGCTTGATATCCCTCTGTTTCATAGATATCCATCAAAGGTCCAACTGCATAGTCGTCCTTCATCTCAATGATTTTTCCAGATAAGGTTTCATCTGATTCAATAGCAGCTTTTAAAGCAGCTATATCTGCGGTATTAAATACTATGTGTATCATTTGCTTTATCTAGTTCAACTTTTAAATTATTGATAATAAACTCCTGTCTTTCTGGGGTATTTTTTCCCATATAATATTCTAACAAATGTTGAATATGATCTCCTTGTTCTAAAATAACTGGCGCTAATTTAATGTCAGCATTGATAAATTTTCCAAATTCATCTGGACTAATTTCACCCAAACCTTTGAATCGAGTGATTTCGGGTTTGCTCCCTAATTCACTAATTGCTTTTTGCTTTTCTGATTCATCATAACAGTAAATGGTCTTTTGTTTGTTTCTAACGCGGAATAATGGCGTTTCCAAAACAAATACATGACCTCTCTTTACTAAATCAGGGAAGAACTGCAAAAAGAAGGTCAACATCAATAATCGAATGTGCATCCCGTCTACATCGGCATCTGTTGCAATCACAATATTATTGTAACGTAACCCATCTAATCCATCCTCAATATTTAATGCATGCTGTAATAAGTTAAACTCCTCATTCTCATACACGACCTTCTTTGTTAACCCAAAAGCATTCAATGGCTTACCTCTTAAACTAAATACAGCTTGTGTATCTACATTTCTTGATTTGGTAATACTTCCACTTGCAGAATCTCCCTCGGTAATAAATAAAGTGCTATTCTGTTGTGTAGAAATAAAAATCTCTTTATTCTTAGTGGGCAGTTCGTCATTTAAGTGGACTCTACAATCTCTTAATTTCTTATTATGTAAATTGGCTTTTTTGGCACGCTCATTCGCTAGTTTTTTGATTCCAGCTAATTCTTTTCTTTCACGTTCATTTTGTTCAACCCTTTTCTTCAATGCTTCTGCCACAGTTGGATTTCTGTGTAAAAAATTATCCAATTCTTTTGCCAAAAATTCAGTGATGAAATTTTTCATACTAGGCCCACCATCTGCTACATTCTGTGATCCTAACTTCGTTTTAGTTTGACTTTCAAAAACTGGTTCTTGCACTCTAACAGATACAGCTGCTACAATACTTGTTCTTATATCTGATGCTTCATAATCTTTTTTATAAAAATCACGTATTACTTTTACATAGGCTTCTCTAAATGCTTGTTGGTGTGTACCACCTTGCGTGGTAAATTGACCATTCACAAATGAAAAAATGTCTTCCCCATAATCATTGTTATGCGAAATGGCCACTTCGATATCCTCCCCTTTTAAGTGTATAATTGGATACCTTAATTCATCGGGATTGGTTTTACGCTCTAATAAATCCAGTAAGCCATTTTTACTTACAAATTTTTTATCGTTAAAATGGATAACTAAACCAGCATTTAAATAACAATAATTCCATAACTGACCCTCAATATATTCATAGATGTAATGGTAGTTTTTAAAAACTGTAGCATCGGGGGTAAACACCACCAAAGTTCCATTGGGTTCTGTCGTTTTTGATTCCTTGGTTTCTTCAATCAAAAGCCCTCTTTTAAAGCTTGCCGATTTTTGTTTGCCCTCTCTATAAGCAGTGACTTCAAAGACTTCGCTCAAAGCATTGACTGCTTTTGTACCTACGCCATTTAATCCAACAGATTTCTGGAATGCCTTGCTATCGTATTTTGCTCCAGTATTGATTTTACTCACTACATCCACAATCTTACCTAAAGGAATCCCTCGACCATAGTCTCGAATGGTCACTGTTTTATCCTGAATTGAAATTTCCACTTGTTTACCATACCCCATGGTATGTTCATCAATACAGTTATCAATCACCTCCTTCATCAATACATATATTCCATCATCTGGTGCAGATCCATCACCCAACTTTCCAATATACATTCCTGGACGCAGACGAATATGCTCCTTCCAATCTAATGATCTGATGGAGTCTTCATTATATTCTGCCCCTATTTTTGCTTCTGCCATAATTATCAATACTTTACGAGCAATAAATGCCCTAATCAAGCTGCAAATCTAATACTCCAAGTAAGTTTTGCAATCTAAATATTTGCAAAACTGCCCAAATGTGGATAAAAGGATTAAAGCATTATCTTTATACCATCGAAAAAGAAGCTACATATCCTATTACTGATCTTGATTTTATCAAAAACAAGTCCGTTGAACTTGAAGCAGAAAATCTAGAATTCCAGGAATTTTTAAGGAATTTAGATAGTTTAAGCCTTGATAAAGCCGTTTTTGAGCTGTCTGAAGCGATTTCACCCAAAATTGAATGCACTGACTGTGGAAATTGCTGTAAAAGCTTGATGGTCAATATAGATGAAAACGAGGCCAACCATTTATCTGCACATTTAGGACAGACCAGGGCAGAATTTGACCAAAAATACCTGGACAAGGGTGACTCTGGCAGAATGGTGATCAATGCGATCCCCTGCCATTTCTTAGTGGGCAATAGCTGTAGCGTTTATTCACATCGTTTTGCTGGATGTAAAGAATTCCCAGCATTTCATGTACCCGATTTCAAAAAAAGGTTGTTTACGACCTATATGCACTACGACAGATGCCCCATTATATTTAATGTGATGGAAACATTAAAAGTAGATGCAGGATTTAAACAACCAAGTTCCTAATTTTAATTGTATAGTATGGCGTTACAATTTGGAATTGATATCTTATTACAAAATGAACCAATTTGGAAAAAGGATCGTATTGCAATGCTAACGAATGATGCGGCAAGAACAACCTCAGGTGTAATTAGTAGATTGGCATTAAAGGAAGCAGGGTTTAATTTGACTAGCATCTTTTCTCCAGAACACGGCATTAATACAATAGGTGAAGATGGGGCATTGATGAAGGATGGGTTTGATATAATTACTGGACTTCCCATCATAAGCCTATATGGTGAAAAATATATGCCTTCTGCAGATGATTTGAAGGACATTGATACCTTATTATTTGATGTACCCGATGCTGGCACTAGGTTTTATACCTATTTATGGTCTATGACTTATTGGATAGAAGCAGCAGCTAAATATAATAAACAAGTCATTATTTTAGACAGGCCCAATCCCTTAGGTGGAAACCTAGCTTTAAGTGAAGGCCCCATGTTAGATGAAGATATAACCAGTTTTATTGGACGATTTAATATTCCAGTTAAGCACCAATGTACACTCGGCGAATTAGCACTTTATTTTAATAGCGTTCAACAGTGGAATGCAAATCTCAAAGTCATACAATGTGTAGGATGGAATAGAGCACAATTATTTTTTGATTGGAATCAAAAATGGGTTAACCCTTCACCTGCTTTACAAAATTTTGAAGCGACGATTTTATATCCTGGTTTATGTTTTTTTGAAGCCACCAATTTATCGGTTGGCAGAGGTACTTCCTATTCTTTTGAATGGATTGGTGCCCCATGGTTAAAACAAAAAGAGATCATGATGATGGCGCATAATATGCTTGGGGAAGATTATAAATTAGAACCCATCAACTTAGCAATTCAGGTTGCGAATGAAACATCCACTTTTAAAGGCATTAGAATGAAAGTAAAAGATCCATATCAATATCCAGCTGTTATGAATGGGCTTCTTTTATTAAAATTACTGAAGGATTTACATCCAAATGATTTTAAATGGATGCCTTATAAAACCAATGCAAATCCTAGTGGAGAAAATCATTTATCCTTATTATTAGGGATTCAAAATGCGGAGCAATTATTTGAACTGCCTTTAAAAGAATGGCTTCAAAATTGTATTAAAATAATCAAAGTGCGTAATTGGAATCATACCATTTCGCCTTTTTTATTGTACGAGTTACCAATTTGATTTAGAGAAAAAACTACAAAGGAGTTGCATCAATCGTTTTATCTACTCTTTTTGTACCTGCGTATAATTCATACTCCAATAACCTGCAATCAATTGTTGCATTAAAGAACTCTATTCGACGACTTGGTTTCAAACGAATCTTTTTAGCCAATTCTAAATTGCCTGTAAATATATATCCTGTCATCCCTTTACACTTGTTTTTCATGTAATCACCCATACGCGCATAAGTGGCTTCCAATTCAACTTCCTCTCCTAGTCTGTCACCATATTCAGGATTAATCATTAGAATTGAACCTTCTTCTGGTTCAGGCATTTTGGTCGCTTCAAAATCGCATACCTGAAAATCAATTAAGTCTTCTACGCCAGCAACAGATGCATTTATTTTAGCAATCTTAATAGCATCTTTACTGATATCAGAAGCAATGATGACTAAATTAGGTAAATGCCTTACTTGTTCTTCTATGATAGTGCGTTCTTTTTCATACACCGTTTTATCATAACCTATGATATGCATAAAAGCATAATTATTTCTAAATAAACCAGGGGCTCTTTTGGTAGCAATCAATGCGGCTTCAATTGCTAAAGTGCCAGAACCACACATTGGATTTACAAATGCGCCAAACTTATTCCATTTAGTAGACAATATAGTTGCAGCTGCCAATGCTTCTAACATGGGTGCTCTGCCAGGTAATTTTCGATAGCCATGACGCGCTAAAGAATCTCCAGAAGTATCTAAGAAAATTTCTGCTTCATCATTTTTCCAAAATAAATACACCACTGCTCCAGCTAATTCAGCACCTGTGGAAGGACGCTTTCCACTTACTTCTCGCATTCTATCTACCACCGCATCTTTCACTCTAAGGTTGGCAAATAAATTGGTAGAAATCGTATCATTGAAAACATTGCTGATCACCGAAAAATAACCATTAGGCTCAATCATCTTTTCCCATGGGATGGTTACTAAATTTTTATATAATTCATCTGGGTCATTACAAATAAATGTCTTTAAAGAATACATCACCTGACTTGCACAACGTAGGTTTAAATTTAGACGGATACAATCATTCACGGTACCTGTTAATTCCACTCCTGTTTGAAATACTCGGTCTACATCAAAACCTAAACCAATCACTTCGGATCTTAAAGCTGGGGCCAACCATTTATTACAGGTAATGATAATTTTATTGCGGGTGTTGAATGCTTGCATAATGTAAAATTAAGTAAACTGTAACTGTAATAAACATATTAGCAATTTTTATTTATTGTTTTTTTGTATATTTAACAAAATTTGTTTCAATGTTTAGAAAAATATACAATTATTATAGTAATGTAATTTTAAAAGGGAATGTACTGCCTTTTTATTATCAATTTTTAAGAAGTACTTTTAAACTTTTTGGAATATTCGCAAAAGCATCCCTTTCCCAATCATCAGAAGACGTCATTATTGAAAAAATACTTAAAGATGCCAAAAAAAATAAAGGCATCTTTGTCGATGTTGGCTGTAACCATCCTATTGATTACAATAACACTTATCTATTATATTTAAGAGGTAAAAGAGGAATCAATATTGATGGAAATGGAGATTTAATTAAACTATATAGTACGTATAGAAAAAATGACACGAATCTAAATTATTTGATATCAGATAAAGAAGAGGATGTTATTTTTAACCTTTCTAATAAAGATAAAATTTCAACAATTCATTTTGATGAAGTTGATAATGCAAATGAAAAACACTTTCCTGCTCATCTTAGAACTAAAATGACTACAAAAACGCTTAATTCCGTATTAGAAGAACATCATATTGAAGGGGCTGGGAAAATTGATTTACTATGTATTGATGTTGAAAACCATGATTTTGAAGTTATTAGCTCGATTGATTTAAATAAATACCAACCATATTTAGTAGTCATTGAAATATTAGACTTAGACATAAATAACCCAACATCAAATAAAACCTATAACCTGTTACATCAAAATGGGTATAAACTCGAGCACTTTGTATTTAGCAATGGCTTTTTTATAAGAGCACAAGCCTAATCTTAAATTACTAGTTTATAAACGGACTAAACATAAAAAAAGCCTTTCAATTATAGAAAGGCTTTTTTTCTTTGTGGGAGCACACGGGCTCGAACCGCGGACCCTCTCGGTGTAAACGAGATGCTCTAAACCAACTGAGCTATGCTCCCTAAGGGGTGCAAAAATAAGGGGGTATTATCAAATTCCCAAAAAAAAGGTAAACTAATTTAATTGTACAGCGGGAAGCCTATTGGACTGGCTATCATAGACAAATAACTCCACAATTTCCATGCTCCAGTATTTATATAAAGGAGATGCTTTTAATACTTCCTCTACATCCACCTTTGAATTGGCGTTAATCACAATCCAAGATTGTTGGGTCTCCATACTTACCGTATAGGTTTCTATGACACCTTTATTTAAAAGATAGTTGATATAAGTTCTATGAGGAGGAACCAAAGACATAAACGCTTCGTCCATGTCAAATGATATGATTGCTTGATATTTTTTCATCCTACTCTAAGTTACAAAAAGTCTTCAAATTTCAATTATAAGAAACCTACTATTTCTAATAATTTTTTTAATGTCTAAAATAACTTATCTCTATTCAATTATAATTCAACAAAACTGATCCTTCCACCTAAGCCAGCTAAATAAGCACCTCTTTTTGTTGGATGTTTTTTGACAATATGAAAAGAGGTATCACTGATTTTTTCCCAAGAAACACCTTTGTCTTTTGATAGATCCACCCCAGAAGTGCCGCAAGTCATTAAACGATTATTATCTATAAATTCTACACAGGATTTATATCCATTCGGATTTGATACATTTATTTTTTTCCAAATAATTTGCTTTTTAGATAAATAATTTAAGTCTGAATTTGGAGTTTGGAATAATTGATATCCCACTATATTTTGCGTTGCAATTTTATCATTTGCAAAATCACCCCCTACAATTACGACCCTATTGCCATTAGGTGATATAGCAATACTATTCGCACCTGTGGAACTTGTTCCTTGAAGTAATGGCAATGCTTCTGCTACCCCATTCTTCCATAGTCTACTACTCAAACCTCCTGTTACAAATACAAGTGCTTCCCCGATATGAATTAAATTTGAATTACTAGATGCAAAAAATGCTTCTCCATTATTTAAATCCGATTTAAAATAATCATTGGGCATTTGAACCCAAGTCACCCCTTTGTTATTTGTGGTCAAAATAAATAAATGGCCCTCAATTGGATCCCCAATGACTGTCCCATTGTTTTTATCGCTAAAATGTATGGCATCGAGGAACATTGATGTGTCATTATTTTCATACACTTTATCCCAAGAAGCACCACCATCAATGGTTTTTAAAATAATAGCAGGGGCAGCCACTGCAACAATAATGGCTTCTTGATCGTTCCAAGCATGCATGGCTCTAAAATCTCTTTTTTCATACCCTTTTACCTGCATCCATTCAAATGTGACACCCTCATTGCTAGATTTTGCCACCATTCCTTTTGATCCACTAGCCCAAATTACTTTTTCAGAAGGCACTGATAGCGCTCTAATACTCACTCCTTTTTGCGCTGTTAATTCCTTGATTTGATATTGTGCAGACAAACCCGAACAGATGAATAAAGCACAGATAAAAAAGATTTTTGAAATAGACATGGTTTTATGATTTTTGCAGGATAAAGATACAATATGATACCTTATTGGATGAGTAGAACTGAACTAATGTTGGGACAAGAAAAACTGTCCTCCTTAATGGGGAAAAATGTCTTAATTATTGGACTCGGTGGTGTTGGAGGCATTTGTGCGGAAATGATAGCAAGGGCTGGGGAGTAGGCAAAATGACCATTGTAGACAATGACAATATAGACTTAAGTAATATCAATCGACAAATACCCGCTTTACATTCAACAGCTGGTCAATCAAAAGCACAAGTGCTAGGAGCTAGATTAAAAGACATCAATCCTGCATTAGACTTAACCATTTTAGAAATTTTTATTAAAGATGATTTAACCAAAGAATTATTGGATAGCACAAAATGGGATTATGTGGTAGATTGTATAGATACTTTGTCTGCTAAGACTTTCTTGATTAAGGGTTGCATAGACCGTAATTTGCCTATTGTAAGTTCTATGGGTGCAGGTGGAAAAGTGGATCCAAGTCAAATCAAAGTGACCGATATCTCCAAAACCTATATTTGTAATCTTGCAAAATATGTTAGAAAAAGATTACAATCTATGGGCATTAAAAAAGGATTAAAAGTGGTTTTTAGCCCGGAGAAGGCAGACCAGGATAAAATTATAGTGACCGAAAAAGCCTTTCCAAAAAAATCAATTATTGGCACACTAAGCTATATGCCTGCAATTTTTGGCTGCACAGTGGCAAGTGTGGTGATTCAAGATTTGATGGTAAAGGATTGATCTAGACCAATTTGGGTCAAATTTTCTTTGAAAAACGCTCAAATTATCTTTATTTTGCAACCCCAACGCTATGTTTTAGACTTGGTATAGATGGTTCGGTAGCTCAGCTGGATAGAGCGTCATCCTTCTAAGATGAGGGCCATTGGTTCGAATCCAATCCGAATCACAAAGCCTCTCACGAAAGTGAGAGGCTTTTTTAATGCGAGCAGCGTCAAGAGCTCACGAAGTGTATGGGGTGAGTGGAGGATTTGGTTGAAGCTTGCTTCAAAACAAAGACAACACTTAGACCATAACGAGCGAAGCGAGTGCTCTTGTAAGATAGCGAGTATTAAAAAAGCCAAAAGAATGCGAAGCATTTTTTGAAAGGCTTTAATGAAAGTCCCCAAAAGGATCACCGACCAACGGGAGGTAATCCTTTTTGAAAGGCTTTAATGAAAGTCCCTAAAAGGATCACCGACCAAAGGGAGGTAATCCTTTAATGAAAGTCCCCCAAAAGGATCACCGACCAACGGTAGGTAATCCTTTGGGTAGGACCTACAAATGATGTAATTTAGAGGTTATGGACGTTAAAATAGAAGACAGTTGGAAAAAAGCATTAGCGCCCCTTTTTGAGCGTCCCTATTTTACACAAATCACAGCACACCTCAAAACTGAGAAAGCCCTAAATAGAACAATTTATCCTAAGGGTAATCTCATCTTCAATGCATTTAATCAAACTCCCTTAGAACAAGTTAAAGTTATCATTCTAGGTCAAGATCCTTACCATCAACCAGGACAAGCAATGGGTTTAAGCTTTTCTGTAACAGATGGCTGTAAAATCCCACCCTCCTTAATGAATATTTACAAGGAATTGAATAAAGACGTTGGTATGTCAATTCCAACTAATGGAGATTTAACACATTGGGCAAAACAAGGGGTTTTACTACTCAATAGCGTTTTAACTGTAAGGGCAGATGAACCTGCAAGTCATAGTAAAATTGGATGGACAGCTTTTACCGATGATGTGATTAAATTATTATCCAATGAAAAGAAAGACTTAGTTTTTATTTTATGGGGTAATTTTGCAAGTCAGAAACAAATATTGATTGACGCAACAAAACACAAAATTTTAAAAGCAGCGCATCCTTCACCATTAAGTGCCTACAATGGTTTTTTTGGATGCAAACATTTTAGTGCAACAAACCAATATTTAACACAAGTAAAAAAAGACCCTATAGATTGGACCATTTAAAATGAATAATAAAATCAAATTATACATTGGAAGAATATTAGCCTTATACGCATTAGTTATTTTTACATCGACTATGTTTCTTTTTATATGGTTTTACCTAATCTGTTTCTTTTTGCCAGAACCGAATAAAACAAAATGGCACAGAACAATATCTAAATTATGGATGCGATTATTTTTGACTTTAGTGGGATGTCGTTTTACAGTTTCAGGCAAACATCATTTTAACAATTTATCCTCAGCTATTGTAATTTGCAATCACAATAGCTTAATTGACGTACCAGTGAGTACACCATTTTTACCTAGAGCCAATAAAACAATAGCTAAAAAAAGTTTTATTTATGTACCCTTATTTGGTTGGATTTATCAATTTGGATCTGTGATTGTAGACAGAAAAAATAATCAAAGCAGAAGTACAAGTTTTGAAAAAATGAAGCGTGTTTTAGATAGCAGCTTAGACATGCTCATTTACCCAGAAGGCACTAGGAATAAAACTTCTGAGCCATTAAAATCATTTTATGATGGTGCATTTAAATTAGCAATTGAAACAAAAAAGCCTATCGTACCTGTAGTTTTGTTGAACACAAAAAAGATATTACCAGCTTACCCTATTATGTATTTTAAACCGGGTAAAATTCAAATGAATATATTAGCGCCAATCAATAGTGAAGGACATACTATACAATCTTTAAAACAATTGGCTTTTGATACAATGTCAGCACATTATAAAATGAATAATCCAGTTTAGTAAGTTGAATTAGAAAATGTCCTACTTCTATTGATTTTTAGATCCCTTAAAATGCCTGATTTTGGATTCACGGTGATGCTAAATGACCTATATATTCCAATTGGCATCACATTGATGGCCAATTGCCAACAATGCATTTCTCTGGTGATAAACATACTCAGTTGTTGTACAGAAAATTTAGATAAGTCTACATAGCTATTTCCACCAACTTTCCATTTCGGAGATATACTAAAGTCGCCTGTTAAATTCAATGATGAGAAAGTTTGTAATTTGAACCCAGAATAATCAGGTTTCATTGTTTTAGAAAACTGAAAAGAATAGGACAAGCTTAAAGTCCATGGGGTATTAAAATCTGTAAATTCGGCAGGATTAGCTTTTACGTACATTAACTGTCTTTGTTGTTCATCTGGTGTCATAAATGGGTCTAGAGGAATTGTTTTTTTTGCATCTTTGTCCTTGTCTTTTGGCTTACTTGCAAATGAGGTTGAAAAAGAGACACCACCATTCGTGATACTTCCAAATTTTAAACGTGAAGGATCAATTGCTAATTTATTCACCCTAAATCCTTTATTATCAGTTTCATAAGGATCTAAACTAAAGGATGTTGTAATATTTAATTTTTCAAATAAGGTCGTTCTAACATAGAAGCTAAAACCGCCCAACGCAAAACTATCTGCTAAAAAATTATAACTTGAATTAAACCCAAAACCTTCAATTAATTTAAATTTCTTAAATGCATCGGCACTCGTGTCTTGTTTATCTTTTACTTTCATCTCTAAGAAATTATCAACACCAAATCCCATGCCCCCAAATTGACCTTCACTAAATGCGCCTCCTAAGCCGTTACCATCATATTTTGAAAAACGATAAGTTCTTCCACTTGTATCAATTTTTGTACTATAGTGATAGGACTTAGCCATATCTGGCTTATAGTTAATTGAAACAGATGGTCTAATTTCATGTCGAATCGCTTTCAAATTTCCTCGTTTAAATTTATAGGTTCCAAAAATTCTGGTGGCCGTACCTAATCCAAAACTCATCTGTGTAGCTCTATAAAAACCTCTATTAATAGTGGTATCTACTTTATTTAATTGACTATTCCAAGATTTGATATTTTGTTGTCCAAACCATTTTTCTTCCAAAGAGATAGATGGAGATATTGTAATTGGTCCTAATGAAGGAAGCGATAAAGTAATTGGGATACTATGATTTGCACCCCATTGCATGGTATCTAAAATTCTTCGAAAACTAAAGGCAGAATCGAAAAAAGATAATTGATTTTGCATACTTCCATTATACCCAATACCTATTTTTTCGTACCATTTTCCTGCTCCAACTTGGTCTTTTGACTGAAAAGGATATATTGTTAAAGCATTAAAATTGATATTAGGTAAACTCATATTTACCAATCCAAGGTTATTGTTTTGATTATGCGTTAAATTAACAGATAGATTATACTTATGATTCCATGACTTACTGTAAGAAACGGATGAACTTATTTGATTCTGGAAATTTTGTGTCGCATTGTTTAATAAGTTTCTATTGTACTTTGTACTACCAAAATTGACATTGGCTGAAAAACTAGTCCCTGGCCTTGCTTTAGCATCCATTGAATGTGACCAGTTTAACATAAAAGTTCTGCCACCTGTAAATTCATCCACAATACTATTGTTTCTATTTAGTGTTCTTGTGTTTTGTAAACTTAAATTAAAGTTGCCTAGGTATTTATATCTTAGAATGTACTTACTATTCATATTAATATTCCAACCACCATAGGAATAAATATTGGCTCTAACTGTGGCATCTACATGTTCATTGATGACCTTATAATAACCTATCCCTTCAAATCCTAGTCCAAAGTCCTCACTAGATGTAAAAGCTGGCGCCATTAATCCTGAATGACCTCCAGACTTATTTAAAGGAAAAATTCCAAATGGAATACCAATTGGCATGGGCACGCCCTCGAATTCTGGAAATGCTGGTCCTGATACCCCAATTTTATTGGTGACAATTTTTAGTTTATTGGTTCTAAATGCAAAATGTGGCTCATCTAAATTACATGTGGTAAATCGCGCTTTCCAGGCAAAAGCATCTGTTGGATTTACTTTTTTCATGATGGCTGATTGAACAAAAATTTCACCTTGTTGAAAATTACTGTTTTTAGTAACCCCTTTCCCCGATTTCAGATTATAAAATATTGAATCGTTGATTGAATTCAAATCGGCCTCATTAAATTTTGGTTTACTTTGTAATTTACCAGAAGTATCCTTTGCTCCGTAGGCAGTAATATTTTGTGTTTCTTGGTCAAATATGATCTTTCCAGCTTCAAGTTGAGCCGTTTTATAGGTTGTTTTAGCATTGCCGTACAAAAAGAAAGTCTTTGATTTTAAAAGCATTACCCCAGAATCTGCTGCATTATAATTTATAACAGCATCTACACTATCTTTAGAAAATTGGATCTTTTTCTTAGATAAAGAATCTGTTTGAGCGTATATACTTGAATGAATACTAGAAATTATTATCGTTAAAATGAGCATTTTAACAATAGAAAGGGTGTTTTTTACGTTATTTTTATATCCTGCTAGGTTCACTCCTGCAAAAATAAAGTAAAACAATGTTAAGGAACTGATTATGAAGCAAAATAGAATGATTTTAGCATTTAGTTTTAGTCTAATTACCCTTTTTAGTAGTCTTGGGCTAAGTCTACAGGCCCAAAGCCCAGCAAAATCATTAAAACGTATCGTGATTGACCCAGGTCATGGAGGTACAGATATTGGTTCAAAAGGTAAATATTCCACTGAAGCAGCAGTTTCACTATCAATAGCCTTAAAATTAGAGGAATTCATCAAGCAAGCGATGCCAGATGTAGAAGTGGTCATGACAAGAACCACCGATATCTATCATTCAGTGGTGGAGAAAGCTAAAATCGCCAATGCTGCCAAGGGGGACTTATTTGTTTGTATCCATACCAATGCAGCTAGAGGGAAAGCAGTTAGAGAAGTGGTTGGTTACACTAAAAAAACCTATTACGTAAAGAAAAAGGGTAAAAAAAGAAAAGTGACGAGAGATGTACCTATTTATAAAACCACCTATACTCCTAGCACTGCCATAGGTACAGAAACATATATCTACAATATTGGCAAGTCAGAACTTAGAAAAGAAGTGGCAAGTGAAATGGTAGATGAGGTGGTAGAGCAATTAGATTCTGTTTCTTTGAAACAAATTAAAGAATACGAATCAGAAATTGATCCCACTAAAAAAATGATGGCAAGTATCTTGGCACAACAATATTTTCAAAGAGCTGCAAGTTTGGCTTTAACCATCGAAGAAGAATTTAAAGCTTCTGGAAGGGTAAGTAGAGAGGCTAAACAAAGACCTACCGGTATTTGGGTATTACAAGCAGTTGCCATGCCTGCTGTGTTAATTGAGACTGGTTTTATTTCCAATCCAGAGGAGGAGGAGTACTTAAACAGTGAAATAGGCCAAAACGAACTCTGTGAGGCTATTACCAAGGCACTACAACGGTATAAAAATTCTTTAGAGAATCAACAAAAAGCGAATGCGAATTAGGCTAATTTTTAGCTAATTTTGTACCCAACTCAAGTAATTGAATGTTATGCGTGTATCAAATGAAACTAAAGTAGGTGCTTTAACTGTAATCGCAGTCTTCTTAATCATATTTGGATTCAATTTCCTGAAAGGAAAAACGTTTTTTAAATCTGGTACTTTTGTATATGCAAAATATGCAGATACAAAGGGATTGATTGTGTCTAATCCAGTTTTTGTAAATGGCTTTCAGGTGGGAACAGTTTTTGAAATAGAAAACATAAATGACAATTTATCAGAATTAGTTGTTTGTATTAAGTTGAATCAGTTGTACAAAATTCCAAAGAATTCCATTGCCACTATACAAGAGAATCCCTTAGGAACCAACGCGATTAATATTATACCAGGTAAAAGTACTAGCATGATTATGAGTGGGGATACCATTCAGTCTGCCCCTGCAACGAGTTTATTGGGTGACTTAATGAATGAGTTGTCCCCGGTTGGAGAACAGATTAAAAATACCATTACCGCTTTG
This sequence comes from Chitinophaga pinensis, assembly GCA_945874755.1. Lineage (GTDB taxonomy): Bacteria > Bacteroidota > Bacteroidia > Chitinophagales > Chitinophagaceae > Sediminibacterium > Sediminibacterium pinensis_B. Next base: position 37,614 of record CAMCHR010000013.1, read on the forward strand.
GAGCAAGTATTAGGAAATATCAATAAAACATTAGATGATGGGAATAGACAAAATTTTAAAGTGATACTTGAAAATCTTTCTGCAACTACTATTAATTTAAATAAATCTATACAGTCTATTGAAGGGATGGTGGATCAACAAAATGGATCTATTGCTAAAACAGCAGATAATTTAAACTTGTTTACTGCCAATTTGAATCAGAACAATCAAAAGATTTCCAATATATTGTCGAATTTAGATAGCACCACTAAATCTATCAATGATGCTGATTTGTATACAACGATTAAGACCATACAATCAACCTTGATTGCTTTAAATACAACAATCAACCAATTAAACAATGGCAATGGGACTGCATCTAAGTTGTTGAATGACCCAGCTATGTATACACAACTACAAAGTACTGTCAAAAGCGTCAATACCTTGGTAGATGACATTAAAGTACATCCTAAGCGCTATATCAACATATCTGTATTTGGCAAAAAGGATAAAAGAACACCTTTGACTAAACCATTATCGGATACATTGGATCATGAATAAATATGTGCGTTATATCATATTCTGTTTTAGCATACTTGCATCAATTCCTGCCATTTGTCAAGATACCACAACAGTCGCCAAAAACAGTGGGAAATTAATTGAGTTTTTGTCTGCAGAATCTTACAATATCAAAAAACAAGATAGCGTTGATTATTTAATCCTTGTTGGACATGTGATAATTAAACAAGGTAACACTTTGTTATTTGGAGATAGCATTATTGTAAATACCACAAAAAATAGTTTAGAAGGCTTTGGCAAAGTACATATCAATGATGCGGACTCTGTCCATACCTATGCTGATTATTTAATCTACGATGGCAATACAAAGAAAGCCAAATTAAGAAAGCATGTAAAATTAACAGATGGTCGTGGTACCTTAACCACTGATTCATTGGATTATGATGTTTCGATAAAAATAGGTGTATATAAAAAAGGCGGGAAATTAGTTCGTAATAAAACAATTTTAAAAAGTACAGAAGGTGTTTATTATGGCATTACAAGAGATGTGCTATTTAGAAATAAAGTGTCTTTAATTGATCCTGAAAATAGCATCTTCACAGACACATTAGAATACAATACTTTTTCGCAATTGGCTAATTTTATAAGCCCCACCAAAATTATTAGTGGTTCAAGAATTATCAAAACAAAGAATGGCAATTACAATCTAGGAACAAGAAAAGGATTTCTGTATGAAAGATCTTCCATTGATGATAGTACTTATTTTTTTATTGCGGACGATATGGCCATTGACGACTCACTTGGATTAGGGGAATTTAGAGGCAATGCATTGTATAAATCTAAGGATAGTTTAAGTTTTGATTTATTAGCAAATAATATTAAAACCAATCGTAAAAAGGATATTTTATTGGCTACAGAATTACCGATCCTAATGATCAAACAACCTAATGACACTTTGTATGTAAGTGCTGATACCTTGTATAGTGGCAGATTGAGTGATCTAACAAGAAAAATACCAAAAGTACGTGCTAAAGATGAAGTACTTCAGGATTCTAGTTTGAATAAATATTTCGAAGCTTTTCATCATGTGAAAATTTATTCTGATTCTATGCAAGGTCTTGCAGATAGTTTATTTTATAGTCTTGCTGACTCTACCATACGTCTACATAATCAACCCATACTTTGGGTGAATGAAAATCAAATTACGGGTGACACTATCTATATGCATTTAAATAATAAAAAGGCAGAACAACTAAGAATTTTAAACAATGCAATGGCCATTAGTCCTGTTGATAGTACAGATTATTTTAATCAACTAAAAGGGAATACGATTATAGTAGATTTTATGGAAGGCAAGATACACCAAATGCAAACTAAGGGCAGTGCAGAAAATATATATTTTGCAACCGACTATGAAGAAAAATTTATTGGTGTCAATCAATCTAATGCACAAATTATTACAATCAACTTCGAGAATGATGAACCAGTGAAAATTGTATTCATCAATCAATTAACAGGCAAAATGACCCCCTTATTTGATGTCCCTAAATCGGAGTTAAAATTGAATAACTTTAACTGGCTAATTGATCAAAAACCAATGTCAAAATTTGATCTCCTCTCTCCAAAAGGCAAAAAATAATTTAGATACCCATTATTTACAGTGATCAATCCTTATTAAAAATTAGGAAGCGTCTGATTTTTCAAACATAAGAAAAGCTTTTATAAAGCCATCTATCTCACCATCCATCACAGGCCCCACATTTCCTACTTCAAAATCTGTTCGGTGGTCTTTAATCATTTTATAAGGATGAAATACATAAGAGCGAATTTGACTACCCCATTCTATTTTCTTCTTGTTGGCATTGGATGCATTTAAGGCTTCTTGCTTTTTTCGCATTTCGGCCTCATACAATCTACTCTTTAACATCTTCATTGCAATTTCTCTGTTCTCCCCTTGCGTTCTTGATTGCTGACATTCCACAATGATGCCAGATGCATGTTTTAATCGAACAGCCGTTTCTACTTTATTGACGTTCTGTCCACCCTTTCCACCACTTCGGTAAAACTCCCATTCAATGTCTGCAGGATTGACAATGATTTCGATGGTGTCATCAATTAAAGGGTATACGTATACAGATGCAAAGCTCGTGTGACGTCTTGCATTGCTATCAAATGGTGAAATTCTTACTAAACGATGCACGCCTGATTCTGCTTTTAAAAAACCAAACGCAAAAGGACCATCAAACTGAATGGTGGCGGATTTTATTCCTGCACCATCTCCTTCTTGATAATCTAAAGAATGGACTGTCCAGCCTTGCTTTTCTCCATACATGGTATACATCCTTAAAAGCATTTCTGCCCAATCCTGACTCTCTGTGCCACCTGCACCTGGATTGATTTGTAAGATGGCAGGTAATTCGTCTTCGGGTTGATTGAGTGTGCTTTTAAACTCTGCCTCTTCAATGGCAACTAGGGCAATATCATAAGCAGTTTTTGTTTCTTCTTCTGTGGCATCGCTGGCTTTCCAAAATTCAAAAAGTACCACAAAATCTTCGACACTTGTCTCCACATGCTGATATAAGCCTGCCCAATATTCGTTTAATTTAATCTCCTTCATCGTGGCGGTTGCACGCTTGTTATCATCCCAAAAACCTGGAGATAAAGAAAGTTGTTTGTCTAAATGTATTTTTTGTAAACGGTTTTCAACGTCAAAGAAACCTCCTCAGGACACTCACTTGGTCCTTCATACGCTTAATCTGTTCAATCGTCATATGAATATATTTTTTTGTTCAATTAAAAAAGTAACTACAAACCTCATAAGCCGGATTCTGTTTCTAAACTATCATTTATCTAGCCTTAACATTACTGCTAAAGTCTTGCTGCCTACCCTGGGACTC
>CAMCHR010000014.1 GCA_945874755.1 Chitinophaga pinensis
TCCATACCTAAGATGGCAATGATATCTTGTAATTCCTTATAACGTTGTAAAATCATTTTAACTTTCTGTGCTGTATCATAATGCGCATCACCAACAATTGCTTTCGTTAAAATTCTTGAAGTAGAATCCAATGGATCCACCGCAGGATAAATACCTAAATCGGCAATTTTACGAGACAATACAGTGGTTGCGTCTAAGTGCGCAAAAGTTGTTGCTGGAGCCGGATCTGTTAAGTCATCCGCAGGAACATAAACCGCTTGAACTGAAGTAATAGAACCATTCTTAGTTGAAGTGATACGCTCTTGCATGAGTCCCATCTCTGTAGCCAATGTTGGTTGGTATCCTACCGCAGATGGCATACGACCTAATAAAGCCGATACCTCTGAACCTGCTTGCGTAAAACGGAAGATATTATCTACGAAGAATAAGATATCCTTTCCTTTTCCTGTTCCATCTCCATCACGGAAATATTCTGCAATCGTCAAACCACTCAAAGCAACACGCGCACGTGCACCTGGAGGTTCGTTCATTTGACCAAAAACAAATGTTGCTTTTGATTCTTTTAATTCTTCTAAATTCACTTTGCTTAAATCCCATCCACCTTCTTCCATGCTGTGCTTGAATGCATCACCATATTTCATGATACCTGCTTCAATCATCTCACGTAATAAGTCATTTCCTTCACGTGTTCTTTCTCCCACACCCGCAAATACTGATAAACCACCGTGTCCTTTTGCGATATTATTAATCAATTCTTGAATCAATACTGTTTTGCCTACACCCGCACCACCAAATAATCCAATCTTACCACCCTTTGCATAAGGCTCAATCAAGTCGATTACTTTTATCCCTGTAAACAACACTTCTGTTGCAGTACTCAAGTCTTCGAACTTTGGAGGATTTGCGTGAATAGGACGACCATTTGATTTATCTACTTGTGGTAAACCATCAATCGCATCTCCTGTTACATTGAACAAGCGACCATTGATGCCTTCACCTACTGGCATTGAAATTCCTTTACCCGTATCTACCACTTCCATCCCTCTCACTAAGCCTTCAGTACCGTCCATTGCAATTGCACGAACGCTATCTTCACCTAAGTGTTGTTGAACTTCTAATACTAATTTTTCACCGTTGGGACGTGTGATTTCAAGGGCATTGTATATTTCTGGTAATACACTTTTTGTTGAAAAATGTACGTCTACCACCGCACCAATAATTTGTTTGATTTTACCTGTTGTTGCCATATAGTTATTTGTTTTTACAACCCCCTTTTACGAGGCGAAAATGGATATACTCCATTTCGGCTGCAAAGATAGTGATTTGCAAGTTTATTGCAAAAATTGTACATAAATAATAGCAGCTAAAATTCCCCCTACAATTGGCCCAAATACGGGAATCGCAGCATAGGCCCAATCACTTGGCCCTTTCCCCTTCATTGGAAGCACAAAATGCATGATTCTGGGCCCTAAATCCCTGGCCGGGTTGATTGCCCAACCAGTTGGTCCTCCAATTCCAAAGCCAATTCCTGCTACCAAAAGGGCAACTGGAAGAGCCGAAAAAGTACCTAATTCGACGCCAGCTGGTTTAATATAAAAAATTCCTAATATGAAAATAAAGCTTGCCACTGTTTCAACTATAAAATTTTGTGGTAATCTACGGATGGACGGACCTGTCGAAAAACAAGCCAATTGATCCCCTGCATTTTCACATGCATTAAAATGATCCTTATAGACCATCCATACCACAAATGCACCCAACATGCTACCTAATAATTGTGCCAATAAATACGAAGGCACTAAGGACCAACTGAATTTTCCAGCGCTTGCAAAAGCAATTGTAACGGCTGGATTTAAGTGTGCCCCACTCGCACTATTAGAAATATACACGCCTACAAAAACAGCGATGGTCCAACCCAGCACAATTGAAATTAATCCACCGTTATTGCCTTTGGTTTTTGGCAATACCACATTTGCTACCACACCGTTTCCAATCATCATCATAATAGAAGTGCCTAAGAATTCGGCTAAAAATGGAGTCATAAAATTATTTTTTAGAGATTTTATATATTGGTCATTTGTATTGCTTTTTTCCATCCTTCGATTCCTTTTTCTACATCTGCTTGCGCTAAGTTCGGATTAAAAACTTGATCTACTTTCCATTTTGCTGCAAGTGCAGATTCATCTTTCCAAAAACCAACTGCTAAACCGGCTAGATAAGCTGCACCCAATGCAGTGGTTTCAATGATCGTAGGTCGAATCACTTTTGTATTTAAAATATTAGATTGAAACTGCATTAATAAATTATTTTTTGTAGCACCTCCATCTACTCTTAATTCTGCAATTGGAATTTGCGCATCCGATTCCATTGCCTTTAATAAGTCGTATGATTGATAAGAGATACTTTCTAATGCTGCTCGGGCAATATGCGCAGCATTGGTACCTCTTGTAATCCCAGTAATTGTGCCTTTTGCATGTTGATTCCAATAGGGCGCGCCTAAGCCAGCAAATGCAGGGACCATATACACGCCATCGGTGTGGGATACTTGAGCAGCCAAACTTTCTACTTGTTCAGAATCACGAATAAGATGGAGTCCGTCTCTTAGCCACTGCACAACAGCTCCTCCAATAAACACACTACCCTCCAATGCATAAAAGGTTTTACCATTTCGTTGTAATGCGATTGTCGTTAATAAATTATTTTTTGAAATAACCGCTTTTTCTCCAGTATGCATTAACATAAAGCAACCTGTACCATAGGTATTTTTAACCATGCCAGGCTGTGTACAAATTTGTCCAAATAATGCAGCTTGTTGGTCTCCAGCAATACCAGCAATTGGAATTTGTTGATTGGTTACCAATAAATCTGTATGGCCATATACCTCACTACTACTTTTTACTTCAGGTAAAATGGAGATTGGGATATTAAATAATTCCAATAAGGTAGTATCCCATTTTAATTCATGAATATTAAAAAGCATCGTTCTTGATGCATTGGTCGCATCGGTGATATGTTGCGCACCATTGGTCAATTTCCAAACCAACCAGCTATCAATCGTACCAAAACAAAGTTCTCCTCTTTCGGCCTGCACTCTCGCGCCATCCACATGATCTAAAATCCATTTTATCTTAGAGGCAGAAAAATAGGCATCAATAACTAATCCTGTTTTTTCTTGAATCAATCCTTGCTTGCCCTCTAATTTTAATTGGTCACAAAAATCCGCAGTCCTTCTATCTTGCCAAACAATGGCATTGTAAATTGGCATGCCTGTTAACTTATTCCATATAACAGTTGTTTCTCTTTGATTGGTGATGCCAATGGCTGCAATGTCAAATTGATCAATACCATGTTTTGATATCACTTCCGAAGCAACCCCAATTTGCGTACTCCAAATTTCCATTGGGTCATGCTCCACCCAACCTGGTGCTGGAAAAATTTGTGTAAACTCTTTTTGTGCAGTGGATAGGATTAGACCTTCTTGGTCAAATAAAATAGCACGGCTGCTAGTTGTTCCTTGGTCGAGGGCTAAAATGCATTTTGGCATGATGACAATTTTAAATGCTGAAACGGACTATTACCTCTTGGCTTTTAGCCAATTTTCAGGATCAAAATATACCGCTTTTTCATTACAAATAGAGAATAAAACGGCCCCTTCTCCATCTAGATTGATCCCGGACCTACCTATGACGGTCCCAGCTCTAACTTCCTGTCCATTACTTACAGAAGCACTACTCAGGCAAGAAAATGCTGTAAAATATTTACCATGTTTGATTAAAACAGTTTTATCTCCATTGACATCCCCTACATATACGACAGTTCCATTGGCCACACTTTTAACAGCCGTGCCTCTAGGAACTGCTACTTCGATACCATCACTTTTACGATCTAATTTTGTACCTGGAATACTTTCAACACCAAAATGAATATTGACAATCCCAGTGGCTACTGGCCAAGGTAGCCCCCCTTTATTATTTTCAAAAGAGATAGAAGTCTCTCTGCCCTCTTCTGTTGTTTCAAGTGCAGAGTAAGGACGATTACTTGTTGTACTTTTTAAACCACCTTCTACTTTACCGACATTAGCGCTTGTTTTTGCCTTTTCCTCAGTAGAACCTGTTGTTTTATTGCCAGCCGGATTGGCTGCTTTTAATTTAGCTAGACGCTCATTCTCTCTTTTTACAGCTTCCTGCATTTCTCTTTTAATCACCGCCGCTATAGCTGCTTGCATCTTTCTTCTTTGTGCTTCTTTCTGTCTCACCTGTGTGGTGATTTCCTGCTCTTTACTCTTTAATTGACTCACCACTTTATCTTGTTCTTTTCGATCATCCTGTAATACTTTTAATTGAACAGTTTGGGCTGACATTGTTTTTAAGCGATCTTGTTTATTCTCACTTAAAATATTAATCTTGGTTTTTAAATTGTTTTCGGAAAGACCAATTGCCATGGCTTGTGCTTCTCTATTCTGACGATAGCTTTTCAAATAAGTAATCCGCTTCACTGCATCATTAAAACTACCAGCCGAAAATAAAAAATTAAGGTACTCGTATCCACTTCTGCTTTGGTAAGCAAATACAATACTTTTAGCGTATCTATATTTTAAGGTGTCTAATTCGTTATTCAATCTTCTTACATCCTGTTGATTGCTCTGAATAGCATTGTCTAATAATTTAACCTGCTTTGCAATGCCATTGATTAAGGCTGCTCTTTTTGAAATTTTATTTCTAATTACTGCCAACTGAGCCAATGAGCTTTTTTTATTCTTCTTAGTTTGTTCTAATAGATTATTGAGTGCATCTAATTCTTTTTGTAATGTCTGAGCTTGTTTTTGCAAATCATCTCTTGAACCTCCATTTTGTGCATTCGCATGATTAAAGCAACATGCTATACATATACATATGAGGATTGTCCATTTTTTAAGCATAGGATTCATTTTTCAATTGATTATTTTCGTCTGCCTGTTTTAGGAACTGTAAAAGTGTATTTCAAAGGTTCATCAAAATTAAATTCTTTAATTTCCATGCCAATATCCAATTTAGTCTGTGCATTGATGGAAATAGTTCTGAAAAGCGGAAACTGTGTATTTTTCACCAAAGTATGTTGACTATAATTGATGTCACATGTTCTATGTTTTGCCGCATTCACATCGTCCAGCTTTAATTGAACCAATTTGGTATTGTCCTCGCTAAGGACGATTAAATTTTTAAATAATTTTCCCATTAAGCTTACTTGTAATTTTTCATTGATGACTTTATAGGAAATGATATCAATGCTATCCATGAAAATTGGATTGCCTACCACTAAATCCTCAATCGTTTGGTAATTTAAGGGGATTTTTATCACCTCTTGTAAATAGGATAATGGATGTCGTTCTGTTTTTTTAGATAATGGGAAAATCAAAATAACACTGTCTTTGTTGATGAACGCCTTTAAACCAATCACACCCATTGCACCTCTAATGGTAATGTACATTCCAGTATCTTTCTGAATACTTAAATTAGCGATATAACTATCTTTATCCTTAGTTGTTTCGTAATCTATTTTAAGCTTCGCATTCATGGTTTTGAAACCAATCTTAGTATGTGCAATATTGCGCACAATGCCTTCTACCATTAATGCAGAGTCTAATCTTGATTTTTCTGCCAATGCAGCTGAATCCGGTAAAACTTTCACAGTCAGTGCATCTTGTATAACTTGCACCTTCTTCACATTCGCACATGCCACACTTAAAAGTACCAACATCAAATAAAGGCTGTTTTTTACAATTCGCATGCGTCCATTTTATATTTTACCTGTATGCCCAAATCCGCCATCGCCTCTTTGGGTTGTCTCCAAATTTTCTACTAATTGCCATTCCATTTTTTCAACTTGTTGAAATACGATTTGCGCAATACGGTCCCCATCTTGAATCACTTGAATTTCATTGGACAAGTTGATCAAAATAACTTTAATCTCTCCTCTATAATCTGCATCTATGGTGCCAGGTGTGTTTAAACAAGTTAACCCTTGTTTAATAGCTAGTCCACTTCTTGGTCGAATTTGTGCCTCCCAATTATTTGGCATAGCAATATGTAATCCTGTTGGAATCAAAACACGCTCTAAAGGAGCCAACTGAACAGGTGCAGTGACAAAAGCACGTAGGTCTAAACCAGAGGACCCTTGCGTTGCATAAGCTGGCAAGGGATGATGACTATGGTTCACAATGGGAATGATTGTAGACATGTGCTACGAAAGTAGTTAAAAAAGCAGGTAAATTGAAGCTAAGGCGCTTTAGTTAACAAATTATTTAGAAGTAAAATATAGTGCCAAAACGCAAGGTATTTGACAATGGATTTCTTGTGATACCGCCCCCTGTAGGTACCAAATAGGAAATATTGAATTTAGACTGCTGGTATTGGAAGCTTGAACCAACTGTAAAATATTGCATGCTGCCCAAGTTCTTATTATTGTCTAAAAAATAGCCAGCCCTCAAATGAAATCGGTCTGCATAATTGTATTCAGCTCCTAGTGATATTTTTAAGGATTCAGATAAAGGCATGCCATATTTATTTGAGAAAGAATTAAACCAACTAGATACAACCGATTGAGCGTAATACTGTTCATCTGCATCTCTATTAGTTGGACTTGCAGGCACCATTAAACGATTTACATCAATACCCACTTCTAATGAGTTCTCTGTATCAAATTTATTCATATATGCAACTCCTAACCCTATATTCGCTGGAATGAAATATTTATTTTTAGCCTCGTTAGAATAACTCACTTTGCCGCCTAAATTGGATAAAACCAAACCTGCATGGAACCCCTCTAAGTTTTCGTTTTGTTTGTAGAATAAACTAATATCTCCAGCAAAAGTATTACCAGCCTTGAAATTAGTGCCATTGGTGCCGTAGGAACCCTGCACCAATCTTGAATTGATATACCTTAGCGTCACACCCATACTCAATGCATCTGACAATAAAAGATTGTAACCAAAGTCAAAACTAAATTCTGAAGGTCTTTGAGAAGAAATGGGGGATCCATCGTTGTCTGTGAAATCAATATTACCCAAACTAAAAAAGCGCAAAGAACTATTGATACCACTAAAGCTATTTAATTTCTTATAATATCCAGCACTTGCCAAATACACATCACTCAATCCTAAATCCTTTAACCATGGGGTGTAATTAATTAAAAAACCACGATTGTTATTTAGAAAAGGGATTTTGGCAGTGTTACCAAAAAGATCATTGGCTTCTGGCGAAATGGCGATAGACAAATTACCCATTCCACCAGACCTTGCATCCGGAGAAATCATCATAAATGGCACAGCAGTGCTTTGTAATTTAAGCGGACTAGGGGTTGTTGTTTGTGCTGTTAATATACTAGATACAAAAAATAAGCCTACAAATAAGCCTGTCTTGATGGATGCTATTTTTATCATACTCAAATGCTTTAATATTCTATATTAGTAAAGATAACCTTTGAATTCAATATTTAAAATTTTAATAGGCTATTTATCAATTGCTCTACCAAACCATTTTGAGTGACGATAATTCTATAATAATACTTCCCAGGTATGACTAGCCCTCCATTTGAGGCCCGTCCATTCCAATCTATGATAATTTTATTGCCCCTTGGTTGTATTTGTTGACTTGTAGAAAAATATCTAATTCCACTTGCATCAAACACATCCAATTGCATCAAAATTGGATCTATATTATTGTTGACCTCAAAACTAAACTTGGCATTGTTCTGCACAGGATTTGGACTTACGCTTAAATTTCGAATGTTCTTATTTTTCTTAGTAGGCACTTCTATCAAAATAGTGTCTTTGGAAATATTTCCTAAAAGATCCCAAGCCTTGATAATCAATCTATGCTTACCCTCCTCCAAAATTGGAAGCGGATATTGAATCACCCCAAACTGATACTGATTCAAATTATAAGTAAAAAATGAATTAAGATTATAATTTTTAACCAATGTATCATCAATGATTAATTTTAAATCGTGCCCCAATTCGTTCCCTGAAGATTGAATCCCTGAACTATCCTTTAATTTTACAAATAAAGTGGAAGGTGCAGTTACCCAATCTCCTGATTTGAAAGAAGTATCGTTAATATAGCTTTGCATGACTGGTCCAGTTGTATCTTGTCTATTTTGTGAAGTAGTGCCTTGTATGAAAATAGATTGAACTTGCATAATAGCATCTGCCGTGTCATTGTAGGCGTATAGTTGTAATTTAAGAGCTGCTGTATTGGATGATGGCAGATTCCCTGGTAGAATAAAACTGATTTCAAATTGACCATTTTGTACCGTGGCCTTTCCTTTAAATAGCGCTTTTTCTTGCGTTATAACATTTACAGCCTGACTTGTACTTTGATTTGCTAATGTTTTTATTGTGCTAGGGGCATCCCATAAAACCATGTCAACAAAGCCATTGAAGTTTTGCAGGTTTTGATTTTTGACCAACAAATTTCCTTTGATGGTATACTTCCCTCCCGCTTTTAAAAAGATACTATCCGACCAAGGTGATTGATTCAATTCAGTACAATTAATTTGGTATTTTGGTTGCGCGATGCGCATAGCAGGGTCACCCATTAAGCCAAATTTAAATGCATTTAATCGATCTCCATTTCTGCTAAAATTATAATTTTTTGCTTTTTGCAATGCTTGTCCTATAGTCATAAAATGACCATCTGCATTTGGCACCAATAGTGCTTGCATGAATGCATCATTTATTTGCTTATTACTATATGCAAATACGAGCCTATTGGCAGCTACCAATGCAATAATCCCTTTTTCATTTTGCATCAATGCATCAAATCCTATTGGGCTACTTGCAGGTTGATCATATGGTGCAAAATCACAGGAGGCAGTGACCATAATGGGTAATTTACCAGCATTATTCCATAACTGTATTTCTGATTTAGAGATCACAGCTTCCTCGGTTAAACGCAGATAATTTCCATGGCCAGTATAATTTAACACCAAAGTGCCCGCCTGAATCGATTCCTGTATTGCCTTGTTAACCTCTGGATAGGTATTCACAGTCAATGTTTGACTCGCCTTAAATAAATCTAAATATAATTTTCGATGATTCCAGTTAGCTGTTTTTGCATTTAAATTTTCAATAATTCCCTCTGCGTCCTGAAGATGTAAATTTAAGTCTGCGTCATCCGCAATCCAAGTCAATTGATTTTGCCAAAGCCCCATTTTTTTATTGGATTGGTATTGAATTAATTTCTCCACCATTTTATCTGCTTCAGCAATTGTTCTTGCAGGTATCCTGCCAATTGCCATTCCAATAGAATCAATGGTTTGAGCATACTGAATTTCATTGCCAGGCTGTTGTATTGCATAAAAATCATCCGAACTATAGGAGGTTAAAATAGCATTAGATACCTCACTTGTATAGACTGGTAATTCTTTGTTCAGTTGAATTTTTTGGGGATTGAAATTGCCCATACCCATTAATAAAACATAAGCAGGGATGGATTGATTTTTTAATTTCGATTGTTCTATGAAGTATTTTAAAAAATTCCTAATAGCAACAGGAGTAGTTTGCCCACTTGCCATTTCATTATATACTTGTGTAGCATTAAAAAGCCCAACCTTATATCCATTTTGCTTTTCATGAAACAATTTAAGTTTCTTAGCTGCGGGATAATAATCAGGGGCTGAAATAATGATGTAATCTAATGGACTAGCAGAGAAACTACTATCATTAAGTATGCTACTCGAAAACTGTGCGGCATTGATTTTATTGGCTTCAAAAACATAAAAATATTTACGCACGCTATCAGCAGCTTTAAATGTAGCGATTGCATTTTGACCCAATTGAGCATTCAATAGAATGGGTTGGTAATAATGACTTAGATCCCAAACCCTAGTTTGCGCTGTAGCGTTTTGAATTTCAAATTCAATCAATTGGCTTTTTGGATTAGTAGTTTGATAGTCAAACCCAAATGCTGTATTACCCCAAAATCCAATTGTTCTTTGTCCGTGCAAAACCATATAATCGATCCAGCCTGTGGAACCGTTTACTGCATTAAAATCTACTTGCATGTTCATGGCGGATAAGCTTTGTCCAGCTTTTAGAACTTTAGTCTTGTCTAACCAAATTGTACTACTATCAAAACGCAATTTGTAAGCATCGTCAAAAATATTTCCTGAAACAGTATTCAATAATTTCGTGCTTAATAGTTGATCATTCAACTTAATTACAAATGTGGCATCCGTTTGGGAGGCTGATGCAGCCAATTGACTTTGAAGAACAATTGGGGCACTGAATTGCAAACCCTCCATATTGAGCGGGAATGATATCGTCGATTTTTTACCTATACCAATGCCCATAGGATCCCCTAACCATATTTTACCGCTATTTAAAACATTGATCGTATCTTTTTCTACCCTCCAATTGGCAGGATAAGTTTGTACTAATTTTGTTGCAGCCCCCGTCTTATTAAAACTGGTTATTCTTTTTCCCATTGCTCCAATACGAATAAAAAAATATAGGGAATCATTGCTTGTTATTTTTTGACGGATTGGTGCTTCATTCAAATTAGAATTGACCCATTTATAATGCCCCTGTGCATAAAACAAGAATTGATCTTGGTCATCTAAAAACCCATCTCCCCCATCTTGCATTTCAATGGCCATTTCTGTTAAACTATCCGGCAACGCATATGGTACTTTTTCGCTCAGATTAGATAAATCAATCCCATACAATTGGACTTGATTGGCGTTTACTTTTCCAGTAAATCCCATCGCTTTAAATTGTGCGCCAGTGAGTTGATAGACCCCTTCGTTTGGCACAGCTATTTTAACCCAATTTCCTTTCGAGAGCATGCCTACCTGTCCCCATCCAGAAAGGGTGAAACAGCATCCAATTAAAAAAAGTGTTAAAACCTTAAGTTTCATGAGCTAAAATTAGGGTTTTACTAACATAAGATTCTATTTGCATTTGAATAAATAAGTGAAAAAGCAAGTATATTCGCAAAGAATTTTAAACACCCCCAGCTTAAACAAAACAGATGAATTTTATCAATAGCATATTATTATTTTTTGCGGTACTTTTTTTAGGTCCAAAAATGATCGCTCAATTCGATAGCAATCAAAGCAATAAAGTTGCATTTGCCGACAAAAATGACCCATATGATAGCACTATTTTAATTAGAGGGGGCACATTCGCTATGGGAATGAACCAGGAAAATATCATGGGTGATTGGAATAATAATCTGCGCAGAGTGACTGTGAGTTCATTTAGAATCGACCAATATGAGGTGAGCAACAAACAATATAGAAATTACATCAAATGGCTTGAACGTGTTTTTATTCCAATGGGGAAAGATTCAATTGTGAAAGCAGCACTTCCAGATACATTAGTTTGGAGAAAGGATCTTGCTTACAATGAGCCAATGGTGGAAGGTTATTTTAGAAACAAGGCATTCAATGACTATCCGGTGGTTGGTGTAAGTTGGGAACAAGCCAATGCTTATTGTAGGTGGAGAACAGACAGAGCAAATGAAAAAACATTAATCCAATACGGTTTAATTGATCCAAAAAAGCCCTACATAGGGAAGATGGAGACCAATAATAGTCTTGTTGATAGCAATAAAAAAAGTACACCAACTCCTACTAAAGCAAAATCAAAAGTTAAGTCCAAAAACTTAGGGGACTATGTTTTAATTCCTGACTTTAGATTACCTACAGAAGCAGAATGGGAATATGCCGCAAAAGTATCTAGTGGCAAAAATTATATCTCTAATTTTAATAATCCAAAAGCGGGGCCTAATTCCGGTACACCTAATGCTAGTATTGTTTCATCTAACTCCCCTTATCCTTGGAGCTCAAATGGAAATGACGGTCTAAGAAATAACCCATCAGGTAAGATTAGCAAAAAAGACAAAAATAATCGTGGCATGTTCCTGGCTAATTTCAAAAATGGAAGTGGCGATTATATGGGCATGGTAGGATATGCAAATGATGGTGCAGGTTTCCCAAGTAAAATAAATAGTTTTTTACAAAACCCATTAGGCTTATACAATTTAAGTGGTAACGTCAACGAATGGGTGGCAGATATCTATCGACCAATGAATAGTATTGACATGGATGATTTTAATCCTTATCGTGGCAATAGTGTATTGGATGGTGATGATGCAAATACATCTATTTATGAAACAGGTACAAATACATTGATCTCTAATAAATCAAGAGTGTATAAAGGAGGAAGCTGGAAAGATCGCCCTTATTGGTTAAATCCAGGCACTAGAAGGTATTTAGATCAAGATCAATCTAACAGCACAATTGGTTTTAGATGTGCTATATCTGCTTTTGGAATGGATACCCCAGATGCCAAAGAAGAGCAGCCTAATTTATGGCAGAAAATTAAAAATATCTTTTAATGAATCTACGCATTGGATCAGGAATCGATTTTCATCAATTGGTAGCAGGTAGAGATTTATGGATTGGTGGAATACATATCCCTCATCACAAAGGCGCTTTAGGTCATAGTGACGCAGATGTTTTATTACACGCCATTTGCGACGCACTTTTAGGAGCATTAAGTTTAGGTGATATAGGCACGCATTTCCCAGATACCGATAATGCATTTAAGAATATTGATAGTAAAATTTTATTAGAAAGAACCTACGATTTAATTACAGCTGAAGGCTATCAAATTGTCAATATAGACGCCACACTTTGTTTAGAAGCACCAAAAATAAAATCTTATGTGATGGCCATGCAAGAATGCATCGCTTCCATTTTACATATTGGCAATAAAGATATTTCTATCAAAGCAACCACTACAGAAACGATGGGTTTTACAGGTAGAGAAGAAGGGCTTGTAGCAACTGCTACTTGTTTATTGATGGCAAAAAGCTAAACTCAATTGCTATGAAGCTTGGATCAATCGAAGATTTATATTCCATTTACACAACGCATCCATCTGTTGTAACAGATACCAGAAAACTTAAATCAGGCGATCTATACTTTGCATTAAAAGGACCCAATTTCAATGGCAATGTTTTTGCGATTGCTGCATTGGAAGCTGGAGCAGCTTATGCGATAGTGGATGAGGCGATTGCAGACAGTGATTCCTATCAAGACCGCATCATATTTGTGGATGATGTATTAACTACGCTTCAAGCTTTAGCAAAATACCATCGTCAACAATTCAATATCCCATTCATTGCCATCACTGGTAGCAATGGAAAAACAACAACCAAAGAATTGGTCTACGCAGTCTTAGCAAGTCATTTCAACACATACACCACTCAAGGAAATTTAAACAACCATATAGGTGTGCCATTGACCCTGCTTAGTATTCCAAAAAATGCAGACATGGCTGTGATCGAAATGGGCGCCAATCACCAGAAAGAAATTGAAAGCTATTGTTCCTATACCCTACCTACACATGGCATGATTACCAATTGCGGTAAAGCGCATTTGGAAGGTTTTGGATCTGAAGAAGGTGTCAAAAAAGGCAAGGGCGAATTGTTTGATTTTATAAGAGCAAACAATGGCGCGGTATTCTTGATGGAAGATTTTGACTACTTAGTGCAAATGGCGCAAGGCATCCCTCATGTCATTGGTTATGGCCAACACAGTGGCGTAATTCAAGGAGAAGCAATGGATACAGATGGTATGTTAACGGTCAACATAAACAAAGGGATAGCTTTAGATACCATAGCTACGCATTTAGTAGGTAACTATAATTTACCCAATGTATTAGCAGCCATTACAATTGGTCAATACTTTAAAGTGCCTAATGAAAAAATTAAAGCTGCAATTGAAAATTATATCCCAACCAATAGTCGTTCTCAATTAGTGCAGTGGAAAAACAACGAAGTAATTTTAGATGCTTACAATGCCAATCCTTCGAGCATGAAATTAGCAGTAGAGAATTTTGCTAAAATGAATAAGGGATATAAAATAGTTTGCTTGGGCGGGATGAGAGAATTAGGTGCTGACACTTTAATGGAACATCAAATGCTGATTGATCAATTGAAACAAACAAATTGGAGCGAGGTTTTACTCGTTGGATCAGAATTTAAACCTTGTGATCATAACTACCATTATTTTGATACCGTTCAAGAAGCTAAAGTTTGGCTACATGCACAAGCGTTGAAAGGCTATACCCTACTCATTAAGGGTTCTAGAGGAATACAGATGGAGCAATTGATAGCTCCTTAATTTGTGGTATATTTGCGGCATGAAAAATAGCCACCTATACAGCACAATCACCAATAAGTGTCCTAGATGTAGAGAAGGTAAGCTGTTCACTAGTTCCAATGCATACGATTTATCCAATATCACAAAAATGAATGATCATTGTCCAGTATGTGGACAGCAAACCGAAATTGAAGTTGGATTTTATTATGGTACTGGCTATGTAAGTTATGCATTGACTGTGGCCTATTTTGTTTCTATGTTTGTTGCGTGGAAAGTATTAATTGGTATGACATGGGAATTAGATGACAACAGAATGTTTTACTGGTTAGGTACCACTATATTTTTATTGATACTTATACAACCTATTTTAATGCGCCTATCTCGTTCAATTTGGTTAGGCTGGTTTGTTTCTTATAATAAGAATTGGAAAAATGAGCCATTGGAATACAATGAGCGCATGGATGAGCATATGAAAGAAATTTAAATTTAGTATTTACTCTAAATTTTATTGCCTTTTTTCTAAAACTTACAATCTTCTGTAAGCCTTTATTTACATGTATTGTAGATTAGAAATATTTCTACGAATTTACTCCGTTAAACTATTTTAATAAATTTTTGCATTTGATTTTATTTCAAAAATTAATTTTAATATTAATTATGAAATGAAATTGTTGTGAATTGTTGTTTTTTATAGTGTAATAATTTCATTTTTTAAAAGTGTTTTAAAATTTGACTTGGGAGCGTAATCATACTTAGTTGGTTTTAAATGTGCTAACTATTGTTGGATTGTAATTAGTATATAGATGGTTTTTTATTTAGTTGTTATTGAATTATTCCCCAAAGTGCGGAAGAACAAAAACAGGACGTGTCATTTAGCCATGGTCGTCCTGTTGGTTCTTCTAATTAAATATTGATTAAAAGTATGCTATGAGAAAATTGAAATTGAGTCTTGTTTTATTGATGATTGTTGCTTTTAGTGCATGTACTTTAAAAGGAAATATAGCATTGAATGACAAGGATCTACTTGTTGATCCATTAAAAGGATTAAAGTCGCATAAAGAGGCGACTCCTATTAATGACACTAGCAATCAAGCACAGTTAACAGGTGATTTTAGATATGACAATATGCTTAAATAAGAATTTGGCACCAAAAGGGTTTTTCAATTCCCCTGATTGCGGCCGCGATTAAATAATTGGATGTTGGTAGAGATCGTTACTACTTCGGGACTTGTAAACAGCCGAGTATGTAAAAGCGAACATGGAACCTTTCAGAGAAGAAAGTGAAAAAATCCGCTGAATATTTTACCTCATGGCGATAGACAGAGGTTGTAAACATAATATTATATTTTATGCAAAAATTTTCATTAAACGAATTGAATTTGGATGAATTATCATACCAAGAATCAAATTCAATTGAAGGTGGTGGAATATTTAAAAAAGGAATTTTGGGTTATTTAGCGACTGAAATAATTGCCAATTGGGAGTCAATTAAAAGAGGTGCTGAAAGAGGATGGAATTTTGATAAATAAATTAATAAAATTAATTATGAAAAATTAACAAAGTCAATTGGATGAAATAAATGAAATACAATAACATGAAAAATTTAAGTGAAAAATTAAAATCAAAATGGGTATTAATCATTGTTTCAATTTTAATAGTATTCTTGATAAAAGATACTCTACAAATTATTGAAAACAGAAATTTTAATAAAATCAATACACATACAAAGCATGTTGGATATATTTTAGGATTTATCATAGGACTTTCACATAAAGTACTATTGGATCTGTTTCTTATATATATTGTATTATTCAAGGTCGATTTCTCGTTTAAAAAAAATAACATTTTATAATCAACTTGGGATTGACGGCTGCGTTGCACTTCGCCGTCATCCCAGAATTGCTCTTTTACCAAAGCCTTTTAAAAGTATGCGAAGCATGCTTTTGGCTTTTTTGCTTCTCATCGGTTTACGAAAGCGAGCTTTCGACACCGCTTCGAAACAAAAAAGCCTGTCACTTTTGTGACAGGCTTTGCAGAGAGGAAGGGATTCGAACCCCCGATACGTTGCCGTATACACGCTTTCCAAGCGTGCTCCTTAAACCACTCGGACACCTCTCTTTGAGGATTGCAAATGTAAAATAAATAATTGGTTTTTTAGGCATTGCTACAACCCAAACAGCTTTTCTGCATTGCTTGTAGTGATAGCCGCAATTTCATGCAATGGCAATGACTTAATTTCAGCTAATTTCTTGGCCACTTCTAACATGTAAGCAGGTTCATTGATTTTACCTCGATAAGGCACTGGGGCCAAATAAGGTGCATCT
This sequence comes from Chitinophaga pinensis, assembly GCA_945874755.1. Classification (GTDB taxonomy): domain Bacteria; phylum Bacteroidota; class Bacteroidia; order Chitinophagales; family Chitinophagaceae; genus Sediminibacterium; species Sediminibacterium pinensis_B. Next base: position 16,476 of record CAMCHR010000014.1, read on the forward strand.
GTTTCTAATACTATGTATTCCATAGGGATATCTTTTACAGCTTCTGCGACGCCTGCATTCTTATAGGTCAATACACCACCTAATCCTAAATGAAATCCCATGTCAATAATTTGTTCTGCCGATTCTTGACTGCCACTAAAACAATGAAAGACGCCTCGTAATCCTTTTTTTGCAAAAGGCTTTACCGCTTCTATGGTTTCCCCCATTGCGTTTCTTGTGTGAATCGCAATAGGTAATTGCAGGTCTAATGCCCATTGCATTTGTGTTTCAAAAACAAATTGTTGTTCTTTTGCAAATGTCTTATCCCAATAAAAATCTAACCCTATCTCACCTATTGCAATAAATTTTCTTTTCCCTATCCAATCTTCCACCAACTTTAATTCTTCTTTATAATTTTCCTTCACATAACAAGGATGCAAACCCATCATGGCAATACAATGCTCCGGAAATTGTTCTTCTACTTTTAACATCGCATCCAATGTGGTGCTATCTATTGCGGGCATGATAATTTTATTGACGCCAACAGCTAATGCATTTTTCATGATCAAATCAAGATCTGAAGTCAATTCCTCGGCATAAACGTGCGCGTGTGTATCAATAAAATGCATAATCAACTGGTTTAAAGCACAAAAAAAGGACTTTTTTAATGAAGAACATACTAAAAGGCATTATTTATACGTTTATGAATGAAATTACTAACCCATCCCTTTATTGGATGTGAACTTTGTTTTTTATGGGGTACGGATTATACAGCCGGGGTTTCTACCCTGGCTTTTTTATTAATAGCGTATTGTGTCATTTACAAAACTTTAAATTGATACCCTAGTTTGGAAAAATGTGCCAACACTTTTGGCAATGCAATATGCAATCGATCCATTGCTTTGGCGCTATCATGAAAAACAATGATAGATCCTGGCCCTGCATGTTGAATTACGTTTTGAGCACACTGTTCGCCTGTAATAGTCGTATCAAAATCTCCACTCAAAACATCCCACATCACAATTTGCTGCGGCAAAGAAGGATGCAAACGCAGTGCTTTGATTTGTGCAAAACTGATTCTTCCGTAAGGTGGTCTAAATAAATTGGAATGGATCAATTTAGATGCTTCTTGGATATCCGCAATATAATGATCAGTCTTATTTTCCCAACCATTCATATGATTTTGAGTATGATTCCCCACGGTATGGCCTGCAGTAATAATTGCAGCATAAATTTCGGGAAATAATTGCACATTTTTACCAATGCAAAAAAAGCTTGCTTTAGCGTTAAAAAGTGCCAACTGTTCTAGTGCAAATGGTGTGGCTTCTGGATGCGGCCCATCATCAAAAGTTAAATAAAGCACCTTGTCTTCTGTGAACTTGCGCCAAATACAAGACCTATAAATAAGCCTTAGCCAAAAGGGTGTTTTAATGAAATACATACTCAAAGATAAATGGTTCTTTTGCCCGTTTGCAACTTATCTTTGTAAAAATAAACTGTTCATGGAAAATTCGGCTGATCAACAGGTAAGAGTAAGGTTCGCCCCCTCTCCCACCGGTGGTTTACACTTAGGTGGCGTTCGTACTGTTTTATTCAATTATTTATTTGCAAAAAAATACAAGGGCCAATTTATATTAAGAATTGAAGATACCGATCAGTCTCGTTTTGTTCCAGGCGCTGAACAATATATTTTAGACACCCTTGCCTGGTGTGGATTGACACCTGACGAAAGTCCTATACATGGCGGCGCTTATGGCCCTTATAGACAAAGTGAGCGAAAGCCCATGTATAAACAATATGCATTACAATTAATAGAACAAGGCAATGCTTATTATGCTTTTGATACTGCCGAAGAATTGGACACAAAAAGAAAAGAGATCCCCAATTTTCAATACAATCGTGCCTCAAGAATGGGTATGAAAAATTCTTTGAGTTTGCCTGCGCCAGAAGTGACGCGTTTACTCAATGAAAATACCCCTCATGTAGTGCGCATCAATATGCCAGATTCAGAAGAGCTAGTTTTTGAAGACTTGATTCGTGGCGAAGTAAAATTTGACACCAGCATGGTGGATGATAAAGTCTTATTGAAAGCAGATGGCATGCCGACTTATCATTTAGCGGTGGTAGTGGATGACTTTTTAATGAAAATTACCCATGCATTTAGAGGTGAAGAATGGTTGCCAAGTGCGCCTGTGCATATTTTAGTTTGGAAAAATTTATTCGGCTTAGATCAGATGCCACAATGGGCGCATCTTCCATTAATCTTAAAGCCAGACGGTAATGGTAAATTGAGTAAGCGTGATGGAGACCGTTTAGGCTTCCCTGTTTTTGCAATGGACTGGACAGATCCAAATACCAAAGAACCAACCATTGGATTTAAGGAAAGAGGTTTCTTACCAGAAGCCTTTGTTAATTTACTAGCCATGTTGGGCTGGAATGACGGAACAGATCAGGAATTATTTTCATTACCACATTTGATCGAAAAATTTAGTTTAGATAGAGTACATAAAGGGGGTGCAAAATTTGATTACGAAAAAGCAAAATGGTTTAACCAAGAATGGATTAAACAAGCCGACAATACTTATTTAGCAAGTTTAGTGGCACCTTATTTTAATGCAGCAAAAATCGAAATTCATGAGCCTAGTTATCTAGTAAAAGTGATTGGTCTTGTGAAAGAGCGTTGTCAGTTATTAACCGACTTCATTCCTCAATCCTCTTTTTTCTTTGCTGCGCCAACCGAAATAGATACGGCATCTATCCTGCCAAAATGGGACCTTGCAAAAGCTGCATTTTTCACATTGGTGATGGAAGCCTATTCCAATCAAGCAGTACCCAATGATGCAACTTTATTGGAAGCGCATTTTAAAACATTAGCTGCTGAACAAGGTCTTAAACCAGGTGATTTAATGTTGCCCTTTAGGATCATGTTAGTTGGTGGTAAATTTGGACCAGGTGTTTTTGATATTGTAGCCAATATTGAAACCAAAGATGCAGCAAAACGTATCCAATACTGTTTGGATTTGTTGTCAAAAAATTAATGTAAATTGTAGTAGATGCAAACAGAAAGACCCATAAGAGTATTGGTTGCCAAGGTTGGTTTAGATGGCCATGATCGTGGCGCTAAAGTAATTGCCACTGCACTAAGAGATGCAGGTATGGAAGTGATTTATACTGGACTAAGACAGAGCCCCGAGATGGTGGTTCAAGCAGCTTTGCAGGAAGACGTGGACGCCATTGGTATTAGTATTTTATCCGGCGCCCATATGACTGTATTTCCTAAAGTATACCAGTTGATGGTAGAGAAAGGATTAAAAGATGTACTACTAACAGGGGGCGGCATCATTCCAGAAGAAGATAATAAAGTATTACAAGATATGGGTATCGGTCATTTATTTGCACCGGGCACCAACACCACTGATATCGCTGCCTACATTAAAAAATGGGTTGCAGAAAACAGGAAGTCCTAAAAGTATTTATTTTTATTTTTTATTACACTCAATAAATTATACACTATGTCATTTCAAACTTTGTTTACAAAAATGGAAGATCATACTTTGATTATTACCATCAATCGACCAGAGAAATTAAATGCATTGAACCAACAAGTGATGCATGACTTAGACGCTGTATTTGATCGAGTGTATAAATTTCCAGAAATTAAATCTGTAGTCATTACTGGTGCAGGACTTAAAAGTTTTGTGGCTGGTGCAGATATCAAAGAATTTGAAGCATTGTCAAAAGAAGAAGCAACCGCTTTAGCAAAAAGAGGACAGGATGTATTTTTTAAAATCGAAAACTCCCCTAAACCAGTCATTGCTTGTGTGAATGGTTTTGCTTTAGGTGGTGGATGCGAATTAGCCATGAGTTGTCATTTTATCATTGCTTCAGAGAATGCTATTTTTGGTCAGCCTGAAGTGAACTTAGGCATTATGGTGGGTTATGGTGGTTCTCAAAGATTGACCCAGAAATTAGGCAAAGCGAGGGCCATGGAACTAGTGATTACTGGTAACAATATCAATGCCGAACAAGCTTTACAATATGGCTTGGTGAACTATATCGTTCCTCAAACAGCATTATTAGACAAAGCGTTTTCTTTACTTGCAGCCGCGCATGCTAAGGCACCCTTAGCCATCGCAAATTCTATCAAAGCTGTCAATGCTGCCTGGGATGAATCTGTCAATGGATTCGAAGTGGAAGCCAATTTATTTGGAGATTGCTTTATCACGGCAGATTGCAAGGAAGGCATACAAGCCTTTATTGATAAAAGAAAACCGCATTTTACAGGGCATTAACCCATTTTTCACCTGAATTTAATCCGCTTAACTGACCCAATTTTATAATTGCTGTCATACCTTTGCGTTATTAAAACTGCAAGTATGGAATTTAGAATCGAGAAAGACACTATGGGTGAAGTGAATGTACCAGCTCATGTTTATTGGGGTGCTCAGACACAAAGAAGTATCGAGAATTTTAAAATTGCACAAGACATCAACAAGATGCCTAAAGAAATTATTAAAGCATTTGCCTATTTAAAAAAAGCAGCTGCCTTAACGAATTTTGATGCTGGTATTTTACCGAAAGAAAAATGTGATTTAATTGGCCAAGTATGTGATGAAATTCTTGCAGGAAAATTAGACGACCAATTTCCTTTAGTGGTTTGGCAAACAGGAAGTGGTACGCAAAGCAATATGAATGTGAACGAAGTAATTGCCTATCGAGGTCATGTGCTTCAAGGTGGTAATTTGAATGACAAAGAGAAATTTTTACATCCCAACGATGACGTGAATAAATCACAGTCTTCTAATGATACTTTCCCAACAGCGATGCATATTGCCGCCTACCAAATTTTAAAGGAAGTAACCATCCCAGGTATCACTACTTTAAAGAATACCTTGGATGCAAAGAGTGCTGCTTACATGCACATAGTTAAAATAGGTCGTACCCATTTTATGGACGCGACACCACTAACATTAGGACAAGAAATTAGTGGTTATGCAAGTCAATTAAAACATGGATTAAAAGCCATTCACAATACTTTAGAACATTTAAGTGAACTAGCGCTTGGAGGAACTGCTGTTGGAACAGGGATCAATACACCAAAGGGTTATTCAGAAAATGTAGCGAAGCATATTGCAAAGCTTACAGGATTGCCTTTTGTGACTGCTGAAAATAAATTTGAAGCATTGGCTGCACACGACGCCATTGTAGAAGCACATGGTGCATTAAAAACAGTGGCAGTGAGCTTAATGAAGATTGCGAACGATGTGCGCATGTTGTCTTCTGGACCACGCTCTGGTATTGGTGAAATCTTTATCCCAGACAATGAACCAGGATCTTCTATCATGCCAGGTAAAGTGAACCCTACACAGTCAGAAGCATTGACGATGATCGCGGCGCAAGTCATGGGCAACGATGTAGCCATCAATGTGGGTGGATCGATGGGGCATTTTGAATTGAATGTATTTAAGCCAGTGATGATTTATAATTTCTTACACAGTGCTAGATTAATTGGAGATGGATGCGTAAGCTTCAATGATAAATGTGCTATCGGCATCGAACCAATCGAAGCGAATATCAACAAGCACGTAAACAACAGTTTGATGTTAGTGACTGCACTCAATACTAAGATTGGCTATTATAAATCTGCAGAGATTGCACAAAAAGCACATAAAGAAGGTACTACATTAAAAGAAATGGCTGTTAAATTAGGATACGTAACGCCTGAAGAATTTGATGCCTGGGTAATTCCTAAAGACATGGTAGGATTGTAGAGAAAAGAATTTGGACCCATAAAGATAGTGGTAGAAAATATACTATTCCGTAGCGAACGTTTTTAGAGAGCCAAGGAATAAGTATATTTTCTACCACTTTTTTATTTAAAAAATCATCCAAGATTATCAGCTCTAATGTTAGCTGAGGGAATAGTATTTATTCCACTTTTCTTTTTATAAAAATCTTAGTGTACTCTTTCTCCGTTGGAGTATGTCTTTAATACTTTAACATTCAAGATACTATCCGTAGGGACTTTCATTAAGTCTTTGTCGAGTAAAATAAAGTCTGCTTTCTTCCCTACTTCTAAAGAACCTACTTGCTTCTCCATACGGTTGGCTTTTGCAGCCCATATGGTCATACCACGAATGGTTTGCTCGCGCGTTAATGCGTTCTCCATTTGGAATCCACCTGCAGGAAAGCCTTTGGCATCTTGCCTCGCCACCGCCGCTAAAAATGTTTTGAATGGATTGATTTCTTCTACTGGAAAATCTGTACCCAATGGCAACCATCCATTTTGATTCAATAATTGTTGAAAAGCATAACCACCTTTTAAGCGTTCAGCACCTAATCTTTCTCCAGCCCAATACATATCACTTGTCGCATGCGTAGGTTGCACCGAAGGAATGATGCTGTACTTGCCAAAATAATCGAAATCATTAGGATTTAAAATTTGTGCATGTTCAATACGCCATCTTTTATCGTTCTTTCCTTTTAAATATTTTTCATACACTTTCAACACAACTCTGTTTGCGCTATCTCCAATCGCATGGGTACACATCTGAAAATCTGTATTGATTAATTTTGCTGCCACTGAATCAAAATGCGCTTGACTACTCAATAAGAACCCACCCCAGCCTGGCTGATCTGAATAGTGCGCTAGCAATGCTGCACCTCTCGAACCAAGCGCTCCATCGCCATATACTTTCACGCCTTTTACCATTAAACGATCTGTTGTATATCCACCATTGGTAAAATAAGAAGAAGTATATGAACTTGGTTTATCACTTAACATCACATACAAACGCATTTTTAGATCATTGCTTTTTTGTAATGCATCAATCATATCAATATCGTTTGGACTTAATCCACAATCTGTAATGGTGGTTAATCCTGTTGCGAAACAATTTTTTTGTGCCGATGTCAACCAGTTTTTATAATCCTCCTTGGTTGCTGCTGGTAAATTTCTTTCTACCACGCCTACTGCATTGTCTATTAATAAACCGGTCAGCTTTCCACCTGCTACTACAAAGTCTCCGCCTTCCATTTTTTGACCTGCTTTCACTCCAGCTATTGTTAATGCTTTTTCATTGGCAATACTTGCATGCCCATCCACACGTTCTAATAATACTGGACGGTCTGGGAATAGTGCATTTAATTCCGCATTGGTAGGAAATGCTTTACCAGGGAATCTATTTTGATCCCATCCTCTTCCTCTAATCCATCCATTACCCGGATGCGTTGCCACAAATGCTTGTATACGTTGCAGCACTTCTTCCCATGAATTTGCAAACATTAAATCAACAGCATATAAAGATTGACCATATCCTAGAAAATGCGCGTGGGCATCTACAAATCCTGGATACACTGCAGCGCCCTTTGCGTCCACCACGCTATCTGCTTGATAGTTTTTTAAAATATCATCATTGGTTCCTACCGCCACAATTTTACCATCCTGAATAGCCATGGCTTCTGCGACTGCAAAATTTTCGTTGACTGTATAAATTTGTGCATGGTGCACCACTAAGTCTACTCTTTGATTGATACATGAACTGAATAACACTATAATGGCAATTGCAACTAATTGACGCATGGGATTTAATTTAGATACTAAAAATAAGGAAATAAAATAGAAATTGAACTAGGTTGAATAAAGTATTCAAGCAATCATTAGAATGCCTTAATTAGTTCAACAATTCACAAGGCTTAAGACCTGTATGTTTTTTGAAGGCGGCAGAAAAATGGGAGATGGATGAGTAGCCTAATAAAGCTGATACATCGGTCACACTCAAAGACTTTTCGTACAATAAATATTTTGCATGCTCCATTCTTTGCTGTTGGTAGAAGTCAAAAATGGTGGTACCAAACACCTCTTTAAACCCTTTCTTTAAATAGCATTCGTTCATAGCTACTTTACGGCTCAATTCCTTAATGGTAATAGGATCCCCAATATGTTGCAATAAAATTTCTCTTGCTAAATAGATACTTTCTTTACCACGATCGTCTGATAAGAATTTGCATGCAAAGCCTTCTTCTTTTTCATCTACAATACATTCTAAACTGAATAAAAGTAGTTCGTGAATTTTTGCATTGATAAAGATATTCTCTAAAGACCCTGTATAACTATAGTTTAATAAAGAATCCAAAGTACCACGCTTGCGCATGCACAATGGAAATGTTTTTACAAAAGCATTGGGATGTTTGAAAGCCAATACTTCATCCTTGCGATTATTTAATTTTACATTATGTACAAATTGATTTAAAAATGTAGAAGTAAAATGAAATGAAAAAACGTCGATCGTTCTGAGTGGGCCCGCACAATCTTCGGTAGGCAATTGACTGCAATTACCACATAATTTATTTTCACAATAACGATTCCCTGAAATACAAAATCTTAGTTCTAAATAATTATCAGCTGGACGTTTTGCATTGTAGTAATAAATGAACATCCCAGTATCCTCTAATTCTGCAGGTGCCTGAGAATAATAACGATGGATGGTGTACTGTGTAGAGCCAGGAATTAACTGTTCTTTTTGGTACAACAAAGCCATGCCAGCAAAGCCATTGGGCTGGTTCACTTGTTTTAATATGTCGTTGGCTACCATCATTGAACTGCAAATTTAAACTATAAACAACAAATGAAATAAAAAGGTTCATAAGATGACCTTAAAATGACGCAAAATAAGCCCCAAAATTGCCTCCTTATTTAAAAATTATATTGCCCTATTCAATCCTATTTTGAAATCGATTTAAAGGCCATTTTTAGCCTCATTTTTGGACGCTATACAATGAGCCTATCCATTATAATGGGGATAACTATAGCGGCTTAAATACACCTTAAAAGAAGATAAATTTCTTAAATTTGTATGCGTTCAAAACGCCCTATAAAATAAAAAATTCGCACCTATTATGTCAGAAGATTTACAACACCCAGATTCGGCCGAAAACAAGAACTATGGCGCCGATAGTATCCAGGTTTTAGAAGGATTAGAAGCCGTTAGAAAACGCCCTGCAATGTATATTGGCGATGTGGGCATGAAAGGTTTACACCACTTAGTATATGAAGTCGTAGATAACTCTATTGATGAAGCATTAGCTGGTTATTGTTCTCATATCGAAGTCGCTATTCACCTAGATAATTCAATCAGTGTTCAAGACAATGGTCGTGGTATCCCAACTGCGATGCATACCAAAGAAAAAAGATCTGCATTAGAAGTGGTCATGACGGTATTACACGCCGGTGGTAAATTTGATAAAAACACTTACAAGGTATCTGGTGGATTACATGGTGTGGGTGTAAGTTGTGTGAATGCATTGAGTACAAAATTATTAGTAACAGTTGAACGTGAAGGCAAAATATTTGAGCAAGAATACTGTATTGGAGCACCACAATATGCTGTAAGAGAAGTAGGCACAAGCGATAAAACTGGCACTAGAGTGCATTTTTGGCCTGATCATACTATTTTCCAAGAAACTGTTTACCGTAGAGAGATCTTAGAAGGTCGTTTACGTGAATTGTCTTATTTGAATAAGCGCATTACGATCACATTAACCGATTTAAGAGAATTAGATGAAGCAGGTGCGCCTTATGTGAGCCATTTTTATAGCGAAGGAGGAATCATTGAATTCGTACAAATGTTGGATAAGAACGGAAATAGAAATCCAATTATCTCTCAACCTTTGTATGTAGAAGGTTTAGACGAAGCGTCCAATGTCATGGTGGAAGTTGCATTGACTTACAATGATGATTTTAAAGAAAATATTTTCTCTTACGTTAATAATATCAATACCATTGAAGGTGGTACACATGTAACTGGTTTTAGAACTGCTTTAACGCGTGTCTTCAAAAGCTATGGCGATAAAGAAGGCTTATTTGAAAGAGCTAAAGTGACTGTAGAAGGAGATGACTTTAGAGAAGGTTTAAGTGCCATCATTTCTGTGAAAGTACCTGAGCCACAATTTGAAGGTCAAACAAAAACTAAATTAGGGAATAGTGAAGTGAGTGGTGTGGTTCAAACAACGGTTGCTCGTGCTTTAGAAGCGTATTTAGAAGAAAACCCAAAGGAAGCAAAATATGTAATATCTAAAATTGTGCTTGCCGCTCAAGCCCGCGTTGCTGCTAAGAAAGCACGTGATATGGTACAAAGAAAGACAGTACTTTCTGGTGGTGGTTTGCCTGGTAAATTAGCAGACTGTTCTGAGCGTGATCCTGAAAGATGTGAGTTATACCTTGTCGAGGGAGACTCTGCAGGTGGAACTGCTAAACAAGGTCGTGAAAGATCTTTTCAAGCGATCCTGCCTTTGCGTGGTAAAATATTGAACGTAGAAAAAGCAATGGAACATAAAATTTATGAAAATGAGGAGATCAGAAATATGTATACTGCATTGGGCGTGACAGTGGGAACACCTGAAGATCCAAAAGCGTTGAACATTGTTAAATTACGATATCATAAATTAATCATCATGACCGATGCCGATGTGGATGGATCACATATTGCCACATTGATTTTGACATTCATCTTTAGATATATGAAAGAATTGGTTCAGAATGGTTATGTCTATATTGCGCAGCCTCCATTGTATTTAGTGAAGAAAGGTAAGGATCAAGAATATGCTTACAGCGAAGAACAAAGAAAAGGCTTGGTAACCAAATTAGGAGGTGGAAATGATAGTTCTGTAACGATTCAAAGATATAAGGGTCTGGGTGAGATGAACGCGGACCAATTATGGGAAACGACCATGGATCCAAGTAGGAGAACATTGAAACAAGTGACCATTGATAGTGCTGCCGAGGCGGATAGAATCTTTAGCATGTTGATGGGTGACGAAGTGGCTCCTAGAAGGGAATTCATTGAATCTCACGCCAAATACGCCAAAATTGACGTTTAAGGGCCTCATTTAAGGGTAATTTATAAACATTTAACAAAAAATCGCATAATTCAAACCTAGCATATCAATAAATAAACTACTTTCAAGTAGCATTTTAAAAATTAAAATATATACAAAATGGACACTTCAAAAATGATCAAAGCATACTGCTTGAAAACAAAAGAAAAAAATGTACCAATGTTGGACGCTGTTGTCACTAAAACTGCAAAAGGCGGTTACATGGCTGGCGGTCACGATGGTAAAGGAAATAAAATGGCAGCTATCATGAGCGAAACAAATGCTTTAAAAGCAATCGCTGATGGTGTAGCAACTAAAGGTTTTTAGTTTATCTGCAAATAGCATAAACTAATAAAAAAAGCCTCTGATTTTCAGAGGCTTTTTTTATAGAACATCAGACGCTCTCGCGTCTTCTTCTCTAATGATTTTTTCGAGGCACCCCATAAACGAGTGCCTCGATTTTTTTTATGTACCTACTCCCACAACGCCGTGGTGAATTTTCGTCAAAGTAGCAAAGCAATTTTCCATGCTCTTGACATCTTTAATAATTAAAATAAAGGTTTTCCCAACTTGCTTAAAATGGGCATTGTTCATGGCAGTTTGGGTATAGCTTAATAAGCTTTTGAAAATCGCGCTTTCATAATATGGAGAATCTGGTCGATTGATAAAGAAGCATCTTAAAGTTTCGTCCTTCAAAGTCATTTTTTCAAAACCTAATGCAATCGCCAGGCGTCTTGACTGGATGGTCGTGAACAAGGAAGCAACTTGTTTTGGCATGGGCCCAAAACGATCTATTAATTCTATTTTCATCGCATCTAATGCTGCATCATCTTCTGATTGATCCAATCTGGTATACAATGAAAGTCTTTCTCCAATACTTTCTACATAATCATCTGGCAGCATGATCTCTAGGTCGGTATCAATGGTACAGTCTTGCACAAAATCATCTTGTTTACTAATTTCTTCTAAAAAAAATTCTTTGAAATCGGAACGCTTTAATTCACGAACTGCTTCTGCTAATATTTTTTGGTACATTTCAAATCCTATCTCCGCCATAAACCCACTTTGTTCACCACCTAATAAATTACCTGCGCCTCGAATATCCAAATCACGCATGGCAATTTGAAAACCAGAACCCAATTCACTAAACTGTTCCAAAGTTTGTAAACGCTTACGTGAATCATCTGGCAAAGTGCTCATTGGTGGCGCTAATAAATAACAAAATGCTTTTTTATTACTTCGTCCTACCCTACCTCTTAATTGGTGTAAATCACTCAATCCAAATTGATGCGCATTATTGATGATAATGGTATTCACATTCGGAATATCTACCCCACTCTCTACAATATTCGTACAAACCAAAACGTCATACCTACGTTCTATAAAATCAAATATTTTTTCCTCGAGTTGATGTCCTTCTAATTGACCATGTGCAAATCCGATGCTTAAATCGGGACATAGCTTTTGAATCATTGCACACATTTCGGCCAATCCTTGTACTCTGTTATGGATGAAAAATACCTGTCCGCCTCTTTCTGTTTCAAAGTAGATGGATTCACGAATGATATCCTCATGAAACACTTGTACCTCGGTATGAATTGGTTGCCTGTTGGCTGGAGGCGTATTGATGATACTTAAATCCCTTGCACCCATTAAACTAAAATGGAGGGTTCTTGGTATGGGCGTGGCAGTCAAAGTCAAGCAATCTACATTGGTTCTTAAGGTCTTTAATTTTTCTTTATGCCCTACTCCAAATTTTTGTTCTTCATCAATCACCATTAAACCAAGGTCTTTAAAGTGAACTTCTTTCCCTAAGATGCCATGTGTCCCTATTAGAATGTCAATCTTGCCTTCCTTCACTTTGGCAATGGTTTCCTTTTTTTGTGCAGATGATTTAAATCGATTTAAGAAATCAATTTCTACTGGGAACTCTTTAAGTCTTTCTTTAAAAGTTTTAAAATGCTGAAATGCTAAAATGGTAGTAGGCACCAACACTGCAACTTGCTTTCCGTCAATAGCCGCTTTAAATGCTGCACGAATGGCTACTTCGGTTTTGCCAAAACCAACATCCCCGCATACCAGTCGATCCATTGGGGCTGGCGCTTCCATGTCTTTTTTTACATCCGCGATTGCTTTCGCCTGATCAATGGTGTCTTCATAAATAAAGGATGCTTCTAATTCATGCATCATATAATTGTCAGGCGTAAATGCAAATCCAGTTTGCGCTTTTCTTTGTGCGTATAATTTAATTAAATCAAAAGCTATGGCTTTTACTTTTGCCTTGGTCTTGTCTTTTAATTTTACCCAAGCATCGGATCCTAATTTATTCACTTTGGGTGGCGTCCCTTCCTTGCCCGTATATTTAGATACCTTATGCAGTGCATTAATATTGACATATAAAATATCACTATCCTTATAAATAATTCTCACCGCTTCCTGCATCATGCCGTTCACTTCAATCTTCTGCAATCCACTATACACGCCAACTCCATGATCTATGTGCGTCACATAATCGCCTGGATGTAAGTCACTCAATGTACGCAGTGTGATGGCTTTGTTTTTACTATAGGCTTGCTTGACTTTGTACTTATGGTATCGCTGAAAAATTTGATGGTCTGTATAACAAACCATTTTATGGTCATGGTCAATAAAACCTTCATGAATATTTTTAACGATTGGGGTAAACTGGATTTCAGTTTTTAAATCAGTGAATATAGCATGCAAACGTTCTAATTGCTTGGCTTGTTCGGCGAATAAAAATAGGTCATACCCTTTCTTTTCAAATTCTTGCAAATTGGCAATTAAATATTGAAACTGCCTATTGAAACTTGGTTGTACCTGTGTGCTAAAAGCTATTTTCTGCTTGGTTAAATTGGCATGAAACCCCCATTCAATAATGGGTCTCTTTAAGACTTGTTCAACAACAGCATCTACAGGAACAAAATCATCTTTGTCTGTGTTTTTCTTATGCGCATCTAAATCATCTGTTAATTTAACGGTAGGCGCATACAATAAAAACGCTTCTAATGCTTCTATTTGATCCTGTCCTTTTTGTTCAATCAATGTCCAATCCTTTAACCATACAATGGTGTTCTCTGCAATAAATTCCATGAATGGAATTTTGATCGTGTCCTCAAACTGCGTCGTCACATTGGGAATAATATTAACTTGCAATAATTTTCGTTCACTCAACTGAGTTGCTGGATCAAATAAACGAATGCTATCCACTTCCTCGCCAAATAATTCTACGCGATAAGGCTTTTCATTGCCAAATGAATAGATATCAAAAATACCGCCTCTTAAAGCAAATTGTCCAGGCTCATATACAAAATCAGTTCTCTCAAATCCATACTGGATAAGCCTTTCCATTAACGCGTCCAACCCAAGTGTATCATTGGTCTTTATCTGTATGATATTGTCTTGTAAGGTTTTAGGCATGATCACTTTTTCAAAGAAAGCCTCAGGATAAGTCACTACAATTTTCTTATTGCCTCCCATTGATAACTTCGTCAATGCCTCTGTTCTTAACATGACATGCGAAGGATTCAACAAACTAAAATTTTGACCCGTTTTAAAAGATGAGGGAAAATAAAACAAGTCCATCGCAGCAGTAATACTTTCTATAGAATTATAAAAATAGGCTGCTTCCTCTGCATCATTTAATACAATCACATGATTGAATGTTGCAGTTTGAGGATGCGTGAAAATATGCTTTAAAATAAATGCTGGAGAGGATCCGTTGAGGTTTTGTAAGTGTACCTGAAAAGGGGAATTTGCAGCACTAGACATAGCAATCCCATCTACTGTTTTTTTTAGTAGGGGGGATGCATCATACCGATCAAACAATGATTGCTCGTTCATAGTTCAGTCCGCAAAGATACAATCAATAAATGGACGAAGCGATGATAGAAAGGTCTATTTCTTGGTATTGATGCTTGGATACTTCCACAAAAGCAACCCCAGAATTACCAGAAAAATATGGAATATAGATGCCTTCTTGATAGCCCAGTAGAATACTATATTTTCCAGGAGCTAGCCTAAGCTTGAATTTCCCAGCATTATTTGAACGCACCTGCTTAATCAATCTAGCTTGTATCCCTTTTGCATAATTACCTTCTTGCTCCATCAACTGATTGACATTGGCAGCTTCATAAATATAGACCATGGTCGAAATTGGAAGCCCCTTCTGCTTAGATCCTCCTTTTAATGGCATTGCTGTATTAGATTCCAATAATACATGGCCGATAATGCCCTGTGGAAGGATACAAAAGCCCATTAGCATAGGAGCTAAACAAATGAATATGAATATTCGAATTGACTTCTTGCACATAAATCCCTTTTTTTAAAGTTACACCAAAATATCAAGTACGTATACGGTCATTTTTTTGGGTTGAAATTGATTGAATTACAAAGATTTGATTTAAATTTAGATTTATGAAAATACGCCTTTTACTCCCCCTTATTTTTATATTCATAGCGAATAATTTACATGCGCAGTCTGGAACAAAAAAAGAAGTTCTGCTACAGACATCCAAAGGACTAGAATTGGATGCACGCAATAAATTTGCAAAGGCAGTTCTAGTAGCTAAAGAAAAAGGATGGCCAATAAAATATGTTTCACAAAATCAAAACAATGCAAAATTGATTGGTGTGGATGACAAAGGATGGCCCAAATATTATGTTAGTTTTGCCGATCCAGTTCAAGCAATCACAATCAACGCAAATAAAGTATGGCCTGGTGCTGCATCTAATTTAAACTTAAGTGGCTCCGATGTTGTTATGACCAATAAATTGGGCGTTTGGGACGAAGGAAGTCCATTGTTATCACATAAGGAATTAACAGGTAGAATTACACAAAAAGACAATGCTACAGAAGTGGTCACCCACAGTACACATGTGGCCGGCATTGTGATGAGTAAAGGATTAAATCCTTTATCTAAAGGGATGGCCTATAATGTAAAAGGCATCCTTGATTACGATTGGAATAGCGATTTGTCAGAAATGTCTGCAGCTGCAGCAAATGGTTTATTAATTTCCAACCACTCTTATGGGACCGTTGCTGGGTGGGATAGAAATGCTGACTCAGCCAATCGATGGGAATTTAATGGAAGATGGAACGAAAATGAAGATTATCGATTTGGTGTATACGATTACGATGCTCAAATTCAAGACTCAATTGCTTATAATGCCCCTAACTATTTGATTATTGCCGCAGCAGGAAATAACAGAACTAGCATTGGTCCTGCAGTTGGACAAACTTATTGGAGAAAAAACGAATCAGGTAAAATGGTCAATGCAGGTGCTCGTCCTGACGGCATTAGTAGTAATGATTCCTATGGAAGTACTGTAACAGATAAAAATGCAAAGAATGTCCTTACCGTTGGTGCAGTAAACGGAATACCATCTGGGTATAATAAAAAAGAAGATGTGGTGATGAGTTCTTTTAGTTCCTGGGGGCCAACTGATGATGGCAGAATCAAACCTGATATTGTAGCGCATGGCGTTTCGGTCTATGCCCCTATTGCAACAAATGATTCTAGTTATAATTACCTGAGCGGCACTTCGATGGCAGCCCCTGGCGCTGCAGGAGGTTTATTGTTATTGCAAGAATTAAGTCATCGTTTTACGCAAAATGGTGCACCAAGGATTTTAAAATCAGCGACTGTGAAAGGGCTTGCAATTCATACTGCGAACGAAGCTGGATTGTACCCTGGTCCAGATTATAAATTTGGTTGGGGATTGCTAAATATTTCCGAAGCTGCTCAAGTATTGAATACGGCATTCACTAATAACAACAGTACGATTAGTCCTCACTTGATTTATGAAGACAGTTTACTCAACGGAGCAAGTAAGTCCTACAAAATCAATGGATCTGGAATCGGACCTGTAAAAGCTACCATTGTTTGGACAGATGTAAAAGGGAGTTCAAGCAGTCTATTGAATGATGTTAGTCCAGAACTAATCAATGACTTGGACTTAGAAATTAAGCAGGGCAATAAAACATTCAATACCTGGAATTTAAGCCCAACTAGTCCAGACAATCAAGCATTCAGAGGAATCAATAGTATTGACAATGTCGAAAAAGTAGAAGTGGACACCAGTTTAGTCGGGACTACTTACACAGTCACCGTAAAACATAAAGGGACACTTGAAAGAGGACAACAAAATTATTCTTTAATAATAAGTGGAGCTGGTGGTAAAGCCTATTGTAGCTCAGCAGCAACTAGTACTGCAGGCACCAAGATTGATAGCATTCAATTAAACAATATTAAATTCTCAAAAACAACAGCAGATAATTACGTTGACAATACCGCATTATTTATCAATGGTGAACCCAACGGTACTGTCTCATTATTTATGAAATTAAGTAGTGCGGATGCCTCCAATTTAAATCGATTTGTAAAAGTGTTTATTGATTATAATAACAACGGGGTGTTTGACACCAATGAACTAGTGCATACAAGTGCAGGATTAACGAATGGAGATTATAATGCAACGATTGATTTATCTGCCAATCTGATCATCAATCAATTCACAAAACTTCGTGTTGTGGTAACTGAAGCAGCTGCGGCAGCAAATGTGAGTGATTGCGGTACTTATACTGCTGGGGAAACCCAAGATTATACCCTAAGAGTGGTAAATCCATCTAATGATGTACAATTGTTAGAAATCACCAATCCGGTTGGTGGCGCTTCAGAAAAAGCAGTTCAATATGTCACCGTTAAAGTAGCAAATAATGGAACAAATAAATTAACCAATATTCCAATTACCCTAGAAGTAAAAAAAGGTAATGAAACTATTTTAAATAGTACTGAAATATTTACAGGTAGATTGTATGGATCAGAAATCATGTCCTACACATTTCAAAAGCCTATTTCAATTGATTTAAGTCAGACTTATACCTTAAAGGCCACTACAACTCTTACCAATGACCAGCAACCAGGTAATAATTCAATGACTGCGACCATTATGAGTGCTAGCCCAAAACCAGTAATTACAGCATCTGCAACAGATTGTAATGGCAATGTTCAATTGTTGGTTAGCAGTCCCAATAGCAATGAGCAATACTTATGGTATAACAATAACGATGATTTGAGTAAGCCTTTTGCGAATGCAGCAACAACGAGTACATCAACCAAACTAGAAAATCTTTATGTAGGAAGAGGATGGAATGGATTTATTGGGCCTAAAGACAATACCACTTTGGGTAATTCAGGCGGATATAATAATTGGGGTAGCAGCTATGGGGAATTCATTAGATTCAATACAACAGGACCAATAAGGTTAGAAACCACAAAATTATATACTGGCTACGCAGGAAAAGTTGAACTTGAATTAAGGCAACTTAGTGTATTTACAGATTCCAGTTATTCCTATTTCCCTTCTCAAACTCAAAAAGCCACTATACACGTTGTTGCTAGCAGTCCTAATCCGACTCCTCCAGCAGGTATTGCTGCATCAGGTGCAACTACCCCATTTGTACAAGGAGATACAGGAAGAATCTATGCCATCAATATGAACATACCACAAGCTGGTAATTACATTTTAATTGCCCGATGTTTGGACAGTGCAACTATCTTCAGAAACAATAATATTGCCAACAACAATTATCCATTTGGCCCAACAGTACTTGCAAGTATCACTGGCAACTGGGCACGTACTAATTTTGATAAGTTTTACTATTTTTTCTATAACATGCAAATTAGTACCCCTGTATATGAAAAAACATTGACTAAAATACCTGTTAAAATTGCGATAAAACCTGTCATAACACAAATAGGAATAGATAGTTTAATGACGACTGCAGCGGACAGTTATCAATGGTATATGAATGACGAAACCATTTCAGGCGGAACAAATAAAGGATTGAAAGTGACTAAAAATGCCATGTACAAAGTCAATACTACCATTGGAACTTGTAACAATATGTCAGATAATAAATTGGTTTTAATTACGAATATACCGCAAGCACCAACAAAAGAGATTGGATTAAAAATAGTTTCAACAGATTATATTGAAAACATCATAAAAGGCAACCAATTCTATATTCAATTTAACAATGTCAAGACCAATGCTATTGGCTTAAGTATCATAAATAGCAATGGCCAAACCGTATTCCAAAAAGACAAATTAAACAACCAGATTACGGCTCAGCCAGTACAGATTCCTACTTTAACAACTGGTATTTATTATATTAAAGTATTTGCGAATAATAAAGTGTATGTTCAAAATGTATTCGTCACCAATAATTAATTAAACATGTTACAACCTTGGCAGGATGCGGTCGTTACCAAAATTATACAAGAAACGCCTACCACAAAACGTTTCTTTCTTGCCTTAACAAGTGGCCAAGTATTTGACTTTATAGCTGGACAGTTTGTCACATTTGATCTGCCTATTCATGAGCAAAAAAATAAGCGTTGGAGAAGTTACTCCATTGCATCTGCCCCTAGCAATAACAATGAATTTGAATTGGTCATTGTGCATTTAGAAGGAGGCTTAGGCACCACCTATTTATTCAACGAAGTGGCTGTTGGCTCTATCCTTTTAATGAGAGGTCCACAAGGTGTTTTTGTTTTACCAAAACCAATCACTACAGATCTTTATTTTATCTGTACAGGAACAGGCGTTGCGCCATTTAGATCTATGCTTTTGGACATCCATCAAAAGAAAACACCGCATCAGAAAATGCATTTATTATTTGGATGCAGACAATATACAGACGCTTTGTATGAGGAAGAATTGAAAGCATTAGAAGCTGTAGAACCCGAATTTTATTACCACCCAAGTTTTTCTAGAGAAACGGAAATACGCGAAGGTGCAAACCTAGGTTATGTGCATGCCACTTATAAAAAATTCTTAGAAGCCGGTGCTAGTAAAGAAGCCCATTTTTATATCTGTGGTTGGAAAAATATGGTGGACGAAGCAAGAGCTACCTTAACAGAATTAGGCATCCCAAAAACGCAGATTCATTTTGAATTGTACGGATAAAAAAACGCCCAAGTGAAAATCATCTGGGCGTTTTTTAAAGTTTAAATTAGTCTATGCAATATGCTTTAAGACTAAAGTTTTGACTTCACTCATTGGTATTCTTTCCTGTTGCATGCTATCTCTATAACGAATGGTGACTGTATTGTCTTCTTTAGTTTGATGATCGATGGTCACGCAAAATGGCGTTCCTATTGCATCCTGTCTTCTGTAACGTTTTCCAATGGCATCTTTTTCTTCATAAAAACAATGGAATGAAGGCTTACATTCATCCATTAATGCTTTAGCCAATTCAGGTAATCCATCTTTTTTTGTCAATGGCAATACCGCCAATTTTAATGGCGCCAATTTTGCAGGCAAATGCAAAACAACTCTTGAATCAGTCGTGCCGTCTTCTTTTTGAATGGTTTCTTCTTCATATGCATTGGATAGAAGCAAAAAAAACATTCTATCTAAACCAATCGAAGTTTCAATCACATAAGGCACATAATGCTGATTGATTTCTGTATCAAAATATTGTAATTTCTTTTTACTGAATTCTTGATGACGCGTTAAATCATAATCTGTTCTTGAGTGAATCCCTTCTACTTCTTTAAATCCAAAAGGAAATTCATATTCAATGTCTAAAGCTGCATCAGCATAGTGGGCTAATTTGATATGATCATGAAAACGGTATTTATCTGCTGCAATACCCAAACTTAAATGCCAATTCATGCGCTCGTTTTTCCAATGCTCGTACCACTCTTTTTGGGTACCTGGTTTTACAAAAAACTGCATCTCCATTTGTTCAAACTCACGCATTCTAAAAATAAATTGACGCGCTACAATCTCGTTTCTAAAGGCCTTCCCTGTTTGTGCAATCCCAAAAGGAATTTTCATCCTTGCCGTTTTTTGCACATTCAAGAAATTCACAAAAATACCTTGTGCAGTCTCTGGTCTTAAATAAATGGTATTGGCGTCTTCTGCCACTGAACCTAGTTCTGTAGAGAACATTAAATTAAATTGACGAATCTCTGTCCAGTTACTTGTTCCACTTACACTACACTGTATTTTATTTGTTTGTATCAATGTGCCTAAGCCCGCAAAATCATCCTTCGCAAGCAAGGCTTCCATATCCGCTAGTAATTGTGTAGCGCGATCACGCAATGCAGCACCTCCATCGGCTGCCTTAGCTGCTTCTTCATTTAACTTATCGGCATGTGCTTCTATTAAATGGTCTACACGGTATCTTTTTTTACTGTCCTTATTGTCAATCAAAGGGTCGCTAAAACTATCTACGTGACCACTGGCCTTCCAAGTAGTTGGATGCATGAAAATGGCAGCATCAATACCCACAATATTTTCATTCATTTGTGTCATGCTCTTCCACCAATCATCGCGAATGTTCTTTTTTAATTGTGCACCATAAGGACCATAATCATACACTGCACTTAATCCATCATAGATTTCACTACTAGGAAATACAAATCCGTATTCTTTGGCATGCGAAATGATTGCTTGTAATGTATTGTCTGGAACTGTCTTACTCATAGTTTGCAAATATAGGTCGAGAAAAGATTATGGTTGTAATTTTTCATTGTTTTGGTGCCTTTCTTTGTCTCGAATGGTTTTCTTTTGGATATTTTTCTCTAATGCCGCAGTCAAATCAACACCCGTTTGATTGGCTAAGCAAATCAACACAAATAGTACATCCGCCATCTCATCCCCCAGGTCGGCGCTTGCTTCCTTATTTTTAAAGGATTGATCCCCATATTTGCGCACCATCAATCTAGAGAGTTCGCCTACTTCTTCCATCAAGACACCCAAATTAGTTAACTCACTAAAATAGTTGACTCCAACGGTCTTGATCCACTCATCCACCTGATCTTGTGCTGCTTGAATTGTAATTTGATTAGACATATTATTCCTTGTTTTTTGAATCTATTAAAATAGTGACTGGGCCATCGTTGATGAGTGCCACTTTCATGTCTGCTCCAAATTGCCCAGTAGCAATTGGCTTACCAAAATCCTTCGTCAATTGAAGAATCATTTGCTCATAAATTGGAATCGCTATCTCTGGTTTTGCGGCTGCAATATAAGAAGGTCGATTCCCCTTTTTTGTGGCTGCATACAATGTGAATTGACTAATCAGTAAGATGGATCCACCCATTTCTTGCACGCTATGGTTCATAACCCCTTCTGCATCATCAAAAATCCGCATCTGCACCAGCTTATTGGAAATCCATTGAATATCCTCTAATGTATCCTCATTGTGAATGCCCAATAAGACCAATAAGCCTGCTTGAATGGCCCCAACAATCGCTCCATCTACTTTGACACTGGCCTCCGATACTCTCTGTATTACGACTCTCATAAGGATGCTATTTACAACGTGAAGATAAACAAAACTATTTTCACTAATTTAGCTGTAATTTCAACACCTTGAGTAGTATAAAAAAATTAGTCAGTCAAACAGCATGGTACGGACTTAGTTCAATAGCCGCAAGGTTTATTAGCTATTTGATTACCCCTTATTTAACCTATAAGCTTTCAGATATTGCTTATGGGGAGAATTCGATTGTCTATGCTTTTATTCCCTTTCTGAATGTCATTGTAGCCCACGGTATGGAGACCGCCTATTTCAAGTTTGGGACCAAAGAAAACGAGGAGGAGATTTATAACACGAGTAGCTTTTCGATGCTATTTGTGACCCTACTTGTTTTAATTGGCTTGTTCACATGGAAACTTCCATTGGCTGAACTTTTACAAATTACTGCCCACCCCGAATACATTAGCTTACTAGCTTGGATCGTTGCCCTAGATGCCTTGACGACCATTCCATTTTCAAGACTAAGAATGCAAGAGCGTCCCAAAAAATTTGCATTGATCAAAATTGTGGGCATCTTCATCAATATTCTTGCGACCTATAGCTTCATCAGTCTTTTACCAAATTATGTACAAACCCATCCAACTAGTTTTTTACAAAAATTGTATCAACCAAATTGGGAAGTAGGTTATATTTTAATAGCAGGTATTGTGCAAAATGTTTTTGTAATGCTTTTGTTACAAAAAGAAATTAGATCCATCCGTTTTAAATTCAACTTTAAACTTTGGTGGAGTATGATGGCTTTTGCAGTGCCCCTTATTTTAGTAGGATTTGGCGGGATGATCAATGAAACACTAGACCGTATTATGCTGGGATGGTGGGGTCCTGGAGCAAATGCAGATGAGAACAAGGCCATAGTGGGTGTGTATAGTGCATGTTATAAATTAGCCATTTTAATCACCATCTCCATACAAGCATTCCGCATGGGTGCCGAACCGTTTTTCTTCAAACAAGCCGAAACAGATCAAGCGCAAAAAACATATGCCAAAGTCATGAAATTTTTTGTGATTAGTTTATGTGTGATGTTCTTGTCTGTGATGTTATACATTGATATTTGGAAATTATTTATTCAAAATCCAGCCATGTATGTGGGTCTTAAAGTGGTGCCTATTTTACTCATTGCAAATATGTTTTTAGGCGTATACTTTAACTTAAGTATCTGGTATAAAATAAGTAACAGAACCATGGCAGGCGCCTGGATCACCTTATTAGGCGCATTTATCACCATTCTCATTAATTATTTTGCCATTCCTCATTTTGGTTATATGGCAAGTGCTTGGGCCACTTTCTTTTGTTATGGCACCATGATGATTGTGAGTTATGTATGGGGACAAAGCGTTTATCCTGTGCCTTACGCCACCAAAAAATTAATTGCTTATTTTATCATTGCATTAATGGTCTATGGTATTAATTTATTGTTACATCTTGTTTCAACAAATCAACCTTTTAATTATTTATTTGCAACCATCTTACTTTTTGCATTCATCGTATTTGTTGCACGCATCGAAAGAAAAGATTTGCAATCCATCTTTAAAAAATAAAATAAGTGGCAGAAGATTTAGTACTCCATCATGGAGATAAAAAAACACAGTATGAA
>CAMCHR010000015.1 GCA_945874755.1 Chitinophaga pinensis
GATATCATCCTTTCCTAACTCCTCACTCACCAAAGCCTTTTCTGCCATTTC
The DNA here is from genome assembly GCA_945874755.1 of Chitinophaga pinensis. Taxonomy (GTDB): domain Bacteria; phylum Bacteroidota; class Bacteroidia; order Chitinophagales; family Chitinophagaceae; genus Sediminibacterium; species Sediminibacterium pinensis_B. Next base: position 52 of record CAMCHR010000015.1, read on the forward strand.
TAGCACAATATTGTTTCCATAAGGGGTAGAGGCGATCTTGCCATAATCCTTGCCAATAAATTGGGACAAGGTATAAGGGAATCCTTTTTGATCGGCACCTAAAGGGGTAGATTCATAGGCATTGATATCTCCATCACAATTTGCTTCATAGACTGATTTAGCTAAACTTAAGTTCCAACCTTTAGTATAAAAGCTGTCTACTCTATGCTGATTATTGTATTCGGTTACCCAATTTGGTAATTTTTTGCCATAATAGGTAGAGCTAATAAAATTACCCGATTTGCTATCATACCAAAAAGCACCGTCCCCACTATGACCAGCAGGAATGATAGCACCTCTATCTTTGATGGAGATGCCATATACTTTACTTTTAAAATTATTAGCCAACTTGATCTCATCTCCAAGTGTCGTAGTCCAAACATTCACTGGGCTCATTTTGCCAGCAGCACTGCCTTCTACACCTATTGATACAACAGTTGGGTCTTCTACACAATAGACATTTTTTTGCTGATAGTTATCATACCATTGGTTGCCTGTAATGCCATGCAATGCAGGGGTGGAGCCAGTGTACACTGCAGCATGTCCACATGCAGTCACTGTTGGCACGTATGGGATTAAATTATTATTACAACTGGCCCCCTCATTTACAAAGCGTAAAAAGCCTTGTTGGGAGGTAAAATAGGCTTTAAATTGATTGATATAATCCCAACGCATTTGATCCACCATAATCCCTACAATTAGTTTTGGTTTACTTGAAGTGCTTGATGGGATTGATTTTGGCGCTTGAGCGTTGCTTGCAAAAGACAAGAACAAAAAACATAAAAGGGATAAAATACGCATGTTCAAATGATTTTAGATATGCAAATTACGCATAATTATAGCCTTTGGAAGCTAAAAAATTATTAAATTTGCAGGTATAATTACAAATCTATGGCAGATATATTTGAAAGGTTAATCAATAACTACGGACCACTTGGTCAACACCGTGAAAGAGCGCATGGTTATTTTGCATTTCCTAAATTAGAAGGGGAAATAGGCTCTAAAATGAAATTTAGAGGACAAGAAATGATTGTATGGAGTTTAAACAATTATTTAGGTTTAGCGAATCATCCAGAAGTACGCAAGGCTGATGCAGACGGATCTGCTCAATATGGTTTAGCATTACCAATGGGTGCGAGAATGATGAGTGGAAACAGTGATTTACACGAACAATTAGAAAAAGAATTAGCAGTATTTGTGCATAAGGAAGATTCAATCCTAATGAACTATGGATACCAAGGTATCATGAGTGCGATTGATTCCATTTGTGGCCGTCATGATGTAGTGGTGTATGATGCGGAATGTCACGCATGTATTATTGATGGTTTAAGAATGATTCCCGCTCACCGATTTGTTTTTAAACACAACGATGTGGAAGATTGTGAGAAACAATTACATAGAGCAAAAGCATTGATAGACAAACAACAATTAGGTGGGGTATTGGTGATTACAGAAGGCGTATTTGGAATGGCGGGTGATCAAGGTTGTATAAAGGAGATTGCTGCATTGAAAAAGAAAGTTCCATTCCGTTTATTGGTGGACGATGCGCATGGATTTGGTACATTAGGTGCAACTGGTGCAGGTGCAGGAGAGGCTCAAGGTTGCCAGGACGAAATTGATCTTTACTTTTCTACTTTTGCTAAAAGTATGGCATCGATTGGTGCTTTTATGGCTGGGCCAAAAAATATCATTGATTATATCCGTTATAATATTCGTTCTCAAATTTTCGCCAAAAGTTTACCAATGCCCTATGTGGTAGGTAACCTCAAGCGCTTAGAATTGTTAAGATCAAAACCAGAATTGAAAGCAAATTTGTGGAAGAATGCATTGGCATTACAAAATGGATTGAAAGAAAGAGGATTTGATATTGGTAAAACCGATTCTGTAGTAACACCTGTGTATATGAAAGGAGGGGTAGAAGAAGCCACCGCTATGGTGATGGATATCAGAGAGAATTATAAAATCTTCTGTTCTATTGTGGTGTATCCTGTCATTCCAAAAGGACATATCATTTACAGATTGATTCCAACTGCGGTGCACACACAGGAGGAGATTGATTTGACATTAAAAGCATTTAGTGAGACCAAGGCAAAGTTGGATGCAGGTGCTTATAAAGTGGCTGAAATCCCAGACATGGCCAATAAATAAAATTGAATCTTTTATAATTTGATTGAATTTGAATATAAATGAGTCTCCTACAAAGAGGCTCATTTTTTTTTAATTAAAATAATCTATCTCGTCTTGTTCTTTTTTAAGCATTTCAATACTTACGTTCAACTCGAATCCAATCAATAAAATAAGGGCATTGATATAAATTAAGGTCATCACGATAAGTACGGTTCCAATGGAGCCATAAATTTTACTATAGCTACCAAAATTATTGACCCAGTAGGAAAAACCCAAGGTCGTCACTAACATTAATGTAGTGGATAAGATGGCACCTGGCGAAAGCAGGGCCCATTTTTCTTTTACGTGTGGCGCATATTTGTAAATAAATGCATTGCCATAAAATAAAAGCAAGACAATGATACCCCATCTAATACTATTCCAATAAGGTAAGATTGTTTTTCTTTTAATGTCGAATAATTCTCTTAATAAGGTGGTCAATTGATCCTGTCCAATCAATACTAGAAGGCTTGCAAAAACAAGCAACATTAAAATTAATGTTAAGCGAAGCGCCCTCATTCTTTGATGCAGAAAGAAGGGTCTGTTTTGCATAATGGATTTGTCAAAACTTCTAATGATGCCTGTCATGGCATTAGAAGCGTAAAATAACAATAATAGGAAACCAAAGGAGAAGATACCAACGTGTTGACTTAATAAATCATTGATGATATCCAAAATAAATCGGTAGGTACTTGAATTAGGCGAGATGTCCTTAAAAATAGAAAGAATCTGTTTTTTAATTTTTAAACTTTTGGGGAAATAGGGGATGATCGAAAATAAAAATAAGAAGCCCGCAGGCAAAGCCATAATCAGATTAAAGGAAATGGCGGATGCTCGATCATAGAGTCCAATGGTATTCAATTGTTTGAACAAAAATTGAATTACTTGAAATAAATTTACTTCTTGAAACCCAGGTATGACAATGCGTTTAGCTTGCTGCTTTGCAAATTGCAGCGGAATTTGTAGGTATTGTATTATTTTTTTCAACTAATGAAAGGGCTATTTATAATTAATTTGTCAACTATTATTTTCCATCGCTATTATTTTCTATTGCTTTTTTAGCTTGGTAGGCGTCTAGTTTTTTCTGGTATTCCTTTGCATATCGATCATGTTCGGCATAGTTATTACTAAAATGATGGTACCCACTAAAGTCTGCTTTTGCCACAAAGTAAATATAATCCGTTTTTGGGGCATCCAATACTAAGTCAATGGTTTTGGCTGCAGGGGTGCAAATAGGACCAGGAGGCAGGCCTTTGATACGGTAAGTATTATAGGGAGAGGCGTTGGATAAATATTTTTCATAAATACGTGTGATGGTAAAATCTTGCATCGCGTATTTGATGGTTGGACATGCTTGCAAAGGCATTTGCTTTTCTAATCTGTTTTGGTAAACACTTGCAATTAAGGATTTATCTGAGTCGAAATTGGTTTCTTCTTCCACAATAGAAGCCAAAGTATAGATTTGATTTTGACTCAGGCCTTTAGTCGCTGCTTTTTGAATACGTTTGTTTTGACTCCAAAAATAAATTTGCGCCTTTTGTAATTTGCTTAAAATTTGAGCCATTGAACTACTCCAATAATATTCGTAGGTATTGGGTATGAGCAAAGCAAAGAGTTGAGTGGTATCTGTATTGAAAGCTTGTAAAGAATCATTGCTACTTAAATAGGTCATGACTACTGCACTGTCTCTATCGAAAGCCTTTGCGATTAGTTTTGCCAATTCCCCTTTTGTGCGCACTTTATTCAATACCAATTTTACCGTTGCTTGTCGATTGTTTCTTAACATTCTTATGATATCAAGTACACTGGTTTTTCTTTTTACAAGGAATCTGCCAGCTTTTATCTTTTCTTCGACTTTCAACACTTTAGCAAGTAGTAAAAAACTCGTTTTTTCGTAGATGATTTTTTTAGACACTAAACTATCAGCGAGTTGATTCAAACCTTCATTCTCATATTCAAAATAGACTTGCTCTTGGTTAAAATGCGTACTCTTAACAAATACAATAAAGAAAACATAAAATACAATAACACTAATTAGTATTGATAGTAGATTTTTCATATCAACTAAAATACAAAAAAAATCCCCACCATTTGGATGGTGGGGAAAAATACTATTTTAAAAAGAATGAATACACATTCTATTTGAATTACTTCTTGTTTGTGTCCATCGCTGGTGGCGGTGGAGGAGGAGGAGCTAATTGAGTTGCTGGGCTTGTTGTAGTAGAAGTATTGACTTTGTCTAATACGCTATTTCCATTGTTAGTATCACCACTCAAGAATAAGGTAGATGTGATGGCTAATATTGCAATTACAGAGGCGAAAATCCAAGTGCCTTTTTCAAGTACATCTGTCGTTTGCTTCACACCCATGAAATTGTTACTCAATCCACCTACATTGGCGTTTAATCCACCACCTTTTGGATTTTGGATCAATACCATGAATCCTAAAGCGACACAGGCTACAACGACTAATATTAAAAAGAAAGTTATCATTTGTTATTTTTTAAATGTTCTATACGGGATGCAAAATAAACGGATTTTTCAGGAAAAATAAAACTTAATTTTTCATAAGTGGCAATGGCTTTCTTTAAATTCCCTTGTTTTTCCCATATTTCAGCCATAGATTCGGTTAAAATATCCGCTGGGATATTGGCTTTTTCGGCAATTTGAGCAATGATTTGCTCCTGATCGGCCCCTAATGTACCAATTTGGTCAAGCTGGTCTACACCATCCTTGTTTTTAATCACTTTAAGCCAGGCAGTAAAACTTCGTAGCTGTTGGGTAAATTTATCTTGAGGGAGCTTAGAAAGGTCTAATTCGATGCCTTGAGCGGCAAAATAGTCTTTCTGTAAGCTTGTAGTCGTTTCTTTCTCATAATCTAACACATCAGATGCATCCACTTCTTCATTGAATTTTGCCACTTGACTGTTGAGTAAGGTATTTAATTTGGCATCTGCAGGCGCATTGACTTCAGTTTGGGCTAATTGATTCATTAAACAATGTAAATGAAGACTAGAAGGGAAATAAGCAGTTGCTTTACACAATTGTGCGGCTAATAACGGGGAGGCAATCAGCTGGTATTTTTTTGCCAAAAGAAATTGAATCGTTGGCGCATAGGGATGATCCAGAGCAAACTTTTCAAGGGTATCAGTTTCGATGGCTTCTAATGAAGCATGTCCTGTCCATTGTTTAACTATATCGTTGATCATTAGTGCACTCATGCTTTACCAGTTTGAAAAAATTTGATTAAAAATATCATCCGTAATACTACGAATAATTTCATCCATTAATTGACCCTCGGCTTGATTTAAAGTCAAATTGGCTGAGAAATCAAAATTACGAGATACATCAAATTCAAGTTCTTTATTTTCCAATGTCTTTTTCAAAACAACATGCACCGTCACCGTAAGTCTATTACTTGCAGCTGCTTGCCCACTCACACCTACAGTTTGTGAAGGATCATAGTTGGTAACGGTCGCAAAAATTTGATAGTGTGCGTCGTCACTATTGGTTCTTGTTAATTTTGTTTGACCAATGATTTTTTGTAAAATTTTATCTGTCAACAGGGGTGCCAACTGCGGGTTGACATATCTTGCTTTGTTTTCAATAAATCCAATCTTAACTGTCTTTACATTATCGGGGATCATCGCATCCTTAAAACTATAGATACCACAAGAAGTTAGTAGGATACATAGGCTGATAGAGCTTAATATAGATAGTTTATTCTTCAATGTCGTATTCTTTAATTTTTCTGTACAATGTTCTTTCACTTATGCCTAGGTCGGTAGAAGCATCTTTACGGCGACCTCTATGTTTTTTAAGTGCCTTTAAAATTAGTTCTTTTTCTTTATCCATGATATTTAAAGACTCTTCTATTTCATAATGGTTCTGTAGGTCATTATCAATAATGACTGGTTGATGATGCGGTAATTGCATTGCATTACTAGGCATGCTCACGTTAGAGACTGGGGCATGGGATGGGCTAATATCTTCCTTTAATTCATTGATGATGGCTTCTTTAGTAAAATGGGCTGCTTGTCCAGATAAGCTTGGGTTCTGTAATATCTCTAAAAACATTTTCTTTAACTCATTGACATCCTTTTTCATGTCAAAAAATAGTTTGTATAAAATTTCACGCTCATTGGCAAATTCGCCAACTGGTGTATTGCCAGTGACCATTGGCATTTTATGCGCTGTATGTTTTGGTAAAAAGCTATTTAATTGCGCTGCATCTATGTGGTCGTTTTTACTCAATACAGAAATCTGTTCTGCAATATTTTTCAATTCACGCACATTACCTGGCCAACCATATGTTGTCAATAATCCTCTTGCTTCTTCGTCTAAATAAATGGGTTTGGTCTTATATTTTTCAGCAAAATCCACCACGAATTTTCTAAAAAGTAAGGGGATATCTTCCTTGCGGTCTCTTAATGAAGGAACACGAATAGGCACGGTGTTCAATCTATAATATAAATCTTCTCTAAATCTTCCTTTTTCTGTGAATTCAATTAATTCTCTATTGGTTGCAGCAATTACACGTACATCTGTTTTTTGCACTTTAGATGAACCAACGCGAATGTATTCCCCCGTTTCTAACACACGTAATAATCTGGCCTGTGTACCCAATGGCAATTCGCCTATTTCATCTAAGAAAATAGTACCACCACTGACTGTTTCAAAATAACCTTTTCGGCTATCCACCGCACCCGTGAATGCACCTTTTTCGTGTCCAAATAATTCCGAATCAATGGTACCTTCTGGAATCGCGCCACAGTTAACTGCAATAAATGGATTGTGTTTTCTGGAGGATAGGCTATGAATGATTTGTGAAAAAACTTCTTTACCAACACCACTTTCACCCACAATAAGCACCGTTAAATCTGTTGCAGCAACTTGCTCCGCAGTATTTAAAGCATGATTCAGCAAGGGCGTATTGCCAATGATACTGAATCTGTTTTTTAATGATTGTAAATCCATGGTATGAATAAATTAAATTAAATTAAATTAAATGAGTTCTCCTAATAAAGTACCTTTTGTAAAATCTTGAATCTTGACTTGTGCGTAGTCTCCTTTTTGATAATCGAATTTGCCTTTTGGAAAAACCACAACTTTGTTTTGACTATTTCGTCCCATCCATTCTGCCTCGTTTCTTTTACTATTTCCTTCTATCAAAACTTCAAATATGCTACCCACATCTCGCTTATTACTTTCATTGGATAAAGTCCATTGTAGGTCTACAATTTCTTGTAACCTTCTTTTTTTAGTCACTAAATCAACATCATCTTCATATCTTCTTTCGGCTAATGTTCCGGGACGTTCAGAATAAAAATACATATAGCTCAAATCATAATTGGCATATTGCAAGAGGCTAAGGGTGTCTTTATGATCCTCCTCGGTTTCTGTACAAAATCCTGCAATGATATCTGATGTAATACTACAGGTAGGTAATAAAGCACGAATGCGGTCAATCTTGGCCTTATACCATTCTCTGGTATAAGTTCTATTCATCAATTGTAAGATCCTTGAACTGCCACTTTGAACAGGAAGGTGGATGTGTTTGCAAATATTATCGTATTTGACTATAATGTGTAACACTTCGTCGGTAATATCTTTTGGATGAGAAGTGCTAAAACGAACCCTAAGGCTTGGATCAATTTGCGCAACTTGTTCTAGTAACATCGCAAAAGTTGTAGTGGTATTATCTTCTGTATTACTCCAATAATAGCTGTCCACATTTTGACCTAATAACACCACTTCTTTATATCCTTTATCAAATAAGTCTTTACATTCTGCAAGAATAGAAAAGGCATCTCTACTGCGCTCACGGCCTCTTGTGAAAGGCACCACACAGAAACTACACATATTATTACATCCACGCATAATAGATACAAATGCACTAATACCATTGTTGTCTAATCTAACGGGTGCAATATCGCCATAGGTTTCGTCTCTACTCAATAATACATTTACTGCTTTTTGCCCAGTACCAGCTTCGGCAATCAAATTGGGTAGGGTTCTGTATGCATCTGGCCCCACCACTAAGTCTACTAATTTTTCTTCTTCTAATAATTGGGCTTTCAATCTTTCTGCCATACAACCCAATACACCAACCAAGACACCGGGGTTGGCTTGTTTCAATCTTCTAAATTCAGTCAATCGCTTGCGTATAGTTAATTCCGCTTTTTCACGAATAGAACAGGTATTGATTAAGATTAAATCCGCTATTTCAATATTTTTAGTGCCTCCAAAACCATTCTTTTCCAAGATAGCTGCAACCACTTCACTGTCTGCAAAGTTCATTCCACAACCATAACTCTCGATATAGAAGTACTTTTGAAAGACACCCGAACTAGCCTGGCTAGCATAGGCTTCCCCTTGTCTAGCTTCATACTGGGATTTATCTATCAGTAAATTCAATTCCATGCACTTATTTTGAACTGCAAACTTAGTCAAAATATTTTTATGTGTCAACTTGTCAGACAAAATTCCTAATCCTCTGATACACAAATGATTAAAATAAGACAGGATATATTGCATTATTTTTTATATTAACCTAATAGTCAATCGATTATTGACTAGGGTGTATATTTATAAAAATTTGCACATGTTTAAAGGATTCATTTTATTGTTGACTGTTTTTTGTTTTTTTAGTGCGAATGCGCAAGAATTGGTGGTGGCAAAATTAAGATCGGAGACTTCGAGAAATATTAAAAAAGACACAGATACGGCTAACTGGAATTGGAAACAAGGTGGTTTGTACAATTTAAATGTGGCACAAAGTTCATTGAGCAATTGGGCAGCTGGGGGAGATAACTTCAACATGACCATCAATAGCTATTTTAATTATTTCGCTTACTATAAAAAAGAACGTCAAAGTTGGGATAATAACCTAGATGTGAATCTTGGATTTGTTCAATCCACATCACAAGGTGGTAGGAAGAATGATGACCGATTGGATTTACTCAGTAAGTATGGCTATAAAATGGATACAGTGGGTAAATGGTTTCTCTCAGGTTTATTTAATTTCCGTTCTCAACTTTTTGATGGATATAGTTTTAGTGGTACAAAAGCTACATTTACCTCTTCCTTGTTTGCGCCTGCCTATATGATTGTTTCTGCTGGTTTGGATTATAAGCCTGATAATAATTTTTCACTCTTCTTTTCACCTTTAACATCTAGAACCACATTGGTTTTAAATAAAAAATTATCAAACCTTGGTAAATATGGCGTGGATTCAGGATCTATGGTGAAACGAGAAACAGGTTTATTTGTTACTGTAAACTATAGCAAAGTCATTGCTACAAATATCAATTATAGGGGTCGTGCGGATTTTTTCTCCAATTATTATGATAAGCCTGAGAATGTCAATTTTTATATGACCAATTTATTTACATTCAAGATTAACAAAAACTTCTCAGCAACCTATAGTTTGGATTTAATTTATGATGATAAGATTCGAATTTTTGGTCCCCTCAAAAAATCACCAGGTTTACAAACCAAGAGCATTATAGGAATCGGTTATTTTAGAAGCCTTGCTATTAAGAAAAAATTGGTTGAAGCAAAGCCAAAGCCTGCAACATTAACAAGTGGCGAATAGGCAATAAACTATTTGCTAATGACTTTGAGGGTATGTTTGATTTTGTTTGCCTTATGTGTTAAGTCCATGTAGTCATTACTGATAATGGTGACATGTCCCATTTTCCTGCCAGGTTTTGTGGTGGTTTTACCATACAGGTGTACAAACACATTGTCCATCTTCATCACATCTTCTAATCCCTCATACACCACATCACCAATATAGCCTTCTGCCCCTATCAAATTCACAATCGCACTTGGCATAATAGGTGCAGGATTTCCTAAAGGATAATCAAGCATAATTCTTAATAACATATCATATTGACTAGCATAATTGGCTTCAATGGTATGGTGTCCACTATTGTGCACTCTTGGTGCAGTTTCATTGACAAGGATATCTCCTTTTTGGTCTACAAATAACTCAATTGCAAAAAGACCTGGGCTATTTAAAGATTGAACCACTTTTCTTGCAATGGCTTCTGCTTTCCAAAGTTGCCTCTCTTCTATTTTTGCTGGACTTAATTGGTAGTCCAATAAATTATATACCGTATCAAAAATCATTTCGGCTGGAGGGAAGATGACTGTTTCACCTTTTGCATTCATGCCTACAATCAATGCCAATTCTTTTACAATATTTACTTTTTCTTCTAATACAGCAGGCGCATTAAAACCCAATACAATGGCTTTTTCATCTTCAATTACCTGAACGCCCTTGCCATCATAACCGCCTTCTGCTAATTTATGAACTGCTGGTAATAGTCCTAGGTGTTGGCGAATTGCTTCTGCTGAATCGGTCACAACAAAATTGGAACTCGGAATTTCGTTAGCTGCATAAAACTGTTTTTGTGCAATTTTATTTTTAATGGTTCGAATAGCGGATGGGGTAGGATAAATTTTAACGCCTTCTTTTTCTAATTGTGTTAACGCATCCACATTGACTGCTTCGATCTCAATTGTCAATGCGTCTAATTGTTTGCCAAATTGATACACCGTATCGTAATCTAAGATATCTCCTGCTGTAAAATGGTGGCATAAGTGCGCAGCTGGGCAGTTGGGATCCTTCTCTAATACATAGGTCGTTAAATCATAATTCGCTGCTGCTTGTAAGAGCATCCTTCCCAATTGTCCACCGCCTAAAATACCTACCTTCATATAACTGATTTTGATAGGGCAAATATAAGTTAGTTAGGTTATTTTTGCTAAAGAACGATTTAATACAAGTATTCATGAAAGAACCCATCATACAAGTGAAGGATTTAACCAAGTCCTACGGCGACTTTGAAGCAGTTAGAGGCATTAGCTTTGACGTATATAAAGGAGAGATATTTGGTTTATTAGGACCGAATGGTGCTGGAAAATCAACCACTTTAGAAATCATTGAAACCCTAAGGCAAAAATCTGGAGGGACAGTCATCGTAGATGGGATGAATTTAGACACAGATCCGGAAGCCATTAAGAAAATCATTGGGGTACAATTACAGACTGCTGGATTTTACCCTAATTTGAATTTAACAGAACTCATTCAATTATTTGTTGGGTTGTATCAAATGGAGATGGATCCAATGGAACTATTGGCTAAAGTAGATTTAGTAGATAAAGCAAAATCTAAGTTTAAGGAATTAAGTGGGGGACAGAAGCAAAGATTTTCAATTGCCACCACATTCATCAATCGTCCAAAAATCATTTTCTTAGATGAGCCTACAACAGGTTTGGATCCCCAAGCAAGACGTAATCTTTGGGATTTGATTCAAGAAATAAGAAACAATGGCACTACTGTTATTATTACAACACATTATATGGATGAAGCAGAAGTGCTTTGCGATAGAGTGGCAATTATTGATAGTGGTAAAATCATTGGCATCAATTCACCGAATCAATTGATAGATGAATTAGTAGAAAGTGGGTTTGAAAAAGAAAAAGAACTGAAGAAGGCAAATTTGGAAGATGTTTTTATCCATATGACAGGAAAACAATTAAGAGAAGCATAAATTTAATATGATGACAACCGACCCCAAATATCCAATTGGTAAGTATGAATTGAAACCTTATTCAGACGCCACTAAAAAAGAATGGATCAATGCATTAAGGCATTTGCCAACTGATGTCGAAATGGCCGTATTGAATTTAGATCAAGTACATTTAGAAACACCCTACAGAGAAGGCGGATGGACAGTGCAACAACTAGTGCATCATATTGCAGACAGTCATATGAATGCCTTTGCAAGATTTAAATTAGGACTGACCGAAGAAGTGCCAACGATAAAAGCATATGATGAAAACAAGTGGGTATCCATGGCAGATGCATTAGAGACTCCCATTAATTATTCTATGACCTTTTTACATGCATTGCATGAAAGATGGGCTAATTTATTAGCGAGTTTAACCGAGGAACAATGGCAAAGAAAAATATTTCATCCTGGAAGAAATGCCGAAGTAAGTCTTTGGGATTTGTTTGCAGTGTATGCATGGCATGGCAAACATCATGTGGCGCATATCACTACCTTAAGAGCAAATAAGGGATGGTAATTTTATGAAAAATGAGTTCTGTCAACTTCGGCGACTAAAAATACACTGCCAATCACAAGAATCAAATCATTGTGGTTGGCATTTTTTATTGCGTCCTTTAAAGCAAGATTGACATCTTCGTACGAATGGCCATTTAATCCAATGACTATTGCTTGTGCTGCTAATTCATTCACTGGCAATGCTCTGGGAATATGTGATTGTGTAAAATAATACAATGCATTTTTTGGAAGTAATTTTAGTACTGCTTGAACATCTTTGTCCTTCACCATCCCTGTGACAATATGTAATTGTGGATATTGCAAGGAAGCTAATTGTTCTAACAATGCATGCACGCCATGTTCGTTATGCGCTACATCCAATATGACTCTTGGGCTGTCTTGAATGCATTCCCATCTGCCCATTAAGCCATTGTTTTTTTTAACCTGTGACAATGCTTTTATCACTTTACCTGCTGTGAGCTTCCATCCCATGGTCGAAAGTAATTGAGCAGCTACTAAGACTGCTTTTAAATTTTTAGCTTGGTATTTAGCAGGAAGATCGCATTCAATGGTGAAATTTTTTGGGAATAGTGGTGCGTCTAGTAAATGAATCAGGGGTTGGTTGAATTCAAATAAAGCATTTTGCCAATTATTTTGAAAGGATTTAAATTCAATAAAATTTTCTGCAAAATAAATAGGGGCATTTTCTGTGTTGGCTTTGTCTTCAAATACTTTTTTCGTAGCAGTAACAATTGCGCCTATCACAACTGGGGTATCCTTTTTAATGATACCAGCTTTCTCCGATGCAATGGCTTCTAAAGTATTTCCAAGTAAAGCCATATGGTCAAATCCAATATTGGTAATAATAGATAGTTCTGGCTCAATCACATTGGTACTGTCTAACCTACCACCTAAGCCCGTTTCAATAATGGCGATATCTACTTTTTCTTGTACAAAATAATCGAAGGCCATGCCTACCGTAATTTCAAAAAAAGAAGGCTCTATTTTTTCAATACAAGGTTTTATTTTATTGGTAAACTCAATTACAAAATCTTGACTACACATTTGTCCATTGACTTTGATACGTTCTCTAAAATCATATAAGTGAGGCGAAGTGTACAATCCGGTTTTATATCCCGCTTCTTGAAAAATGGAAGCAAGCATATGACTGGTGGAACCTTTGCCATTGGTGCCTGCAATATGAATGGTTTTGATTTTTTTTTCTGGATGGCCAAGAAATTTACAAATCGCAATGGTATTGTCTAAATTCGGTTTGATGGCAGCAGCACCAATCCTACTAAACATGGGGAGTCTAGTGTATAAATAGTCAATCGTTTCTTGATACCGCATAGCAATTGGTTGGCTTATTGGAGGTCGAATTTGAATTTCACAGTTACTGTAGAACTATGATCAGCCGAATTGAAACTAATTTTTGTTAAGTATTCTTTAATTGCGCTTTTGTATTTTGGGTCATTAGAGGAAGAGCCTCTTGTAATTTGAATGAACCTGCCCACACCATTTGGATTGACTTCGATCTCTGCATAGATTGTTGCAGGAGGCACATCTCCTTTGAATGAATAGGTCTTTGTAACGCTGCGGTCGCCTTTGGTTACAAAAGGTCCGCTACTACCAGTATAGGCTTTCCCATTAATGGAGCCATTTTCAACACCTTGATCTCCTTTGCCTCCAGCTATGCCTTGGTCTTTCACATTATTATAACTGTCTTGATTATTTCCACCAGCTCCGTTTCCACCCGCATATTTTCCCATTAAAGCTTTAGGCTTAGCAGGGATAGGCACTGGATTATTTTTTGTGGTATTTTTTACTTTGCCAGAACGAATGGCTTCGTCATTGGCATCATTGGAAACAGCATTTATTTTTGAAGCCACACTGGATGCTGCTTTTGTTTTATTTGCACCTTTTTCAGGAGCAGGCGCTGCTTTACTCATTGGAGGAATCTCCCCAGCACCAGTATTGCTATTGCCTAAGTTCACCTCCATATATTCAGGCAAGGGGGGAACCACTGTAGGGTTAGGTTCCTGAAATTTTGAAACAAAAAAGATCAGTGAAAGCGCAAAGCAAATCACCCCTGTATACACAGCAGCTTTAATATTCTTTTCTTGTTCAAAACTCAATTGCATTGTTTAAAATTAATGGAAAAAAACGTCATATCCCAATCTTAGCAAGGTGGCTACGATCACTATTAAGAAAATTTTACGAATAAATTGGTTACCCTTCTTTAAAGCCATTCTAGAACCAAAAAATCCACCAGTAGCATTACATATAGACATGGGGATGGCCACTGGCCAAAGTATCACGCCCTTGCCTATAAATAAGATCAATGAGCCAAGATTGGTAGAGAGGTTTACGATTTTCGCATGTGCACTTGCTTGCATAAAATCGTATCCTAAAATTGCAATAAAAGCCAATACAAATAAACTTCCTGCGCCAGGTCCAATAAATCCATCATAAAAACCAATGACTAGGCAAATTAGGATACCTTTTAGCATAGGAAATTGAATGTCATCCTTCTGCACCGATTGTCCAAGGTCTTTTTTTGTAAAAGTGTAAATCGCCAATACAAGTAATACAAAAAAGAGTACTGGCTTCATAAACTGACTACTCATTCTAGTTAGTAATAAAGAACCAGAAAAAGCTGCTGTAAATGCAATGCTGGTAAATAAGAGTATTCTTAAAAATGGAATTTTTACCCTTTGTAAATATTGATAGGTAGCAAAACAGGTTCCAATGAAAGAAGGTACTTTAAGTGTGCCAATGACTGTTGATACTGCTTGCGTCGGCATCATAATCAATCCCGCAGGAACTTGTATCAAGCCACCACCGCCTACCACCGCATCCACATAGCCAGCTAAAAAGGCAATCAAGCATAAAAACAGAATCGTACTAAGCGCCATGTTTTATTTTTGAAGGCCAGGTGTTAATGACTATTCCAGAAATAATAATCACACCACTAATGATTTGAAAAATTGTAAACTGTTCATTCAAAATAAAGAGCGCTTCAATGGAACTTAGGAAGGGTATTAAAGTGCCAAATAAGGCAGTCTTTGCCGATCCCATTCTGTGAATGGCATTATTCCATAATAAATAAGCGATTGTTGAGTTGCCGATTCCTAAATATAAAATAATCAACAAAAACTGTTTGTTAAAATGAACCGGTTGGATATAATTCATTTCATAAATTGCAAATGGGCATAATAAAATAGTACCTATCGCAAAAAGTACAAGTAAAAAACTATTGTTTGAAATACCAATTGGTTTTTTACGAACAAATACATTGTAAGTTCCAAAACATATTCCAGCACCAATCATCCATAAATCACCTATCGCAATTTTAAAATGCAGCAAGGTGTTAAGATCACCTTTACTTAATAAAACTAAAATCCCTATAATGCCTAAGATAATCCCTGCGATACTTTTCCAATTCAATTTTTCTTGCACTAGCCATGCTGCAAGTAAAGTAGCAACAATTGGATGAATCGTTGATCCAAACAATGCCATATTGATGGCTGTGGTGGAATGTCCAGCTTGGTAGATCATGGTATTATATAATGCAACACCCACCAGTGCCATCCAGAAAAAGTAACTAAAATTGTTTTTGAACAATTGCTTTTCTCTTTTGAAATTATTGATCGCAAAAGGAAGCATGGTAATGGTTGCAATAGACCATCTAAAAAATGCAAGACTAATTGGGCCAGCCATTTGAATTGCATACCTAGAAACAATAAAATTTCCAGACCATATAACACATGCAGTAATGGCAAGTATCGTGCCTATTTGTAATTCTTTGTTGTAATGTCTTTTCAAAATTGATCCATATTAATGATGTGCAAATTCAGTCGTATAATCTCCTTGGATTCTTTCTATTGGAGGATTAAAATAACCGAATTTTAAATCAGGAAATTCTTCTCTAATTAATTCCATCATTTGTTTCACACCCATGATCTCTCCTGGTTCTGTCACGCCAATTTTGCCTAGGTACCAATCTGGATCGATATTGAAATTACGCCATTGAATCATTTTTAATCCAGTGTCTTTGATCAATTGTCTTAGTGCTTCGTATTCCGCAACAGTATCCGTCATGCCAGGGAACACAAAATAATTAATACTCGTCCATTTGCCTGCAGCAGTCATCACTTTTAAACTTTCAACAATATCTTGGAAGGTGTAATTATTTGGACGATAGTAAGCATTGTAAATTTCAGGTCTAGCAGAATTGGTACTCACTCTTAAACTATCCAAACCAACAGCAGCCAATTCAGCTACTGCTTTTGGATTAGAGCCATTTGAATTAATATTGATACTGCCTTTGTCCGTATGTTTTCTAATCTCAATAATTGCTTCTTTAATGGTCTCCCACATTAACAATGGTTCACCCTCGCAACCTTGTCCAAAACTTACAATTGGAAAAGGTGCAGACATTAAATGTGGTACTGTATATTCTACCACTTCGGCAGCTGTAGGTTTAAATGATAAACGCTCTTGGTTGGAAACAATTTCTTCCTCGATTGGTTGGAACGAAATGCAACCAATACAATTCGCATTACAAGCAGGTGAAATAGGAATGGGGCATTCCCATCTTCCCATGGCAAAATTTCTTGCAGCAGGACAATGATAGGTCATACAACAGTTTTGCATCAAATGCTGCACCAATCTATTTTCACTGTATGTTTTTAATAAATGTGCTGTTCCATACTCAATTGTTTCTTGATCGTATCCTTCAGCATCCTGGCGAATATCTTGTTCGATTCTAACAGCAGGCACATAATTAATGCCATCTAACCAACCCACAGCGGTATAACAAAATAAGGGTAACAATGGGGCTTCTGGCAAAGACTCATAAGCGGCAATATACAATCCAGTATGCGCAGGAGGGATGAAAGCAGCGACTGCCCATCCTTTTTCACATAAACGCATTTCACCACTATCTACATCAATGCCAATTCCTCTTCTGCCAGGTAATTCATATAAGCTTCCACCTTCTGGTAAGGGGATCCAATCTTCCTCCGGAATGGGATAGGCGTCCCATCCAGCCCTGCCTACTACAAATAAGGATTCATCTTCAAAGATGTTGCCTTCGCCGTCTGAATACAATAAATAAGGGGACTCAGTTAATGCCATAGTTAATAAGTTTTAGCTAGATGCTCCGCGCAAAAAGCATTGAATTCGTTTTTGATCGTTTCGGTTACTGGCTCTTTGATTTGTTTTTGGATCAATTGATTATTCTTGAAATCGATTGTAATATAATCGTCTTTAATCAGCATATTGTTAATTTCTGCCCATGGATATAACTTTTTAGGAAAGGTATTCACCAAGACACCAGCAGGGTCTACGGCTATTTCATAAGGGAATTTCACTTGACGCTCAAACAAGGCTGCTATTAAGTATACGCCAGCTATCAATAATGCGTTGGGCAATAAAAACCATCCCCAAGAAGCAAATACCAAACCTAAACGGTAATAGGGTGCACCCCCTTTAATCTTTTGGTAGACGCAAAAAATCCACCAACTAGCCACCGAAGTCATGATTGCAATTAATAGGGCAGGACTCGGATATAAACCTGCATAAAGCGAATAGGAAAGCGCCATAAGGGTGATGAAAAGCATCAACTGGCTGATTCGGTCTACGTTTTTAAAATCTGGACTTTTGCAAACAATGATATAGTCAAAAAGGCGCATAATTGAAATTTATGAGATGCGTAAAATTTGGTGCAATTTAAGGCCATTTGGTTAACTTTGCGGTATGAAGAAAACACATCTTATTTTATTGGTCATGATTGCGGCCGCAATTGTAGTGTTAATAAGCTATACAGGTGATTTAAGTAGCTATGAAACAGTGGCTTCTGCAAAGCAAAAAGAGGGTAAATATGTAAATTTGATCGTAAAAATGGATAAATCTGTGCCCGTTCAATACGATCCAGTAAAAGACCCGAATTTATTAAAGTTTAATGTAGAAGATAGCTTGGGGGGTAAAATTGCAGTGGTTTATCGCAATACCATGCCCACCGATATGGAAAAGTCAGAACGTTTGGTATTGAAAGGACGTGTTCAAGGAGATGCATTTGAATGTAGCTCAATTGTCATGAAATGTCCGTCCAAATATAAGGACAATCCAAATGCAATGAAAGAACAACCGGTAACCATTACCAACTAATCAATATCACAACATGCAGCCAACTGAGTTTATTGGGGAACATTTGTTACCTGGACAAATAGGTTATTTTTTATCCATCTTATCTTTTGTAGCTTCTTTAGTGGCCACATTTTCTTTCGCCAAAGCGTTTTATGCTAAAGAGATGGTGGTGGAAGCAAGTTGGAAAAAATTAGCTAGAACTGCTTTTGTGATTGAAGCATTGACAGTGGTTGGAAGTTTTGTGGTTTTGTTTTATGTGATTTACAATCATCTTTTTGAATATAAATATGCCTACACCCATAGCGATAAAAATTTACCATTTGAATATTTATTGAGTTGTTTTTGGGAAGGTCAGGAAGGAAGTTTTTTACTCTGGAGTTTTTGGCATGCCCTGTTGGGTCTGATTTTAATTAAGAAAGCCAAAGCACATGAAGCAGGCGTGTTGATGGTCATTAGCTTTGCGCAGTTAATGCTTGCCACTATGGTGATTGGATTGTATGTGTTTGATGTGAAAATTGGGTCTAGTCCATTTATTTTATTAAGACATGAAATGAACTGGCCTATTTTATCCAGACCAGATTATGTGCAACTATTAAAAGATGGGACAGGCTTAAATACTTTACTACAGAATTACTGGATGGTCATTCATCCACCTATTTTATTTTTAGGATTTGCGAGTACCATTGTACCATTTGCATATGCTGTTGCAGGTTTATTAAAGAAAGAGCACAACTGGGTTAAATCAGCTTTGCCTTGGGCTAATTTTTCTGCCGGTATATTGGGCTTAGGAATTATGATGGGCGCTGCTTGGGCTTACGAGAGTTTAACTTTTGGTGGTTATTGGGCATGGGATCCAGTAGAGAATGCATCCTTGGTGCCTTGGTTGACTTTGGTTGCCGGGATTCATACTTCAATGATTTATACAAGAACAGGCGCAAGTTTAAAAGCCACTTATTTATTCCTTGGCATTAGTTTCTTGTTAATTGTCTATTCTACTTTCTTAACTAGAAGTGGAATTTTGGGTGATACATCTGTACATGCTTTCACCGATTTAGGGATGAATGGGCAGTTGTTATTTTTCTTATTCATCTTTGTGGTTCCTTTCTTTGTTTTATATTTTGTGCGTTACAAACACATGCAAGAGCCTTTAAAGGAAGATGCAATAGATAGCAGGGAATTTTGGATGTTGATTGGTTCTTTAGTGCTTGTGCTTTCTGCAGCGGTGATTATCCTAAAGACTTCGACACCGGTGTTCAATAAAATTTTTGATACTAAGATTGCGCCACCAGAAGATCCAGAGTTTGCGCACAACCAGGTGCAAATATTTGTAGCCATCATCATTGGTACTTTAACAGCAATCGGTCAGTTTTTGAAATACAAAACAACCCCAATGCCTTATTTTAAAAAGCAAATTCTATGGCCATTGATCATCACCATCCTCATTAGCATTGTGATTTTTGTTTTTGTTGGCGTTGCGTATGATGACAAAGGGACTGGATTTTTGGGCGCAATTTATATTGCCATTGTGACTTCTGTTTTTGCGATTGTTGGAAATATATCTTATTGGTCTGTGGTCTTAAAAGGAAAACTAAAATCTGCCAGTTCATCCATTGGTCATATTGGATTTGGTTTGGTATTGGCAGGTATCTTTATTTCTTCTGCCAACAAAACCACCTTAAGCTACAACACAACAGGAATAAGTCCTTTAAGAGTAGACTCCACGCAAAAAAATAGTCCAGTAGGAGACCCAAGAGAAAACCTGACTTTATTTGAGACCATCGAAACAGATATGGGCAAATACAATGTGACTTATGTTAGAGATACATTTGATGCTTTAGGAAAAAGATTTTTTGAATTGAATTTTAAAGAAAAGAAAACAGGGGAGACCTTTAATTTATATCCAGATGTTTTAAAAAACAATAAGGGTATGGAAGGCTTCTCTGCAAATCCATCTTCAAAACATTATTTGCATAAAGATATTTTTGTGTACGTGACTTCTTTTCAAGACCATACAGAAGAGGATACCACAAGTTTCAAGCCAATCAATATCACTGTAGGCGATTCTGTTTTTTACAGCAATGGATATATTAAATTAGAGAAAGTGAATGTGAATCCTCCTGGTGATAGACCAGCAGGAGTGAACGAATTAAGATTACAATTGAATGTGGTTTCAAAAGAAGGTTTAAGATATGTGGCAGAACCAGGTATTTTATTGGAAGGTTTGAACCTGACTTCAAAAGTGGACACGGTGAAGGCGCAGAACTTAGTCTTGAGTTTTAATAAAGTCATTGATCAAGAAAAAGGTATTTTAGAAATTGGGGTGAAGGAGTCGACGGCTTTAACGAACCTCATTACTTTAAAAGTCTATGAATTCCCATGGATCAATTTGTTATGGCTGGGGGTCATTGTCACAACCATTGGGTTTATGATGGGGGCTTATTATCGTTTTAAAAAATAGGGTTACTTATTGTAACTTAGCGTATCAATGAATATGAGATCCATTTTTTTTATACTGCTATTCGTCTTGACAACAAGTTTGCCAAAGCAAGTTTTTGCGCAAACGAGTCAGTATGACACAGTAAGAGTGGAGGCTTATATAACACCAGAGGGAGATACCATTCCTCAATCTTGGTTGCCTACAGTGATGGTGGCTGCTGTTCAAACAAATGCGTTAAAAAACTACTGGAAAAATTGGACAAGATTACGCAATGCTGTTTATGTCACTTATCCTTATGCAAAATCAGCCAGTAAAGTCATACAATCGGTGAATGCACAACTGGCCAATGTACAGGATGAAAAATTAAGAAAGCAGATTATTAAGTCTAGAGAAAAAGAATTGAAAAGGGAATTTGCTGATAAAGTGACTAGTTTATCTGTTTATCAGGGAAAGGTCCTCATGAAATTAATCAATCGTGAAACTGGCAATAATTGCTACCAATTAATCAAGGAATATAAAGGGGGATTGAATGCTGGAATATGGCAAACAGTTGCCTTTGTGTTTGGAAGTAGTTTAAAGCAACCGTATAACCCAAATGGGGAAGACCAAGAGATTGAAAAATTGGTTTTAGAAGTACAAAAAATATACGGTTCTAAGGGATAATTTACAATACTAAAATGGGATTGGTTTTTGGGGCAGGTTTTTGTACCTTTACCCGAATAGATACTATCCTATGAGTGACGAAAAAAGTTTAAATTTTATTGAAGAAATTATTTCCCAAGACCTAGCATCTGGGAAACACAAAAGTATATTGACTAGGTTCCCTCCAGAGCCGAATGGTTATTTACATATTGGTCATGCAAAAAGTATTTGTTTAAATTTTGGTCTAGCTGAAACTTTTGGAGGCGTAACGAATTTAAGATTTGATGATACAAATCCAGTGACAGAAGAGACGGAATATGTTGAAAGTATCAAGGCCGACTTAAAATGGTTGGGTTTTAATTGGATCAAAGAATGTTATGCCTCTGATTATTTTGATCAATTGTATGCATTTGCTGTTCAACTTATAGAAAAAGGATTGGCTTATGTGGATGACAGCACAGCCGAAACAATTGCACAACAAAAAGGAACACCTACTCAGCCTGGGACAGGAAATGCTTTTAGGGAAAGAAGTATCCAAGAAAATTTAGAATTGTTTGCTGCAATGAAAGCAGGGGCCTATAATGATGGTGAAAAAGTATTGCGTGCTAAAATCGATTTAGCAAGTCCGAACATGCATATGCGAGATCCGTTGTTGTATCGCATTAAAAAAGCACATCACCACCGCACAGCAGACCAATGGTGCATCTATCCAATGTACGATTTTGCCCATGGCCAAAGTGACTCCATCGAAAATATCACCCATTCTATTTGTACCCTAGAATTTATCCCACACAGGGCTTTATATGATTGGTGTATCCAAGAGTTGGGTATTTTTCCATCGCATCAATATGAATTTGCGCGTTTGAATATGACCTATACGGTCATGAGTAAACGTAAATTATTACAATTGGTACAAGAAGGACATGTACAAAGCTGGGATGACCCAAGAATGCCTACCATCAGTGGTATGCGCCGAAGAGGCTATACTGCAGAAAGTATTCGTGATTTCTGTGATCGTATAGGCATCGCCAAAAGAGAAAATATCATTGATTTTAGTTTATTAGAATTTTGTGTCCGTGAGCATTTAAATAAAATTGCACAAAGAAGAATGGTGGTCACTGATCCGATTAAATTGGTCATTACCAATTATGAGCAAGTAGAAGAAATATTAGATTCGGAAAACAATCCAGAAGACCCTAATGGCGGTACAAGACCTGTTCCATTTAGTAAAGAATTATGGATTCAATCGGATGATTTTATGGAGGAACCAACTAAAAAATATTTTAGATTAGGGCCAGGATTGTCTGTGAGATTAAAGAGTGCTTATATCATAGAGTGCGAAAGTTTTGATAAAGATGCCAATGGAAAAGTGACTACCGTGTATGCAAAATATTTTCCAAATTCTAAATCAGGATCAGATACATCGGGTATTCACGTAAAAGGTACATTACATTGGGTAAGTGCAAAGCATGCCATCCCGGTTGAATTAAACGAGTATGATCGTTTATTTAATGTGGAAGATCCAAGTAGTGCAGAAGGTGATTTTAAATCCTATATTAATCCACATTCATTGCATACCGTAACAACTGCATGGGGTGAACCTGCATTGTTGAATGATGCATTAGAAGCGCGTTTCCAATTTTTAAGAAAGGGTTATTTTTATCAGGATACCAATAGCACAAAAGACAAGTTGGTATTCAATAGAACCGTTACCCTTAAAGATACTTGGGCTAAGGAACAAAAGAAATAATTTAAACAGCAATGATGTTATTGGACTTGGAACAATTTAAAAGCCATTGGGCAACTACTTTTCCAGGTATCACTACCCACAATACGCATTTTATCATTGCAGTGAGTGGCGGCGTGGATAGTATTGTGCTTGCCGCTTTGATGCAACAAATGGGTGCGAATTGTTCGATCGCACACGCTAATTTTCAATTAAGAGGAGCAGAAAGCAATCGAGACGAAATTTTTGTGCAAGCATTTGCAACAAAGATGGGGATGTCTTTTTTGACAAAACGATTTGATACATTGGCTTTTGCGGAACAATATAAAATGGGCATCCAACAAGCTGCTAGGGAAATTAGGTATGCTTGGTTTGAAAGTTTAATCAAGGAAATGGATGTTCAACCTAACAGCAAGCTGGTCTTGCTAACAGCGCATCATGCAGATGACCAAGTGGAGACGGTGCTCATGCAATTTTTTAGGGGCACAGGATTACATGGCTTGACTGGGATCCCAGCTATTAGAACACATCAGCAAAATCCACTCGCCAGAGATCATATCGATTTAATTAGACCATTACTACCATTTAGTAAAGCCAATATTAAAGATTTTGCAAAAGCAAATGGGTTGGACTTTGTAGAAGACAGTTCTAATTTGAAAAATGATTATACCAGAAATTTAATCCGCAATCAGTTGATTCCACAAATGGAAACGATTTATCCAAATGTCAATCAACAAGTATTGGATACAATTTCGAGGTTAAAAGAGGCAGAAGCCATTGTAAATGCTACTGTGACAGCCTATTGGAAAAAGCATATCAGCTTTCCCAAGGGAATACCTACCATTGAATTGTCAAAATGGAATCAATTGAAAGGCAATGCCACTTATATCTGGGGATTGGTGCAAGCTTATGGATTTAAAGCCACACAATTAAAAGAGATCCATAAAATAGCTTTTGCTAGTAAGGGTGCGTTCATTGCATCAAATACACATCGATTGATTAAATGGGATAACCAAATTCAAATTGTATCTAATCAAGAAGACAAAGTATATGAGACCATTTCAAAAGATCAATTGGTTGTAGATACCATATTTGGGAAATTGCAATTGGAATGGATAGACAATATTGAGGAGCTTAAAATGGATACTAGTTCGAATATGGCTTATTTAGATGCGGATCAATTAAGCTGGCCTTTATTAAATCGTTCTTGGGTGGCCACAGATTATTTTTATCCATTAGGACTCCGTAAAAAAAAGAAGCTCAACCATTTTTTAGGTAGTTTAAAGTTAAGTCCTGCAATCAAAGCGATGACAACCCTGCTTTGTTCGGACAGTAAAATTGCATGGGTAGTAGGCCAAAGAATTGACGAGCGTTTTAAAATTACACCCAATACAAAACATGTAGTTAAGATTACATTCCTAGGTAAATCCTAATTTGCTCTACAAAGCTTGCGACTACATTAAACTCTGCAATAAAGTAAGCAGCCACAATCAAGAATATAACGCCATATAAAGATCCCCAAAGATGTGCACTATGGTTGATACCGCCTTGTCCTTGCTTTGCCAAATAGGCGGTAATGCCCAAGTAGATTGGGCCAAATATAAATCCAGGAATGATGGGTGGAATAATGAAAAAACCAATTTGAATGGTAGGCATTAAAAAGATTCCCGCAAATACTATGGCAGATACGGCTCCAGATGCCCCTAAGCTATTATAATTGTAACGGTCTTTTTGTTGAAGGTAGGTTGGAATTAAACATACCGCTAAAGCAGATAAGTATAAAAATAAATAAAGCAGTTTTCCATTTTGACCAAATAGCATATTAAAATACTGTTCTACATAATCACCGAACATATAAAAGGAGAACATATTAAATGCTAAGTGCATAAAATCTGCGTGGATGAATCCACAACTAATAAAACGGTACCACTCATTGTCTCTACCTACGGAATAGGGGTGGAAAATTAAATTATCCATTATTTCTGCATTGTAAAATGCTAGGACGGATACAATGACAGTGACTACAGTGATATATAAAGTAATGCTCATTATTCGTGGTGGTATTTTTCGTTGGCTAAGATACTACAAGCTCGGTAGATTTGTTCTGCAAGAATGAGTCGAACCAACATATGTGGGAAAACAAGTTCAGAAATGCTCCAGGTGAAATTGGCTCTTTCTTGTATTGTTTCATCCACACCATAGGCACCGCCAATTAAGAAAATGATTTTCTGTGCGCTTTGATTTGCTTTTTGTTGGATTAGATTAGCAAGTCCAGGAGAACTCAACATTTTACCTTTTTCGTCCAATAGGATTAACACATCCGTTGGCGTGATTGCTTTTAAAATACTCGCAGCTTCTGCTTTTTTAATTTGTGCTGGTTCTGTCAATTTGGAGGGGACGATCAATTGCCAGTCGATAGGATAGTAATGCCCAATTCTTTTGGTGAATTGTTCCAGGCCTTCTTTAATATAGGATTCGTTGGCTTTGCCAACGGTGTAGATGGAGAGTTTCATTTTATTATTTATAAATTTCTTCCCATCCTGCTCTTTTTGATGATTTTTGCCCTCATATAAATGTAATTACAATATAAATTTAGGTATTTTGTTATAACTTAACAAAGTTAAAAAATATATTTCGCTACTAATTTTATTAAAATGAAAAAAATCATTCTATCATCTACTTTTTTAATTTTTTCTTTGATGGTATTTTCACAAGCATTTACCATTACAGAAAAAACAAATTGGGCAAAACAAGCTAAAGGGATTGAAATTATTAAAGATAATTGGGGTGTACCACATATTTATACAAATACGGACGCAGATGCTGTTTTTGGCATGATGTATGTTCAGTGCGAAGAATATTTTAGTAAGGTAGAGGATATGATTATTTCTAGAATGGGAAGAACGTCTGAAGTTCAAGGTAAATCATCCATTTATAAAGATTTATGGTCAAGATTATATATAGATACTTTACAAGCTAAAAATTTATATTTAAAAGCCAGTCCTGCTCAAAAAAAATTATGTGATGCGTATGCGGCAGGGATTAATTACTATATACTTACACATCCTAATAATAAACCTAAATTATTACATAGAATTCAACCTTGGGTTCCGTTTTTAAATAATATTCCTTCTCTTAATAATTCAAATTTAACCGACGCGGATATTAAGAAAATGTATCCTTTGCCTGTTAATTATAGTATTGCTTTTCAGAATAATAGGATTGAAGAAGAAGATCCAAAAGCAGGCTCTAATGGTTGGGCTATTAGTGGTAAGAATACAAGAGATAAAAATCCCATTTTACTTATAAATCCGCATTCTGAATTTTATAACCGTATTGAAGTACAGTTAGTTAGTAAAGAAGGATTGAATGTTTATGGGGCGCCATTCTTAGGGGAATACAGTATATTCCAAGGCTTCAACGAATTCTGTGGATGGATGCATACTGTTACATTATCAGATGCTAAAGATTTGTTTATAGAAAATATAAAATCAATGAATGGATCTTATGTTTATGAGTACGATAACAATTGGCTCCCTGTTGATTCTTCTAAAATTACTATTAAGTATAAAAATGAGGGTAAATTAGATAGTATATCTTTTATCACATACAAAACTTTACATGGACCTATTGTTGCTAAAAGAAATGATAAATGGATTGCAGCCAAGTCGATTAATGAGAATATTGAATTATTGAATGTGCATTGGAATATTACAAAAAGTAAAACATTTTCTGAATTTAAAAGTTGGTTAGATAAAAGAGTGATGACTGGTACCAATACTATTTATGCTGACAAGGCTGGTAACATTGGATATTGGCATGGGAATTTTGTTCCTATTAGAGATGCTAAACTAGATTACACATTACCTGTTCCTGGAAATACATCTGCTACCAATTGGAAAGGAGTACATGCTTTAAATGATATTCCTAATTTTGTAAATCCCAAAAATGGTTGGGTTCAAAATTGTAATTCAACGCCTTTATTTGGGAATGGTTATTATGATACCATAATGGCCAAAAAGCCTTTTTATATGCTCCCAGATGGACATACTCCAAGGGCGGTGAATGCAGTTAGACTTTTAACAAATATTAAAGATGCTACGATTGATACCATTATTACTAAAAGCCATAGTCCATATTTAGCCAATGGTAATAAGTTTATTCCAACCCTAGTAAAATCTTATGACTTAAATAGCAATAATGATCGATTAAAAGAACCAATTCAAATTTTACGCAATTGGGATTTTATAGCCGATACCAATAGTATTGCAACCACCATATCAGTTTTATGGGTAGAGAAGGTCTTACAATATAATTTATCTAAGTTAAAACGTCCGCTTACAAATGAGATCAATTATCCTTTAACAAATGGTTCTAATATTAGCTTAGATAGTATTTCACCTATTATGCAATTAGCTTTTTTGGATAGTGTTATTAGTGATCTAAATAAAGATTGGGGCTCTTGGTTAATCCCATGGGGTAAAATAAATCGATTCCAAAGAAATGCTCCTGATGTTGAGCCTTCGGATTCATTATTTAGTTTAGCAGTAACTGCAACTCCTTCTTTTATGGGTTCCTTAAATGCGTATAGTAGCAAAAAAGCAAAGAACACAAAAGCAAGATATGGTACAACTGGTAATACTTTTGTTGCCGTGGTTTCCTTTGGCCCTAAATTAAAAGCTAAATCTATTTTTACAGGTGGGAATAGTTCTAATCCAACATCAAAACATTTTACAGATCAAGCAAATGGGTATATTAATCATGAATTCAAAAATGTTAACTTTTATAAATCAGATGTGTTAAAGAATAAAGAAATTAGTTACCATCCTGGTGAAAACATATTTTAATTCATTGGTCGTACTCAAAGCCCTGGATGGTTGCTTCGCAACATCCTCTTCGCATTGGTCTAACCCAAAGCCCTGGATTGTTGCTTCGCAACATCCTTTTATCAAAAGACCTTCGGATGGTTGCTTCGCAACATCCTCTTCGCATTGGTCTTACCCAAAGCCCTGGATGGTTGCTTCGCAACATCCTCTTCGCATTGGTCTAACCCAAACCCTCGGATGGTTGCTTCGCAACATCCTCTTATCAAAAGACCTTCGGATGGTTGCTTCGCAACATCCTTTTCGCATTGGTCGTACTCAAAGCCCAGCGCAGCAGTTCCTGCTGCTTGGCTTTTTTATTACTCGTCGCCTTTATGAAAGCGAGCTTTCAACGGCTCCTCGCAATAAAAAAGCCCACGCTGTTCGCGTGGGCTTTGTGACCCCGTCAGGATTCAAACCTGAAACCTTTTGATCCGTAGTCAAATACTCTATTCAGTTGAGCTACGGGGCCATTCCACTTACTAACCCAGATCAATAAGGGGTGCAAATATACCTCAAAATACTATTTTACCAAAGGAAAAGGGTAAATAATAACGATAAGCCCATCAATTAATAATGCCAGCGAACAAAAGCTTCCATTGCAGCATATTTGGTTAAACCAAGTTTAGCATACAAATTAGCGGTGTTGGCGTTTCTAATCTCAGCTCTTTGCCAGAACTCTCTTGAATCAGAGCCTTGGAAAGGAACACTGTCTTTTTGAGATTGATGGATGAATATGCCAAAGCGTTTTTTCAAAACCTGGTCGGGGCTCATTGGAACAGCCATCTCAATTTCAGAAATAGCCCATTCTTGCCAAGCGCCTTTATACAACCAAACCCAACAGTCTTTCACCCAATTGTCACCGGCAGCTTTTAATCGACGCATACTTTCAAATACCACATCTAAACAAACTTTATGGGTACCATGTGGATCGGCTAAATCACCAGCACAATACACTTGGTGCGGCTGAATTTTGCGTAAAAGCGCCATCGTAATTTCAATATCTGCTTCGCTCAATGGTTTTTTATCAATCATGCCTGTTTCATAAAAAGGAAGATCCATAAAATGGTAATTATTTTCTGCGATGCCTACATACCTGCAAGTTGCTTTGGCTTCACATCTTCTAATCAAACCTTTGATTGCTCTAATTTCTGCGCTATCCAAATGGTTGGTTGCTTTATTTGCTAAAAAGGCCCTTGCGTTTGTGAGAATCTCTTGACTGGTTTGATGATCGATTCCAAAAAGGTCTTCAAATCCAACTGTAAAATCTAAAAATCTTGTTACAAATTCATCTGTTACGGCAATATTACCGCTTGTTTGATAGGCCACATGTACATCATGTCCTTGATCGTGTAAGCGCATAAATGTACCACCCATACTAATGATGTCATCGTCTGGATGTGGCGAAAAAATCAATACTTTTTTAGAATGGGGTTCACTGCGTTCAGGGTGTGCAGGTATCACCGCATTTGGTTTACCACCTGGCCATCCAGTAATGGAATCTCGTAACATGTAAAACACCTGTAAATTAATATCGTATACCGATTCTTTAATCACCAATAAGTCAGATAAGCTGTTCTCTTTATAGTCATCAGAAGTTAAGCTTAATACCGTTTTATTTAATTTCAATGCTAAATCAATCACCGCCTTTTTAATCATCTGTGGTGTCCAATCATTCGCACCGGTCAACCAAGGAGATTTATGTCTTGTAAGTTCCGTTGCAGCCAATTCGTCAATCACAAAAGTGCAGTCATCATGATTTTGTAATACACTTGCAGGGATTTGCTCCGTGATAATTCCTTCAACAGCTTTCGCAACAATATCAGCTTTGTTACTCCAAGCAAGTAACACAATTTTTTTTGCTTTCATGATACTACTAATACCTACTGTGATAGCTAGTTTCGGCACTTTATTTAAATCATGCCATTCGTACACATTGGCTAGTCTTGTTAATTGATCCAAATGAATCACTCTTGTTTTAGAGTGAAAACTAGAACCAGGTTCATTGAAACCAATATGCCCATTTTTACCAATACCTAATATTTGTAAATCAATTCCTCCTAATTTTTCGATGGCTTGCTCGTAAGCAACACATTTTTCTTTTAATTCATCCATGCTCCATTCAGAACTAGGTAAATGAATATTGTTTGGATCAATATCAATGTGATTGAATAAATTACGATGCATAAAACTCCAATAACTTTGATAGGCATCTCTTGGAATAGGGTAGTACTCATCTAAATTTACTGTGATTACATTCTTAAAACTTAACCCTTCTTCCTTATGTAATCTTACTAATTCTTTATACAATAAAATTGGAGTAGCGCCGGTGGCCATACCCAAAATACATGGTAGGCCTTGTGCTTGTTTTTCTTTAATTAATTTTGCTATTTGAGCAGCAACTGCGTTTGAGCCAGTAGCTACATCTTTGTAAATCTTTACTGGAATTTTCTCAAATGATTCAAGCATAATTATGATTTGTTAATTTGAATATTAAAGTTATAAAAAAGGCCTCAATAATGAGGCCTAAATTTTAATCAACTTTATTGATTTTAATGATATTAGTTGGTAAGTGAAATTGAATTGGGGTACTGCCTGTGTTGATCACTACATCACCCGTATGCACAAATCCTTGCGCTTTCAACACTTGGATTTGATCTTTAATAATTTCATCTAAACTTTCTTCTTTATCATAGTAGAAAGCTTTAACACCCCAACTTAATGATAACTGATTCACTAAACTTTTTTGCTTTGTGAAGATAAATAAAGGTGATTGAGGACGGAAACTACTTAACATAAAAGCTGTGTAACCACTTTGTGTCATACCTACGAGTGCATTTGCATTGCTATCCTCAGATAATTTAGATGCATTATAACAAACGGCATCACTCAAGAAGGAAGGAGAATGTGGCTGTGGTTTTAAATCTTCTGAACGATTGTATTTATATCCATTTTCTTCTACTTCGGTGATAATCTTACGCATGGTCTCAATTACCAATACTGGGAATTGACCAGTGGCAGTTTCGCCACTCAACATCACTGCATCTGCACCTTCAATCACCGCATTGGCAACGTCAGTGATTTCTGAACGGTTTGGTTTCACTCTGTCAATCATGGATTCCATCATTTGTGTTGCCACAATCACTGGCTTCGCTCTATGAATACATTTTCTAATTAATTCTTTTTGTATCAATGGGATTTTCTCTACTGGTAATTCAACACCTAAATCACCACGTGCAATCATAATGGCATCACTAGCAATAATGATATCACGGATATTCGTTAAGGCCTCTGGCATTTCTATTTTAGCAATAATTTTAGCGTTGCTTTTATGTTCGTTTAAGATTGCTCTTAACATTTCAATATCAGCCACACGCTTTACAAAGCTTAATGCAACCCAGTCCAATTCTTCTTTTATAATGAATGCAGCGTCTTCTAGATCTTTCTCCGTTAATGCGGGCAAAGAAATTTTTGTATCAGGTAAGTTGATTCCTTTTTTAGAAGAGATAATACCGCCTAAGGTTACTTTTACTTTTACGTCACCATTTGATTCTAAACTGTGCACCAACACTTCGATCTTGCCGTCATCAATCATGATCGTATTTCCTACAATCGCATCTCCTGCAAGGTTAGGGTAGGATACATTTATTTTTTCAAGTGTACCAACACATTTTGTATTGGTAAATGTTAGGATATCGCCTTCTTTTACTTCTAAACGATTGTTTTCAATTTCACCTACTCTTAATTTAGGGCCTTGTAAGTCACCTAAGATGGCTACTGTACAATTTAATTCTTTATTAATGCCTCTAATATTGTCTATGATTTTCTTTTTGTCTTCATGCGTACCGTGAGAAAAATTTAATCTAAACACATTCACACCTGCAATCACTAAGTTTTTTAATTGGTCATAGGTTTCACAAGCAGGACCAACTGTTGCAACGATTTTTGTTTTATGGTGTGTCTGTTTGTAAGTGGGTGTGCTCATTGGACTAATTGGGGTTGTTTTTTCTTTTATATGTTAACTAGCTAAGATCTTTACAATCTTTAACCACTCTTCTGAAATTTTCTGTTTTGCTTTTACAGCGTTATCTAATGGCGTGTATTTCATTTTATTGTCTGCAATACCTACCATGACATTGTGCGTGCCATTCAATAAACATTCAACAGCATGATAGCCCATTCTGCTAGCAATCAAACGATCTAAACAAGTTGGTGCGCCTCCTCTTTGAATATGACCTAATATACAAACACGAATATCTGCATTTGGTAGTTTAGATTTTAAATAATCACCCACTTGATTTCCGCCACCAAATTCATCTCCTTCGGCCACTACAATAAGGTTCACTAATTTTCTACGCTTTTCTTTTTCGGTTAAATTAGCAACCAACGCCTCCATATCAGTTTTAGATTCAGGGATTAAAATATTTTCTGCACCAGTAGCAATACCACTATGTAAAGCAATATATCCTGCGTCACGTCCCATCACTTCTACCACAAATAATCGATCATGTGCATCTGCCGAGTCTCTGATTTTATCAATTGCTTCTACAGCAGTGTTGACTGCTGTGTCAAAACCAATGGTAAAATCACTACCTGCAATATCTTTATCAATTGTTCCTGGTATTCCAATACAAGGAATATCAAATTCATTGCTAAATTTTTGTGCGCCTTTGAAACTTCCGTCTCCACCAATGACAACGATGCCATCGATGCCTCTTTTTTTAAGATTTTCGTAAGCAATTTTACGTCCTTCAACTTCAAAGAAATCTTTGCTTCTTGCTGTTTTTAAAATTGTCCCACCTCTTTGAATGATATTGGCAACCGATCTTGAATCCATTTGAAAAATATCATCATCAATCATTCCATTGTAGCCTCTAGTCACCCCAAAAATCTCTAACCCATGATACAATCCTGTTCTTACAACAGCTCTTATGGCTGCATTCATGCCAGGCGCATCACCACCAGATGTTAAAACAGCAATTTTATGTACTTTTTTTGTAGACATATTGATTCAATTTGTCATTTAATGGGTTGATTTACAATCGTAAACCAATTGGTTACCAAAAGAACGGAGCCCCAAATTTAAACAATTGAAAGCAATTCACCATTTATTTCCCCTCTAAATCCAATAATTCACTGAACAATTGGTCATATTCATGATTCATTTGTTGGAGTGCTTGTTGTTTGGATTGGTAGTCTTTTTCTATTATTTGAAAGCCAGCAATGTCAGTATAGATGGAAGGGTCAGCCATTTTTAATTCAATTGCTTTCAACGCGGACTGATTTTGCCCCATTTTTTCTTCTAATTGTGCAATTTGCTTTTGTAATTTCTGCACTAGTTTTTGTTGGTCTTTATCAATTGGACCCGTTTTAACATCCTTAACAACTACTGGCTCAACTTTTTTTTCGACCGGTTTTGGGATTGGTTTTGGTGCTTCCGGATTTGCAGCTTTTTGTTTTGCCATCCTTTCTTTCCATTCAACCCATTCGTCATAATCTCCCTTGAATTCTATGATTTGCTCATCTTCAATTTCCCAAATCTTATTCGCAGTTTTTGAAATAAAAAAACGATCGTGACTCACCAATATAATAGAGCCATCATATTTTGTTAAGGCTTCTGCTAATAGCTCCACAGTGGCCATGTCAAGGTGGTTAGTAGGTTCATCCAGCATTAAAAAGTTTGCCTTACTGATAATAGTTTTTGTTAATGCCACCCTTGCTTTTTCTCCACCACTCAAGACTTTAATTTTTTTATCAATTTCATCTCCACCAAATAGGAAACAACCTAGTAAAGCACGAAGTTCTAAATCTGTTTTTTTAGTACCACATTCTTGCACTTCTTGTAAAATAGTATTGTTCAAGTTCAAAGATTCTAACTGGTGTTGTGCATAAAAACTTTCATCTACATTATGGCCCCAAACCCTTTCTCCTTGATAGCTTTCCATGCCTGCCACAATTCTTAATAGGGTAGATTTTCCTTTACCATTCGCACCAATTAAGGCAATTTTATCGCCTCTTTCAATCTCTGCAAATGCGTTTTCTAAAATGTTTTGAGCAGGATAGCTTTTACTGACACCCTTTAAATCTACCAAAACTTTTCCAGGGGTTTTATCTACTGCAAAATTGATCCTGATATTGGGTCTTTCAATTTGCACATCCTCAATGACATCTAATCGGTCTAATCTTTTTTGTATAGATTGAGCTTGTGCCGCTTTAGAAGCCTTCGCTTTAAATCGCTCAATAAAACGCTCTTGTTGTCTGATATAATCTTGTTGATTTTCAAATGCCCTTTGCTGAATCTCTACGCGTTGTACTTTCTCCACTTCATAATAAGCATAATCACCGGTATAAAAATTAAGTTGTTGTTGGTATACTTCAACAATTTTATTCACCATTTTGTTCAAGAAATATTTGTCGTGACTCACAATCACCACACTGCCTTTATAATGCAATAAATATTTTTCCAACCATTCAATACTTGGTAAATCTAAGTGGTTGGTAGGCTCATCCAGTAATAGTACATCTGGGGCTTGTAAAATCATTTTAGCCAATAATACACGCATTCTCCATCCTCCACTAAACTCTTTATAGGGACGGGTTAAATCCTTATTTGTAAAACCTAGACCATGTAAAACTTCCTCTGCCTTATGTTCAATATTATAACCATCCAATACATCCAATTCATGTAGTGCATCCGTGTACTTAATTAAAATATCATTGTCTTCGGGGTTAGCTTCTAAGGCGATACCAAGGGCCTCAATTTCTTTTTCTAATGCACGCACTCTTTCAAAAGCGCCTAATGCGACTTCTGTGATGGTTTCACTTGTATCAAAACTCAATAAATCCTGGTGTAAATAGCCAATCGTGGTGTCTCTGCCTTTTTCTACTGTACCTTTTGAAGGCGTGTACTGTCCAACCAATAGCTTCAAAAGCGTTGATTTCCCGGTTCCATTGTATCCAATTAATCCTATTCTTTCACCTGGTTGGATATGCCAAGAAGCATCCGTTACGATTGCTCTAGCACCAAATTCAAAAGTGACATTTTGTAAGCCTATTAACATATTATTTCAATTCTGAGCGCAAAGTTACAGAGTTGTGGTGGCTATTTATGCATATTTTTGAAAAAAATGTATATGTCTAGATTGCTCATACTGCTTTTAATGACTTGCTTAATGGCTTGTGGGAATAAGGTAAATGAACCAACAGATAAACTTAACACCAAATTTGCAGGCTTAAGACATGACCCAATTTTGGATCAACAAATTCAACCTTTATTGAACCAATATTTTGCTGTCATGGCGCATTTGCAAGAACAGGACAGTGTCAATTTGCAGTTATATGGCACAAATATGATCTTTCTAGCAGATAGTTTGATCCAACAGGATTTATCCCTTGACACAGCGACTCAAAATAAGGCTGTTCAAGGTTTAATGAATGTTCAAAACGAAATGACCGCTATTTTGATGGAATCCAATACAGATGCGCGCATCATAGGTGCACAAATGTTAAGCTTGCAATGGATTGAGTTCTTGGCTGCTATTGGCTATCAAAAGCAAACAATTTATATTTTTAGAGACAAGGAAGAAAATTGTTGGATGGGGTTGAAAAATAAAGGGACCAATCCATATCAAAACCAGGTGGATCTGCAATACCAGCCAATACAAATTTTACAGGAACTTCAATAAGATCATCCACTAAGATCATTCACTAGGGTGCACTATTGCGGAATTGTAGGCTCATAGACAATCAATATTTTGGCATTGATTTTATTGGTAGAAGTAATAAAATATTCCTGTCTAACCTTACCGTCTTTAAATAAAAGTAATGCAGTATTAGGTGGCACTGTGCCCATATTATGTGCTACAATGATGACTTCATGCTCCCTTACATTTTCAGTAAAATCAAATTCGAGGTGGATCGCTTTGTAGCTTAATCTTTTTTTGTTAATCAATAATTTTTTGTTGTCAAAAACAAGGATTGTATCATTGTCTATGGTTCCATTGTCAAATAAATCGAGGCTAATTTTTTTACTATTGGTAATGATTTTTTTAACCAATTTATTTTCTCTTCCCACCAATACCCAAGGCAGATTAATGGGTTGATTTTGGATTGTATTTTGAGCAATGTTATTGGTAGGAATGGCTTCATTTTCAACAATCACATCATCTGTAGTTGCTTCTATAGTTGGATTTACGGTAGTTTTTGAATTGGTATTTTCTGTGGAAGCTATCAATTTACTGGTGGAATTAGCTACATTTTTGGTTGCAGTAGTCGAACTTGGTTTAGCTAAAAAAGTTTTTACAGCTGTGGTTTTTGGCTGTGTATTTTGGGTGATTGATAATTTTGTTTTTGGTGTATCCGTCTTTTTATTTTCTACCTTCGTTTTTTTAATACTCAATAAGCTGGGTACTTTTTCTAAAAAAACTTTCCCGCTTCCACAATTTCTTTTTCCATTTACCGAAGTAGACATATAA
The DNA here is from genome assembly GCA_945874755.1 of Chitinophaga pinensis. Lineage (GTDB taxonomy): Bacteria > Bacteroidota > Bacteroidia > Chitinophagales > Chitinophagaceae > Sediminibacterium > Sediminibacterium pinensis_B. Next base: position 36,626 of record CAMCHR010000015.1, read on the forward strand.
CTACCTTCTAAAATCTCATGTCCATCTATATTTTTATAGGTCAAAAAATTAGACATCAAACAAGCCTCTAGTTCATTGGCTATTTTAATTTGATCAAAACTAGTTTCATTGATTTGTATTAATTGTGTACGAATACTATGGCTGCCTCTCGCAAAAGCACTTGCATAAAACTGATCCCCTTTTTTGGTAATGGTTTGTGCCGTAATTTGATGACTTGCGTTTTCTTTAATCACCAGCTCGTAGGTATAATTGTTGATCAGCGCATCTCCATTGGCAATAAAACTACCTTGCCATCGGCCAGTTAAGTTTTGAGCACTTAATTGGGTAAAAAATATGCATAAAAAGAGGAGTAGGGTTGACCTTGTCATAAAATGATTAGAACTATAAATTTAAGAATTAATCTAAGTATAAACAAGCATCCTTTTTTTTGTTATCTTTGTAGCTATATATTTATTCGTACAATCATGGTTCAAATTCAATTTCCAGACGGGGCAGTAAGATCCTATGAAAAAGGTATCACTGCACTAGGTATCGCTAAATCAATTAGTGAAGGCTTGGCAAAAAAAGTATTGGCTGCTTCTATCAATGGGGAAGTTTGGGATGCAACGCGTCCAATTAACAATGATGCCGCATTGAAATTATTGACCTGGGACGACGCCGATGGTAAAAATACTTTCTGGCATTCATCTGCGCATTTATTAGCAGAAGCCGTTGAAATGCAATTTCCTGGTGCAAAATTTTGGGTAGGACCAGCCTTAGAAAAAGGTTTTTATTATGATATAGATTTAGGTGGAAAGACCATTAAGGAAGAAGATGTTGTTTTATTGGAACAGAAAATGAATGAATTGGCAAAACAAGCCAATGCCTATATCCGTAAGGAATTGTCAAAGCCCGAAGCAGTGGCTTATTTTACCGAAAAGGGGGATGAATATAAACTAGATTTATTGTCTGGATTGGAAGATGGGACCATTACTTTTTATACACAAGGTGGCTTTACAGATTTATGTCGTGGGCCACATATTCCAAATACAAGTGCGATTAAGGCTATTAAAATCACCAATATTGCAGGTGCTTTTTGGAAAGGGGATGAAAAAAATAAAATGTTGACGCGTGTATATGGTGTGACTTTTCCGAATCAAAAAGAATTGGATGAATACTTGTTATTATTAGAAGAAGCAAAGAAAAGAGATCACCGAAAATTAGGAAAAGAACTAGGCATTTATACCATGGATGATGATGTTGGACCTGGACTTCCATTATGGATGCCCAATGGTACAATTATTATTGAAGAATTGGAACGCCTTGCAAAAGAGACCGAAGAAGCAGCAGGATATAAGCGCGTTGTGACACCTCATATCGCTAAAGAAAGCATGTATATTAAGAGTGGGCACTTACCTTATTATGAAGATAGCATGTTCCCTCCAATGGAATTGGATGGCACAAAATATTACTTAAAAGCAATGAATTGTCCGCATCACCATAAAATTTTTGATGCAGAGCCAAAGAGCTATAAAGACATGCCATTAAGACTTGCAGAGTATGGTACTTGTTACCGTTATGAGCAATCGGGTGAATTATTTGGATTAATGCGTGTGCGTTGTTTACATATGAATGATGCGCATATTTATTGCACTAAAGCACAATTTGCACAAGAATTCAGAGCTGTGAATGAGATGTACTTGAAGTACTTTAATATTTTTGGCATTGACAAATACGTAATGCGATTAAGTTTACATGATCCTGCAAAATTGGGTCAGAAATACATCAACGAACCAGCGTTGTGGTTAGAGACGGAACAAATGGTGCGTGAAGTATTGATTGAAACGGGCACGCCGTTTGTGGAAGTGCAGGATGAAGGCGCTTTTTACGGACCTAAAATTGATGTACAAATTTGGAGTATCATAGGAAGAGAGTTTACATTGGCTACCAATCAAGTGGATTTTGCACAAGGAAAACGATTTAATCTAAGTTTCACGAATAAAGACAATGAGCCAGAAACCCCATTGATTATTCATCGTGCACCTTTGGGCACTCATGAACGCTTTATTGGTTTCTTATTAGAGCATTATGCTGGTAAATTCCCTGTTTGGTTGGCACCTTTACAAGCCAAGATCTTGCCAATTAGTGACAAGTTTATGCCTTATGCGCAGGAGGTATTGGCTGAATTGCGTAAAGCCGGTGTTCGTGCCGAGATTGATGATAGAAATGAGAAAATTGGTAAAAAAATCCGAGATACTGAATTGATGAAAGTGCCTTATATGCTAGTGATTGGAGAAAAAGAGACTTCTGAGGGTCAATTATCTATCAGAAGACAAGGCAAAGGAGATTTAGGGATGATGGATAAAACCGCCTTTATTTCTCAGATCCAACAAGAAATAGTGGAAAGAAAAGCACCTGAAGCATAACATTGACTATCTTTACAAACTTAAACAACGTTTTAACAATTAATGGCATTACCGAACAGAGGACCAAGATTTAACCCAAGGTTTCAAAGACAACAAGAACCTGAGCACCGTATCAATGATCGTATTAGAGTACCAGAAATACGACTGGTTGGTGAGAATATCACCGTAGGCGTTTACAACACACAAGATGCGTTAAAAATAGCTGCTGAACAAGGTCTAGACTTAGTTGAGATTTCTCCAACAGCCAATCCCCCAGTATGTAAAGTCATTGATTATAAGAAATTTCTTTACGAGAAAAAGCGTAAAGAAAAAGAGATGAAAGCGAACTCAAAGCAATCAGAAATCAAAGAGATTCGCTTCACTCCGGGTACAGATGATCATGATTTTGATTTTAAAGCAAAACATGCCGAAAAGTTTTTACAAGATGGAAATAAGGTAAAAGCCTATGTTCAATTTAAAGGTAGAGCCATTATGTTCCAAGATAGAGGTCAATTGCTATTATTGAAATTCGCAGAAAGACTTGCAGATGCTGGCACCCTAGAAAGTATGCCTAAGTTGGAAGGAAAGAGATTGTTTGCCATTTTCCAACCTAAAGCAGGGGGTAAAAAGAAGCCAAGCGCTTAATATTTGATATCGCAATCAGCTAAAATGCTGATTTTCAATGAATATTTTATAGATAGCCTCCAATTAGGGAGCTATTTTGGTTTTAAGCCACATTATTGTGGCTTTTTATTTTTTAAGCCTTTTCTGAAGAATATAAAGGCTTAAAAATAAACTTTTATGATTTTAAGCCACATTATTGTGGCTTTTGTTTTGCTATATTCTACACTTATCCTACCTTCGCCCTCCATTTCCCACAAGGCTCAAAAAGTGTCTCGCCCGTGCAAGACCGCCAGTAGGGAGTAATCGATAAGATTATAATAATGCCAAAAGTAAAAACTAACTCAAGCGCAAAAAAGCGTTTTAAAGTTACAGGAACCGGTGAAATCACCTTCCAAAAAGCGTTCAAAAGACACATTCTAACCAAGAAATCTACAAAGCGTAAAAGAGCTATGAGAAAGAAAGGTTTAGTAGGATCAACTAACAAAGACTTCGTTCTTCGTTTATTAAGATTAAAAGGATA
>CAMCHR010000016.1 GCA_945874755.1 Chitinophaga pinensis
AATAACTAGAAAGTACTAATTCCTAAAAAATACTTTATAAAAATAAATAAGCAGGCTATTAATGCCTGCTTATTTTACCTTCTATATTATTCTCTAAAATAACACTGTAGCGAGACCGGGATTTGAACCCGGGACCTCAGGGTTATGAAGATTTTTTGAGAAAATAAAGGCGTTGATTTGTAATTAGTTATGTTTTCACAAAACCGAAATCAACCGATTTCAGTCGAATTGAGGGGGTGTTTTCCTCACGCAGGAGGTATAAGAATCAAATAAATCATATTTTGATTACTCTGTTTGGCCGACTGACCATTCATTTACAATTAAAAGAGACTCATTAATAAATAAGGTTCTATCCTTTCTAGAAAATAATTAACTTAAATTTTACCCTCAGTATTTACGTTGTTGGGACGTAGGATAAAAAAGTATTTTTTTTATCATTTTATCGGTTTTCAAGAAAAAATGTACCCACCAACGAATTATTTAATAAGCGCGACAAGTGTCGTCATAAAAAGAAATAATTAATCAGGACTTTGGTAGGTTTCGTTATATATATCACGCAATTTTCTTCCATTAAATCTCCAGTAAGGCCCTGGTGCAACATGGTATGCATAACCTTCACCTAATGCCAGTCTTGTTGCATTGGTTAAACTAGTTTCTTCGTCTCTAAACCTAACTGTCTTTTCAGACACTACAGTAGCTATTTCTCCATTATTATTAAATACCAATTCTGAACCTACCAGGATATTCATTTCTATGAAATTCATTTTAGGTCTCTTCTGAGCAAAAACTCGACCAGCATCTAATTCAGCTTCATCAATAACATTTGTTTCTTGTTCAACTAAAGGACTGACATTTTCAATCTCTAACAACTTTATAATTGTAATAGCTTGGTTGGCTTCTATCTCGAAAAATTCACGCTTGGGATTAACTCTATCTGGACTAAAAGCAGTATGTAATGCTCGTTCAACCTCGTCTATATTATTTACTTTAGCCGCATATGCACATTCAAATGGTAATGGAACACCAGTTGAATAAAGCTGTGCCATACGAAGTTTTACATCTTCTTGATTTGTTTTACCTATCTTAATAATACCTGGCATTATAGGATTGGTTAGTATGTAAATTATACCTTCCATGGGACTTGAATTTAATAATTATGATTAAATATGTGTTTTGATAAAGTCAATTAAAAATATCTTAAGATCATCTTTTTTTACTTTAAAATCTTTAAACTTTTTGAAAGATTTATTAACTGATTCGTCAAGATTTTTTAAAGCATCGGTTAACCTACTATCTAATTTATTTGTTTTAATAAAATCTAAATCATTGTTGTAATAATGCTTCAAGATTGTATAATCATCATATCTAATCTCGTCATCACCTAACGTTCGACCTAAATCTGAAAGTGTAATATAAGGGCTATTTAATGTGAAATTTCCGCATTTTACCATTCCTTCTTTGAAATGAAATGATATTTTTTCAACTTTACTAGTATACGTATAATCATAAATAAGCCTTAACGGTACATAAACATCAAATAAAGTTTCAGTGTCAGCTTCAATAAATTTAATTAATCCAATTCCAAATAGCTCAATTCCTTCCTTTAAAACTCTAATCCTAATATTACCTGTCTTATACAAACTCGAGGACATTTGTTTAAATAATTTCAGGTTGAATAGTAATTTTTTTCGATCGGTTTTGAAATAAAGAGGAAGTTCTTCCATGTTTAATTTTTTGGTTTGTAGAATTCATCATTACTTATAACGGTATCAAACAGTCCGATATTTTCTCCTACATGTTTATTGATGCCGGTGTATTCAAGACTTGCGTCTTCATAACGTTTGAATTTATATACAGCATCATTAATTAGAACAGAGTTAAAAACACCTAGTGAGACTAATAGCTCGAAGTCTCGTACTGTCAAACCTGTTACTTTTTTAAATAATCCTGGTTCTAATTGCGTGATAACATCTTTCAAAGTATGCTCACGAAAATCAGTAAGGTACATGAAAACTGGTATCCTAGTAGCAAATTTAATGAGCTTGTCCTGGATTTGTTTGCGAAGACTTTTAAATTCTTTCTCTTGCTCTGTTAATTTCTTTTTTTCTTTTTTAGACAAATTTCTATCGTTTGCCTCTTTTTTAGTTTTCTTAACTGATTCAGATTTATTAATAATCGTTTCAATGTCTTGGTTAAGGTTTCTAAAGCCTTCAATATTCATGAGTGCATTCATTGCTTCTTGATTACCCATTAGCCGACCCAGTGTAGTATTATCAACATTTACCAACAATGCACTTTCCCATCGTCTAGCTAATAGTGTAGCAGTTGTTCCACTCATAGCAATATCTAAAATACCTGAGGCATCTATCTGTTTCATTGAACTACCATCATAAGCTAATACAGGTAAAAAATTTATAAAATCTTCTACATTTTTTTCAGGATTATCCTCATTCACGTTTAATCGACAGGCATAGTCAGAAATTTGTCTAAGTGCGCGGTTAGGAGCGAAATCAAAAACATAACACTCTTCTTTAAGTATCTCAACTTTATTAGGAGATTTGCTATCTGGATTTTTTATCACCCATGGTGTTTGTACTCTAAATGCAGCCTGGAAGTAAGTTTCAGGACTTGATGAATTTCTAAGCATGAATATCCCAGTCCAAGGTTTAACGGAAATGCCAGTTGTTAGCTTTCCACAGGTGAGAGTTATAGTTTTAGATTCTAGTGGATTATCGGTCATGGCGTCTAAAACAGGTGCCAATGCATGTACACCTATTCCTGCATCAGTTCCCGCTGCAATTACAACAGTATAATGTTGATAAAAGATATTATTTCTATTTTTTATCAAGTTTGACATGGCATGACAAGCTGCAACTGTTGGCAAAAACCATAAAGTGTGATTAAGCACCTTCAATAGAGGTGCATGTGAAAATGGTAATGGTGGTTTTTTGGTTCCTAATTTTAAACTGTCCACCACACTATCACTGAATGAACCTCGAATAAGATCTAACCATTTTTGAACCTCATTTTCATATTTGAATCTTGCACCAGATCCTATTCCTTCTGCTTTAAAAAATATATTTAGGTCAAACCCATCAAACTCACCCTGATTTGCAATCTGAACTATTTCTTCAGGAAGTTGATAGGTAAGCATGACCATACGCGGTAATGAAGCGTATGGATTTAAATCATTACCACTCCAATTTTCTTTCGCTCTTTGTTCGTCACTGTAAGTCCAATTGAATATTTGCTCTTCTATGAACTCACCGGAATTAATTGCTCTGAATGGTGTTCCTGATAAATAAAGAAAATGATTAGCTGTAATAGGAAGTATCTTTTCCAGGTGTTCAACTTTATCTTCCTCAGCAAAACCCTCATTTTCAATCCTTTTAAAATCAATTATTTCTTTTTCCGCCTCTAAATCTTTCCCAAATAAATCCTTAGCGTTTTCACGCCAAGCTCCAAAATGGTATTCATCAAAAATAATAATATCCCAATTGGTAGCATGAACCCATTCGTTTTTCACTTTTATACCACCAGTATTTGTATTTTTCCCTAAAAAATCCTGAAATGACCCAAAACACACTAATGGTTTTTTCGAATCAATATCAGCACTTGATAGATCATCAGAATTTTTGGATATAAACTGCCAACCTTTAAAATCTACATGAGATAGTAAGTCTTCTTTCCATGCATCTTCAACAGCTGGCTTGAAGGTTAACACCAATGCTTTTTTCCAGTTCATTTTTTTTACAAGTTGATAACTAGCAAAAGTCTTCCCGAAACGCATTTTTGCATTCCAAAGAAAATTTGGTGTCTTACCAGGGTTTTCTTTGTTGTAGCTTTTAAAATATGTAATTGTTTTATTTACTGCTAATTCTTGTTCTGGCCTCATCCCAAAAGTTAATATTCTATTATCCTCCGTTCTTTCCCCGGTTTTGATTTCCAAAATTGCTCTTTCTAAATCTTTCAGACTACATTTAAACCACTCTCCTTCAGGGTTAGAAATACCAAATTTCTTTAAGTTTCGATGAACATCATGATCAGTAAAAGAACTACCATCTCGTTTCATGGCTGACTGTTCAAACACAATATTATATTTGATTGCAGCTGTACCTAGTTGTTCTTTGATCCTTTTTTGCGCATCACGATCAGTAAAACCAACTTTAAGCAATCCCTTGTGCGTAGTAACACCCACCAATTCATATGCATAGATGGTGGGGTTAGTATCAGGGCGAGATGGGAAAAATTCTTTTTTATTCATCTACTTTGGATGTTTGATTATTACCAATATTTTTGATTTTGGAATCAATAAAATTCCATTCTTCATCAGTAATTCCCCATCTTTTTATTAGCATTTTATCTGTGTACTCACTTTCATATTTTCCAAGGTCAGGAATAAATTGGAAATTATTTCTTGTTACATCTTGTGAGACCACTGTTTGAAGAAGTAAGAAGCGAACAACCTTTGTAAAAATATATGACTTATAAGCCAACACTTCTTTTTCTGTTGAAAATGCTCCTAATACTATAAATGATTCTGTGCAACATTCACCTGGCTTAGCAATTATTGTATTGCCATCATAATAAAAGCCAACGGGTTTTGAAAAATCGGTTTGACCCGCAATTGGCGATTTTGGTGCAAGAAATTTCCATTTATCTAGAAGATTATTGTCATCAGATATATCATTATTACTTGCAAATTTCATGCCTATTTTTTGAATAAACCAACAAGGAATACCTCTATTTAATGGATTATAATTAGTTGGTAAACCAAAAGGCTTTCTTGAAGAAACTACTTCACTTAATTTTTTCTCACCATTTTCTCTTTGTGTTAATACTTTGCGAATAATTGGAATTGCTTGACTATGGCGAATTAGAATAGAAAATTCGTCTAAGTTTCTTTCAGATTTAACATTCTTGCCCTCTATTATGTTTACAACTTCGCATTGTCCTTTATTGTCCCTATCCCAAAGAAAATAACAGATACCTCCTGCTACATCAACGCCTGGGAAAACGTCGTTTGAATTTTCAAAATCAACGAGTTTTCTAATTCTTTTATCTTGTAACATTTCAGCACGGAAGTCATCTAGTCCCTTTCCACCTGCATACCAACGAGCAGGTGTAATCATTGTCAAATATCTAGGATTTAACTTTTTCGCTTGTTGTATAAATTTATGGTAAATAGGTTTTGCACTTCTTGAATTTCCGCCATCACTTAGTTGATATGGCGGGTTCCCAGCAATAACATCAAACTTCATATTAAAAAAATTTTCAGGTTCATTTGTGTGAATAAAATTATATGCATAAGTCTCTAAAGCATCATTACGGCCATATGACTCTTGGTTAGCGCCACAAAAAGTACAATTCCCATTTTGCCAAGTGTGGTTTATTAATTCGTGCTTTATGTTCCCTTGATCATCATTAAAACCATCATAAATCGAGTAATTGCCATTGGCTACTTTTGAACAATAAAGACTCCTGCGAGACAAGAGTGCTGTTAAGTCAGTAATAGCTATCCCGTATAATTGATTACTAAAGATGTGGTTAATTCGTTTTTGCTTATCAGGAATTTGCGTTTCCAACCCAATCATTAGACGCTTGGCCATTTCTCTCAAGAAAACACCACTTTTAGATACCGGATCTAAAAACTTTGCATTTGGGTCACTCCATAATTCGGGCGGCAATACGTCTAAAATATTATTAACCAAACTTGGTGGAGTAAAAACCTCGTCATTACTAAGATTAGCAAGACATGATAGTACGTCTGGATTATAGTTAGTTTGTATCATCTAATCCTAGTTTTAGAAAATGGATAAGTGGGTAATCCTTAACAGGTTCATCTATTGAACCAACGTTACCTTGATCATTAAACATTGAAAACTGATGAGTCTTTTCCACAAGGAATTTAAATATATAGTCCCTCCGTTTTAATAAAGATCCATTAACAGCGCTCCATTCGGAAAATATAATTGGTCTTTTTGTCTCTGGGTTTGTGAAATCAAGCGCATCACCCCATAAAATATTTCGTTCCAAAAGGTATTGAACACTTCTTCTACAATCATCACTACATTTATCGTTGAATCGGGTCTTGTAACGATTCTCAAATATATTGAAGAGTCTAATTCTACACTCGATTGCATTATCTTTCAAAATATCAACTCCATATATGCTTGAGATGGATATGACAGCATAGCGTTCCCATTCAAATTGAACAGATTTGTATTTGTCATCAACGGTATTGAGCTTACGATTTAAAACCTCAGCCAAAAAATTACCATCACCCATCGCCGGCTCTAAAAATCGTGATTCTATTCTCTCGGATTCGATTTTAACAAGATCAAGCATAGCATTGACCTCACGTTCATTGGTAAAGACTTCACCATGATCAGCAACTCTCTTTTTAGACTTTACTTGTTGTTTATTCTCAATACTAATCATTAGTTACTTTTATTTATTTGAACAAGTTCATCGATTGATATATCTAAAATTTGACAAATTCTAACAACAGTAACTAATGAAGGATTACTTTTTCCTGTAGACCAATTACTTAAAGACACGGTACTGACACCTAGCTTTTTTGCTAAATTCGATTGTTTAACACCGCGATCTTCTAGAATTTTTTTCAACTTCAACATATTATACAAATTAAACTAATTCTTTAACGTTTGCCTAATTAAATAAATATAAATTGTTCACTATTAAGGTGTTATAAAACTATCTAGTTTTATATAAAATACATAATTAAATTACTGTAAATCAATTAGTTATATTTATTGTTGCTCTCGTTATATGTCTGTTTCTAAGGTATAAGAGGCCAAAAAGGGAGCGCACACTTTTACTGCTCCGCATGGTACATACTTGGAACTTCCTGACTGATGGAAGAAAGTTATAACTAAAGTACTGTAAAACACGATATTGATATTTAATCAATTAATTTTAAGGTTATTAAACAAATTACTGCTTCAAAAAAATTGAAATAAATTTAAATAAATGGGTAGAAACGAAAAAATAGTTGTTTTTGATGAGGAATATGACAGAAGAGAATTGGGATATTATTCTACTCCAACTTTCATTTCAACGTTTATAACAAAGAAAATGCTTGAAATAAATCCAAATGGGAAAAGCGCTTTGGACCCTTGTGTAGGTAAAGGTGAAATGATATTTAACTTATACAAATCAGGGATAAAAATAGATGGAATTGATGTACATAATCATTGCAATCACAAATATTGTAATTTTATTCAAAATGACTTTATTTCTTTTTATAAAGAAAAAAAATGTGACCTACTCATGGATCAAAAAATTAATTTGTCATATGATTATTACATTGCGAACCCCCCATATAATTGTCATGAAATAGATTACATAAAAGACAATAAGAAAAAATTAAATTCTTTATTTGGCAAAATAGGTGTTCACAACATGTATTCTATGTTTATTTCCTCTATGATTGATTGTGCAAAAGAAGGTTCGATTATTGCATTCATAAGTGCTGACAGTTTTATGACTTCAAGAATGCACAATCCCTTAAGAAAGCAAATAATTGACGAATGTGCTATTCATTACATTTTGCTTTGTCCAACAGATTTGTTTTGGGATCAAAAAGCAGACGTGAGAACATGTATAATGATACTTCAAAAAGGAAAAAAATTTCAACAAAAAATAAAAACACTTAACAGACCAAAAAATAAAGATTTATTAGACTTATTATTACATAAAGAAGATTTCAACGAATCTAATTTAGAAAGTATTTTGAATTATAGTGGAAAAGACCAATTTGAATTTGTTATTGACATGCCAATTGAAATAAAAAATTTATTTGAAAATAAAAGAATTAGTGACTTATTTAAATGTTTGACTGGAATTTCGACTGGCAATGATTCTAAATATATTTCAAAAACTAAAAAAAATGGTTTTGAGATTCCGTTTTATAAAAATCCGGGGAATAAAAAATTTTACTGTGAGAATAATGGCTTTATTGCAAATAATTATTTAGAAATTGATAAAAAAATTAAAAATTTCATGGTTCGTAATAAATCCTATATGTTAAAAGAAGGTATTACTTGCTCATCAATGGGGCTTACATTTGGAGCATGCTATCTGCCTAAAAATTCTACATTTGGAGTAAACTCAAATATCTTCTGTAGTAAAAAGGATATTTGGTGGTTAATAGCATACCTTAACAGTAGCTTAGTAACTTATATAGTCAGGGGATTATTAATTAGATCCAATATGATTACTTCAGGATATGTTTCAAAAATTCCTATAATCCCTCTATCCGAAATCTCAAAAAGAAAGCTTAGTGAACTGGCTTCAACTTCTTACAAAAAGAAGGTGACGCCAAAAGACTCAATTTTGATTATAAATAAAATTGATAAAATTTTATTTGAGGAATTAAAATTCTCTAAAAAGATAGAAACAGACATCAAACATTTTTCTTCAAATTTACAAGCAACAGTATAGATTAAAATAGGCTAATAAATTTTTAAAAATTAATTTTTATTTAACTTTTTATTTCTTGCAACTTCTATTTCTTGCAGAAATATTATAAAGAAATCTTTATTATCTCTTTTGACTGCGTTCGACAAATTTTTATATTTGCTTGATTGTAAATTACCATTGTTGCTGGGGTTAATATAAACATCAGGTATCCAAGCAGCAGGAAAAACAACGCATTTTATTATTTCAATCGTCATGTCATCGTTAAACTTAATAAAAAAAGTGCCTATAAAAAATTGTCTATTTATATCTTCTTCGTAAAATTTAAGTAGACCGACTCCTTTAGAGATATCATCTTTTTGAATTTTACCACCTAACAATGCTGATTTTATATTTACATATACTTGTGTAGTTTCCCCTTCGAGTAAAACTTTAAAATCATAAACTGAAACTTCTGAATCAGATGGAGAAATAGATGTAATACCCAAGTCAATATGACTCTTTCTTAAGTTCTGAATAATGACCTCTTCGAGTATTCTCCAAACAGTTCTCCCTTTTGCTGCATGTCCCCAACCTAAAGGGAATTGATCTTTGCTACCAATTTGGATTTTACCAATAAGTGTAATTAATTTATTTAAACTTGTTTGAAGTTTATCTTGCAATATTTCAGCAGTCTTTATATCGGACATTTTTGCTCAAAATAGCAAATTGGCTAGTATTTAGCAAACATTCTAATAAAATGTTATGCAAAATAATAATTACGTAAAGAAAAAAATGATCCATCCTCCAATACCTTGCTGTCTGCGCTTTTAAGTTTGTATCCTAAATTGAAAATATGATACAAATACTGCCACTAGCCGACATTATGCACGAGGAGGTGCTATTAGAAGACGACTTTGCTTCCAAGTTTGAGGGTTGGGAACTAATCGAGGATGAGGAAGAAAAGTCCTTTATTAAGGATAGCCATTATTGGATGGAAAATAAGTCAAAGAGAAGATGGATGTTCTACCATAAGAAACTACCTGTTACAAGCAAGGAAAACTTCATTATTAAAGCTGAAATTGAACTACTAAACTCCAATAATGATTATGGACAGTATGGACTAGTTTGGGGGTTTGATAAGGATCATCATGAGTTAAGTAAATTTGTTGTATCGACTGAAAAAAATGATTTTACGATATCAAAATTTCAGAAAGACCATGAGTTTTTGAGACATAGGTTTAGTGACTCTTTTGAAAAATTTGGTTTTGAGTTCAATAAACAGTTTTTTTCAATAGTTAAACTTGATAATTACTACTACTTCTTTTTAAACCAGCACGACAAACCTGTATATGTTACGCATGTTTCTCAAATGCCAATGGAGGGCAACCGATTTGGATTTTATGTTGAGCCAGGAATTATGATAAGATGTGATAAGATTGTAGTTAAGCGACTAATCACTAATAAAAATTTTAAAGGGAACCCATGGATGCCATTTGACAATGATGAAATGCCGCTAGGGTCAGTAATCCTTAGAGGTAATTAGCACTCATATCTTGAATCGCCTTTTTGATTGTTTTACGCAATCCTAATGGTTTATCAATTATACAGAATGACCCAAACCCTAATAATTTAAAAATAAATTCTTCATTGACTAATACTTTTAGACTAATCTGTACCCTATCGTTTTTTTCTAAAATTAGTTTTTGAGTTTGGTGTAGTGGTTCAAGCAATACTAGGTCAGAAATAGGTTTCTTAATGGTTAGTAAGATTTCTTCTGGCTTGGTGTTGCTTTCCATGATACCTGAACTATGTTCGAAAAAGCTTACAGGATTAAAATCGGATTTTCTCTTAAGTATATTATGTATTAAATCTATATTGCTAATCCTGTCTAAAGCGTAGGTCAAGTATTTTTCTTTAGTTAAGCACCACCCAACTACGTACCATCTATTCCTATGTTCTTTGAGTAGATATGGAATAAGATGATGCTCTTTTTTTTCTTTTTTATATATGTTATTATAAGTAAAATTGAAGCTTTGTTTGTTTTTTATAGCCTTATAAATTAGTTCAATCCAATCCATTCCTTTAGTATCAACTGACTTTTCAAACTGCACTAATTCATCTATTAATTTCTCATTACCATCAATACCTAGTCCAAACCTTGCATTTAATCTTTCAATAGCATTCTTAAAGTTCTTAAAAATTGATACATCCTTGTATTGATATAAAAGTTGTGCGGCAAAATGTAATGACACCCACTCATCTTCATCCAAATTTAGTTCGGCAATCGAAAAACCAAGCTCGGTATAAACATAGCCCTTCTCTGTCTTTGAATACATGATAGGTGCACTATATCCCTTTGGAGCTTTCTCCCTCATTGCTCTAATATCTTTCTCTATTGTTGATTTAGATATATCTACACCTAATATTTGACTACACTTGTCTGACATTTGATCCAAGTCAGGAAATGGCTTCCTTTTATCTGTTATCATTTGATCAATGATCCTGTAACGTATTACTGCTGACTTATTCTTTGGCATTTTTATCCCTTATTATATTGATACAAATTACAAAATTGACCTCAAATAGAGTAAGGAGTGGGTGTTTAATTTTAAATAAAAAAAGATGGGCTACCAAATACCTGATAACGAGCAAGAGAGATTAGAATTGATAAATGACTCATTAATTAAACTTATCTGCTCAGACGACTATTTTGACGATGAAAAGTGGGTTTTGATTCGTCTAAATTTAGACAAATGGAAAAGAAAAGGATACAGTTTAAAATTTGAAACTTTAAACCTAAATAACACATTTAAAGAAGATGAGACACTATTCCTATTAAGAGTCTATAACTTAATTAGCGAAATACTACTTTTCCAACATGGGATTAAAGAATGTGTTAAAAACCAAGAATTTGAGCAAGCAGCATTGTATAGAGATTTAGGGAAGGTGTATAAAAAAACTTTGGCGGAAAAATACAAAAATAAACCTAGTCAATTATGTTTATTTGATCTAAAAGGTAATAAACTGGTAATGAAATTTATTGAAAATTACTTCGTAAATCAACACTTAATGGATCGTTTTAGATTATCTTAAATTAGGATAATTTGGTATATTTAGAACATAATTCAAACCGAATGGCACAATCACATCAGGATCTAATAAACTTCTTACAACAAAATGGATTTAAAGCTAACTGTACAACATGCGGTGACAGTTTCATGTTAAAAGATGCCAAACTATTTTCTGTAGATAATTTCAATACAGAAGCAAAGAAGTTGTTAAATGAAAAGAAGGAAGAGTTAAAAGAAAGAAAAGAAATTATTAGTAAGAAAAAAAGTAGCACACAAAAAAGAGTTGAAACAACAACAGGTAGCGTCAATATGGGATTTATTTTAGAACGACTAGCTCCTGTACTAGCTCAATTTCCATTCGATAAAAATGATTGCCGAAGTTTATTTGACCCAATTGACTATGTCATTTTTGAAGGTCTACAAAAAACCGGCAAGGTTCAAAAGATATTTTTTGTTGATATTAAGTCAGGTAAAGCAAAACTTAAGGCAAACCAAAAGGCTATCAAACAAATAATTGAACAAAAAAAGGTTGAATTTAAAAACTACTAATTATGCACCAACAAGATATACTCGTATTTTTTGAATACCAGCGTCAAATTTTTGGCATCTGTCCATGCTGTGGTGATTTCTTTAGACTAAGTGATACTAAGATATATAAGGACGAGCGTAAGTCAACTGATTGGTTAGATAAATTAGGTAAAGATGAGCAGAAATTGAACCTAATGGAAGATAAGATTGACGAAGACATGGAGTTCTATAAAGAGCAGTCAAGAGAAAAAGGAAGAAAATTAGCCAATAAGATGATTAAAAAGGTAGATAAGGTTTTTGTACCGCAAAAACTCAATCCTGATGATGCTAAAGTGATTTTTCATCCCGTAGACTTTGTTGTCTTTAATGGTATGAAAGCAGGATCAAATGGAGATGCGCTGAAAAGTATCATTTTGTTGGATAGCGAGAAGAAAACAGCAGATCAAAAAAGAATCCAAAAAAGCATCATTCAATCAGTTGAAAAAGAAAACTACGAATGGCTAACAATTAGGGTTGACAATGATGGTACTATAACACAAGAATAAAATTATAAACTTTAAAATTATGAATTCAAAAACTCTTATTTCAAAATTAAGTTCTTCAAATGGAGACGATATTGATATTATTTACAAATCTAATGAATATAAAGATTGTATAGAACAGAGCATCGATGTCTATTGGACTTTAGAGTTAGAGGAACACAATGGAGATTCTATAACAGGCTTTGATTTTTTAATAATTCAAGTTGATGGCGTTATTAATTTTAATGACGAGGATGGTAATAATATAGAAATTGACCTTAATACTTATACTATCAGTCAAGTTTATGATGTTGATACTATTAGTTTCCCCTTTTTTCCAAAATCACTGTTAATTAATTGCGATAAGGAGGTTGTGGAAGTCTCATTTAAATATAATTAGACCAATATTTTCAACCTCCAACTATCATCTCCCTATTCCAATGATGGAAATATAACACAAGAATAAATAAGAAATGAAAAGTTTAAGTCAATTTGATTCAGAATATAATAAAAGTGTGGAAGTCACATTCGATAAACTACTTAAATCAAATAATTTAATACTAAAGGACTATGAATTTGATTTAAACAATATAGAAATTACAGAAGCTATTATATTTAGACTAAAAACTTATTATACTACTCAGAATAAAATAAAAATATTTCTTGATAAAAGATACATAGCCGCAGCATCAGATTATTTTGTAGAAAGTATTTTATTTTTTTTAAGAATTTATTTTAAATCAAAGGGTGGCATATTAGAAGCACACTCCGAAAGACAGATTATAAAAGAAAAAAACTCAATTCGGCCAGATATTTCAATTTGGAAAGGGAATGAAGTAGTTGCAATTATTGAATGTAAAACACAACTAGGATGGAATAGAAATAATTGGGAAAATGACTTCACTGATAGAGACATTAAACTGAAAAATTATTTTCCAAATGCAAAATCATTTTTGCTAGTTATGACAGGATCAAACTGGTCAGGTTTTAGTGGAAACTCTAATTTAAACAAAAATTATTTTTGCTTATTAAAAGATAGATGGCCTATTGAATATGATAACATTTCACAAATCTACACCCCAATAGAAGGACTGATCAATCAACTATAGATATAATAAAAATTCTAACTACCATCTACCTATTTCTTTGCCCCAATACTCCCAAATCATTACCATTGCCATGGTATCTAACTCACAATACCTAAGCAATCCATCTCTGTAAAACTCTCTTTCCTTGTCGGACATATCAGTAAATTGGAGGTATGCATAAGCAGCCATAGCAGCACCACCATTATCCAAATTCTCTAAATTACCCTCTAGTTCAAGTTCTTCTATAACCTTTTCGTCAAATAATTCAGGAAGTGTCTTGTAAGGATTTGATCCTTTCGTTTCATCAATCCAAACATGAGGCTCATTAAAATTTAAACTTGGAATAACATTTGTTGCATAGATTGGCTGACTATATTTTTCTCTTAAATAGGGGGAACTCTTGATGACAGCAGGTAGAATATCCTTGATTGAATTTGATCCCTTTGCATGTAAAGAATAAAAATATTGAATTACAAAATCCCATAAATCTTGCATGTTGTTTTCTGGTACCCATTTATCAGGCATGTCTTTTGAAGGGGTGGAAATCTCTCTAATAAAGGACATCAGATCATCCTTATCAGGAACAGTTTGTTCTGTTTCCGTCATAAGTTGCTTATACAAGAGATTTAAATAACTATTCTCATGTTTATGGTATCTGAATATAGTTCCTGGAACTCCACTTAAATCATTTCTAAGCGCTCTTAAAAAATCATAATTAGGGAATGCCCCTTTATCAAAATTCAAGTATTGACTTTGGTGCTTTATATTCCCTGAGGCATCCATCATATGATATGAATACTGAAAAGCAATTGCTTCATAAGGAACCCTGTCAATATGGAAAGGGAGGGCAACCATACTTGTTTCGAAGTCAATAAAATGATAAGGTGAAGGTAAGGAATCAAATAGTTCTATAAGTCCTTCCCTATCTAAATGTGGATTGTAGTCATTGGTTTTAGATTTTTCAATCTGCAACAACCTTCTACGAGCAGGATCAATGGCATCACCGATGGGTTCTGGCTTGTCCTCTCCTCTTGGAAAGAACGATTCGTCAACTTGATTTAATAGGTACTTTCCTGAGGCGCACGCCTCATTGATGATACTTTTACTACCAACCTTACCTCCCCAAAGTTCTAAGACTAATGGTTTTAATAATTCACTTTCATTCAATTTAGCAATATGCTTCCAACATTCATGTAATCCACTCTTCTTATCTCCACTTGGATAATCCTTATTAACAAATTGGCACTTCTTGCACTTGCTACCAAGTGTGGTAGACCAAATACGTTCATTGAGTGTATACTTACTCGAGAGGTAATTAACAAAATCTTCAAAAAACCACTCACCACCATTTGGATTTTCTAAATCGACTTCTACCGGATTTGAATAAATCCAATCACAAACATCATCTACGTTAATTTCCTTGAGAGGTATTTCTCCTAAATCATTTTTAGTAATCCCATCCTTAATAGTTATATCTATTTTACTATTATCTCTTTTAATTTTGAAAATTTGATTTAAACCATCAATTGTAGCTGCTTTCGTTTTATCAGCTAAAACTATATATGCAATTACAGTTTTATTGGGATTTGATTTCTGTACAACATACTTTTGAAAAGCAATATCATACATATATTCTTTCCACTCACCATCGATAGTGATTCTGCCTTTATTCTTTCCTCTGTTATTATTTTTAAGAAATGAAACTGAAGGATCCCATGACTTTGCTTTAACCTCATATAATTTAATAACATCCCTTTCTTCTAAAAATAAATCCGTTCTTACAAATAAATCCTTGTACTTAAAGGCAGCTTCAGCAATGGCCACCTTGCCGCCAATTTTCCTTTTTTCTGCTGTTTTTGCTAGTGAAATATCATAATCAAGTTCGTTGATGCTAATTCCTTCTTTAACTGGGTTATCGGAAATCAAAAACTTAGCTAACTCCCCAACTTGGTATCCACCTTCTGCTAAAGCCATCATAAATGGGTCTTCTGCTTTATTATCCTGGTAGTTATTCCCTTTTGTACCGTAGTATAATTTAGTAGGACAATTCAGTGCGGTTTTGAACCTCGATTTGGTTAAATAAGCCATATGTCTATATTGGTAATAATTGTATTAAAGAAATTGATTTTGGAGGGACATCTATACAAATATATTTTGTTGTTCCATTTAAATGAATTTTTTTATCAGTTAAAATTTTATCAAACTTAACAATATCGATTGATTCCTCATCAACAATCTTGATATTATCTATTGATAGATTATCTGTAAGAATTCCATTTCCCGAAAAACCTTCAGTTTTTGCTATTAGTAATAATGAATTGTAATCATAGTCATTATTAAATACTTTAACTTCTACCCCATCAACTAAACCATCTCTTACAAACAATTTTAGATTTGTAACAATATCATTATTATTAATAATTTCAATTATAAAACCACTATGCATTTTGATGTATTTAAATTTGGAATTTTTATGGTAGTTCAAATTTAAATTATTACAGCCTAAAAAAGCTTATTCATACGAAGTTTATTATAAATTTCACACCTCCAATAGACTGCTGTTTGGGACGGTAGGTTTGTACAAAGCAAGATTTTATGTCTCAAAGAATAGCAGTCATCAAAGTAGAACTAGAATATCTGTTTGACTACTTTTTTTCAATTTTCTCACCAAAATACAGGAATAAGTTATTGTGTATTGCATTTGACTTACCATTTCTTTATTTATATGACCACCCATTATTAATGAACAACTTTTTAAATTACATAACATGAATAACGATCAAATAATAAAACTTTTTTTAAATGCAGAGGTAAGTTTTTCAGATATAGAAAAACAAACCCTTGAAATAAACTATAATTTTAAATTAGTTCAATTTTCAAAATCAAGATTTGATACAAGACTAAGTCAAACTAAAAAGAATTGGGTATTAAGCAAAGAATTGGGATGGGGTGGTTCATTAAGTGATGACTTTCCAAATAGGTGGGATATTACTTCAGATGCAAGTACTGTTTGCTATCGTAATAATTTTGTGGAATATACATTTTTTGATTTGGTCAAAATTAGCTTGGATGAAAAATTTAAAATAGAAAAAGAAATAGTAATCAAAGAAGCCGAAAAAGTTATTACAAGTAATATTGTTGATACACTTACAAAAGTGCTAGTTCAAGAAATGATGCCTTTTAGTAAAGTAAGCTCTGGTTATTTAGAAACCAATTATGGGATTCATTTAAAACAAACTCAAAGAGGCATGCATATGAATATGAGATACAAACCTCGCTACGGGAATATTAACTGGGTTGCCAACCAGGTATTATGCTGGGGATCAAATACAGGATGGGATATTACAACAGATGGAAAAATTGCATGTTGCAGGATCAACTATGACGATTACGTCAATTTTGAAATTGAGGTTTTAACAGCAGACCAAATTGAGGAATATAAGAAACTGCATCCCGAAGAATTATCTGATTCATTTAAGAAAATGCAGGTATTAAAATCAATGCTAGATGCTGGACTAATTACCCTTCATGAATATTCAATTAAAAGAGAAGCTATTTTGAAGACAATTTAAAGGGATATATCAAATCCATCATAAACATCTGAAATCTCTTCCTTTGTAATTCCTAAATAGCGCCTTGATACCTGCGTGCTTGAGTGGTTTAGTATCATAGAAATTTTTAAGAAAACGTCTTCTGACCTGTGATTCTCATCATACAAGAATCGAGCCCCTGATTTTCTTAACGAATGCGTAGACACCCTCTTCTTTCGGATACCAACAAACCGAGAACCAAACTGCAATAAACGATTTGTATGTCGAAGGCTATAATTGAAGATGGTACTTTGTAATTCTGGCTGCTGAATTAATTCATAATATTCAAGTAGTAATGATTTTAATACGGCTCCCACTTTAATACTCCGTTTCTTACCCGTTTTTTTTTCATTTAGGACGAGTTCGTCTTTGTTTAATACATTCTCCCAAGTAAACCTTGATATGTCAGAATAACGAAGCAGTGTCCGAAATCCGAACTCTATTAATAACGCCATTTGATAGTTCTGTTCCTTTTGGAAATACCTGTTCAATCTTTTCAATTCATCGGTGGTTAAATAATCACTGGTTTTTTCAATAGTTGTTGTCATATAAAATGTTTCTGGCTAATGTAGAGCCGTAAAGTCGTAAAACCAGCCTTTTAACTCATTTTAAGTCATAAAATCGTGCTAAAACCAGACTAGCGTTGTATATCAACTAAATGCATGTCTCTTAATAGGATTAACGGACATGGTATAAAAAAGAACCTCCTGACAGATGTCAGGAAGTCACAAACACAAATGCCATACAATTTTTCCACAGTGATCAGGGTTGAATGTTTATTGGCAATGCCCAAATAATTGGAATGCTTGCTGTTATGCTATTAAATCAAATTTAGGATCCCTAGCGAAAGTTGTTTGGCATATCAAAATCAGGGTCAAGGTCAAATAAATGGGTGCTGTCTTGAATATCTATGTCGTTGTATTGATAAAATGACAATATTCCTGAAAGCCAAATACATAGGTCTTTTTTATTCCCACCCACGAAGACTACATCAGTAGCAACACCACTCTTTCTTAACATCAAATCAATCATCTTGTTTACATATTCAAATGCTCCGTCTTCTTTTAGATTTTGTCTGTTATCTGCATTTGCATCCAATACGAAAACCATCTTCTCTTGATATCTAATTCTTCTTCTATTTCTTCTTTGCATTTGTATTTTTTTTAATTAAATGTGTATTCTTTATTTGGTTTTCCTCTTGGAGCGATAAAACATTTTCTGCTAGGGTTCTAAATTGATTTTCAGTTATTATCATCTTCATTTTCCTTTTAGGATTTTCATTTGTGAGTGGCACTAGTTTCATAATTGTAGTTTATAATAAATACTACGATGTGATACATTAATACACTTATTTGAAAATAAATTTTTATTGATTGATATTGACGAAAGGGATAGTTCTATCACACTCAACATAAACCCGTTTTATGTCCCCAAATTTCGATCATCTTTTCGTTTTCGATACAACCATCAATAGTCGTGAAATACAAAGAATATTTAAAGTATTCCTGGAGGTAGTTTTAACTGTAATTAAAATCTCACGACAAAAAGTGCAGCATTTATATACCATTTGATAATGAATATTTTGGGGAAGAGGGGTTGAGCGGAATTGGGGTGATGGGGATGGAAGTCGTAAGACTTCGTCTTGGTTCGTTCCACTCACCCCTTCGTTGAGGGGTTTATATACCATACAACTTCTTCTCAACATCGATTATATTAACTAGCAGTGGGTATACGAGTTTATATTCCTCTTCATCAACTGCATCCCTAAACATATCTAGATTACCTGGTTGAGTATAATTAAATATTTCTTCTCCTAAACTAGACTTATTGACCAAGTCGAACACTAGTTCTTCAAATCTATTAGTTAATAATTGATTCATTGACATATCAGATTTTATTGTTGCTCCAGTATCATGTATTGTTTCTTGTATTAATATATCTGTATTAGTAGTTGTATTAGTTGTGTTCTCAACAGAACTACCCCTGTCTCTCTTGGGAACTACCCCCTGTAAACTTTGAGAACTACCCCTGCCTCTCTTGGGAACTAGGGTATGTTTCTCCTGAGAACTACCTTTGGTGATAGTTCTTCCAATGATCAAGTTTTCCTTGTAGTGGTTAACTGCATTAATATACCCTTGATCCTTTAACCAATTTACTCTTTTATTTACCGACGATCTACCAAGACCTAATAACTTACCAAAATGATTGTCTGATGCAAAACAACCATCAGCAAGTTTGCACAAAGAGTAGATTTCAGATAACAACGCCTTATTAGTCCAATCTAACTTCTTATCATTTTTTAAGTTCTCAGGTATCCATAGCCCTGTTGATTTACCATTTTTGCTTCCCATTGTATTCCATTTAATAATAAATACATCATGCTAGATCGAAATCCTTTGTGTGTACAAAAAATATGGCAAGTATCACAACATTCACCAATATGCAAGTATTTATATTAAAAGACCCACTATGAACAACAAAAAAACAGTTACCAAAAATGAATTTCTAAGATTGCGCCTTGATTCAGTTGAAAAAAATAGATTAGAATTACTATGCACAATCACTCGCCGTCAAAAATCTGATATTGTTCGTGAATCTCTCTTTGAATTATACAAATTAAAATACCCTGAATGTTTGAGCTAACGAATGCTCCGCATGGAACATACTAGCAACATTGATACTTTGTTAGCATCCATAATCTAACAGCTTTCAAAATTTTCTGGAAATATTTTTTTTAAGGTATCGACCCCCTTACCGAGACTCATTATATATGTAAAAATAAGGTGGGGCACCGCACCCCTTTCTGCAACTACCCCCTGCAGGCAGGGGTGTTTTTTTTATACTAATTAATCTATTATATAAAGGAATTTATTTTATATGATGAGTAAAAAATAAATTTAAAATTTCTTTGCTCAGATTTTTTTTTACAATTTTTTTTATCTATTAATATACTAGGATGAGTATTTCATCCAATAAATTTTTAAAACAAAAAAACGATTATGGGAAACATTATCGACAACCAACTTAAAGTTGGAGGGCCAAGAGAAACCCTTGAAGTGTTCAGAAACTCTTTTGCAGTAATAAACAGTAATGGAGAAGTCGAAGACGTTGACTTGAATCTACTGTTTCCAGTACCTCAAAATCTCCGATCGGATTCAGCAACAGAGAAACAAAAGGAGCTTGGAAACAGATTGCAACGACTACTTTGGGGTATCCCAACATGGTGCTGCGTGGATGGTAATTATAAGCCATACGAAAAAGAGTCTGAGCATTCTGATGTTTACACTTTTTCTAGCGCTTGTAACGGGCCAGTATCTTTTGTACAGCATGCATCAATGCTATTTGACGACCTTAAATTTTCACTTGTATGTGAAGATGTCTGTAACCACTGCGCAGATTTTTATGAAATCTCGAACGGTGAAATTACCTCATCAAAATCAGAAAGCGGAATTGAGGATTAACTCACACGAAATAAGGGGGTAAATGAAAAACCTAATAAGGTGCCCCTTTATTTTATTCAAAAAAATAAAATAAAAATAAAAAATTATGGGCTTTGATATCTACGGAAGAAAACCGAAAATTACAACAGAAAAACCTGCTGCTATCGATTACAAAACAGCAACTGATGATGAGAAAAAGAAGTATTGGCAAGCAATTTCAAAATGGGAAGATGAAAATCCTGGTAGTTATATCCGCTACAATTGTTGGGGTTGGCGTCCTGTTCTTCATTTAGCTTTGGTTGCTATTGAACACGACAACCTAAATTTCGATACTGACTTTTGGGGTAGCAATGATGGGCGTGGATTGCGCACTCAAAAACAGTGTAACAGACTTGCTGAAAGTATGAACAAATTGGTTGCAATTATTGAAAAAGATTTAAGAAGTCCGCACTGGATTAAAGAAGACGTGGACGATGATCAGTTTATTTTTAATCTTGATAGCTGGAGCAGAGAAGATGGTAATCGAATAACTGAGGATGAAGAGAAAATACTCAGTGAAAAGTATAATTACGGACAATTAATGGGCACAAAGGTAGTGATTAATGATGTCAGATATGATGCTATGTATACTACAAGCGTTGAGGAAATAAATCAATTCATCGTCTTTTTGCGTGAATGCGGTGGATTTGAAATTTGGTAAATAAAAAAAATAAAATTATGAAAACATTTAAAATAAAGGTACATAGAGATATTACTACCTATGAGTCAGTAGTGCTTACAGAAGACCAAATTCGAGATTTTAAGATATGGTTAGTTGATGCTATGGGCTGTGAAGAAGATGAATTAAATGAAGACAATTGGGATCCTAATTTATTTAACGATTATTTGGAACATGTAGATATTGAAAAAACTATTAACAGAGAAAGATCAGCTACTGAGGTTGATTTTACAAATTAAAAAAATAATTCCCAATACTAGCAACGCTTAGTATAGAATCATCTTAAATTATACCAATTGTCAGAAGGCTATAACAATATTTCAAGGAGTCTTGATACCCTAACCCTACCACAGGTAGCTGAGAAAATTAATGTCAAGGACATTGAAACAGCAAAGAAATGGTTAGTGGAGCGGGGTATCAAAATTCACAAATTCACTAAAAATCCGTTTGTATATCAAATCGAGGTGGATAGTCATATTGATAAACCTTATGTACAACAACTAAGAAACAGGTATCCAGATAAATGGAGAGATCGTTACAGGGATGTTGTAAAAGACCTATCCGTATATAACTTAACTATAACGTTATTAGAAGATGAAATATCCCCTGTTCCTGCTGCTAGATCAACTAGGATAAATAAGAAAGATGAAAAAAGATATAAAGACCTGTTAGAATGAAGAAATTAACGCTGCCGAAAAACCCACATAAGGGACTAAAGATATTCTGCAAAACCTGCAGAGTAGACAATCCCAAATGCAAACATTATAGCCGACAGGTATACCGAGTGCGCATTCATGTTCCAGGTAATTCGGACAGCGTTAAAACTAAGGTGCTAGAAGCAACAACATATAATAGCGCTATAATTGAATGTATTGACTTTGAGAAAGAACTAAAATGCAACGGGTATGACAGAACTACCATCACCTTTACTGAATCATCTAACGATTATAGTATTAGTGATGCTCTAGTCAAGTACCGAGAATACATGTCAGGAGAGTCAAAGTTCGCACACCTTAAAAAGAATGTATCACAGGATCATATAGACGAATGTGTTAGGTTTTGTTGGAAATTGGTTGAGAATGTAGCTTTAACAAAAAACATCAAAAGAACCAGACCAACTGACATCAAAATAGAGGACGTATCCAATTTTTATAAATGGGCAGAGGATAACTATGGAGAGAGGTCTTTCAATAAATGTTTCATTGCTCTTCGTGCTTTTTTTGAATTCCTAATCGAGATTGAGAATATTGAAATGAAAAATCCATTCAGGAAATTTGTGCCAAAATCAGTCACTCCATCTTCCATTGATATTATCACAGAGGAGGAGTTTAATCAGGTATTAGCAGCTGTTGATACATTCAATCCATTTATAACATTAGGAGGTAAGGGCGAGAAGAAAAACTTGTATAAACCGTATCTAAAAGATGGATTCAAGTTATTCCTTTTAACAGGAGGTAGGCGTGAAGAAGTGGTGGACCTAAAATGGACAGACATCTATAGTACACCACAAGGGGTTAAACTATTCATCATCGACAACCTGAAAGTAAAGCGGATGAAAAAGAATAATAAGGAATGTAAGAAATACATTGGTATCAATGTTGACCTTGAAGATTTTCTTATCGAATTAGGTATGAATGAAAAGATTGGAACGGATGAATATATATTGTACCCTAATAGGACATCCACCACCAAAACCATCATGACGGATTTGAGCAGAGGGTTTACTCATTACAAGGAAGGTGCAGGTATCAAGAAGGACATCAGTTTAAGTAATCTACGTAAAACCTATTTGACTTGGCATTATCAAGTATTAGGTGACGATACAGGATTGGTTAGCTCCCACTCTACCACTCAAGTATTGGAGAAATATTACCTTGATCCAAAGGTGTTAACCGCTGTAGAAATATCAGCATTAAAGGTTCGTGTTTTCGGTAAGAAATGACAAAAACCTCACGCAAAACCTCACGCAAACCTCACGCATAAACAACAAAGGACCCACGATTTAACGTAAGTTCTTGATTTTCATGTAGCGAGAACGAGATTTGAACTCGTGACCTCAGGGTTATGAATCCTGTGCTCTAACCAACTGAGCTACCTCGCCGAATGGTTATTACCCCTTTTAAGGGGTGGCAAAACTACTTAAATTTTTTGAATTTATGGGTTCACTTTAAGACTAAATACGGATTGTCCTTCAAAAAATCCTTTAAACACATCCCCCTTCGCGGTTGGGCCAACTCCTGCTGGTGTTCCTGTATAAATTAAGTCCCCAGGGTGAATTGTAAAGTACTCCGTAATGTCCGCTAATATCTTATCCAATGGGAAGATCATTAAACTAGAATCACCTGTTTGAACAGTGCTTCCGTTTTTTGATAAAGTATAATGAATAGGTGCTGATAAAATTTCTGAAGTTAAAGGATGCCATTCACCTAGTATGGCAGCATTGTCAAATGCTTTTGCTTTTTCCCATGGCAGGCCCTTTTCTTTTAATTCATTTTGTACATCTCTTGCTGTAAAATCTATACCCACTGTAATGGCATCGCAATAGTCAATCACAGGGATGCCATTTGGATGTGCCTCGCTTAAATTTTTTCCTTTCTTGCATACACGCAACACCAACTCACCTTCAAAATGTAAATCATTGGTAAAACTAGGAATGGAAAAGTTTTCGCCCGCAGCTAGTAATGCAGCATCTGGCTTCATAAATATAATCGCAGAAGTTGGCACTTCGTTTCCCAACTCATGTGCATGCGCTACATAATTACGTCCAATACAAAATATACTCATAACAATATGTTTAATCTACTTTAATATCTAATCCGTTGGCGAAGGTCATGGTTCGCGATAATCCTATTGTAGCAAATGACTCTATGACTTCTACCGATTTTTCAATTTTGATATCAATCAATTTTCTTTCAGTCTGCGCCCATCTACCCAACACAAAATCTATCTGTTGTCCTTTTGCAAAATCATTCCCAATACCAAATCTTAATTTAGGATAAGCGTCCGTGCCAATTGTCAATTGAATGTCTTTTAATCCATTGTGTCCCGCATCTGAACCTGAGGCACGCAAGCGAAGTTTAGAGGTTGGTAATGCTAAATCGTCTACAATGGTTAAGGTATTTTCCAATACAATTTTCTCTTTATCCATCCAGTATTTAAAGGCCTTACCACTTAGGTTCATGAAGGTAGTTGGCTTAACACAAACAAAGGTTTTGCCTTTCCATTTCACTTCAGATACTTCAGCCAATCGGTCTACTTTAAAGAAGCCGCCGTGCTTGATAACAAAAGCATCCAATACGTCAAATCCAATATTATGACGGGTATGCGCATATTCTGCACCTACATTGCCTAAGCCTATGAGTAAAAATTTTGACATATGATTGCTTCGAATTCAAAAGTAAAGAAAATTCTTCCAGTTACCCCATAAAACCAAAATCCCGTCAGGGATTTAAAAATCATCAGAGGTTTTTTAGGGTAGCCTTAAATTCTTAAAGGCTACCCTAAAAAACAAACCCCCTGATTGCTCAGAGGGTTTTGATATTCAAATGAATTTGAATTATTTCTTATCTACTTTTGCAGCCTCTGATTCTTCTTGTTTTAATTGACGTGTCATTACTACAGAAGCAACCGGTATACGTGGAGAATTCATGATCTCCATGTTTGGTACTTTAATATCTTCGATACGTATGTTTGCGTTCAATTCTAAATTAGTGATATCTAATTCGATAAACTCTCTTAAGTCTTTAGGTAAAGCTTTCACTTTAACCGCTTTTACTTTAGAAACTAATTTACCACCTGCTTTCACACCTACAGATGCTCCAACAAACTTCAATGGTAAAGTAGCTACGACTTTCTTATCATCCACTAACTCTAATAAGTCAACGTGTAATAATAAATCAGATACTTTGTCAAATTGTAGGTCTTTCAAAATACTTCTGTATTTTTTCCCGTCAATAGTAACTTCAGCGATTAAGAATTCACTTGTGTACACTAAAGGCTTAAAAGCCTTTGCAGAAGCATAAAAGTTCACTTCTGTAGCACCCCCGTAAATTACAGCTGGCACGTTTTCCTGAGAGCGGATTTGGCGGGCGGCTTTTTTGCCAGACTCGGTCCTCAAGTGTCCTTCGATTGTAATTGTCTTCATGGTTTAAAATTTAAATATGGACGGCAAAGGTAATGAAATAAAAAGAAGCAACCAAAGTTGCTCCTAATTATTTATATTATATTGAAAATCAGTCTATTACTGGTTTCTAGCCTTCAATTGTGAATGCACAAATAGGCTGGTAATACTCTTATTTTCATAGGCATTGCGAATAGCGATTGCAAACAAGTCGGCTACGGTCAATACCTTGATTTTAGTTGATTCAGATTTCAAAGGAATGGTATCACATACCACTAGTTCTTCTAAAACAGAGCTGTCGATGTTTTCGTATGCTTTGCCACTTAAAACTGGATGGGTAATCAATGCACGGACTGTTCTAGCTCCTTTCTCTTTCAATAAGGCTGCCGCTTTAACCAAAGTACCTCCAGTATCACAGATATCATCAATAATCACAATGTCTTTTCCAGTCACATCTCCAATCACCACCATGCTTGCAATCTCATTGGCACGTTTTCTGTGCTTATCACAGATCACCATTTCTGCATTAAAATAGTTTGCTACTTCACGCACACGATTTGTACTTCCTACATCCGGTGCTGCAAAAGCCAAATTCTGTAAATTAAGTGACTCTATATAAGGTATGAAAATAGCTGAGCTATCTAAGTGATCTACTGGCACATCAAAGAAGCCTTGAATTTGTGCAGCGTGTAAATCCATTGTGATAACCCTGTTAGCGCCTGCTGCTTCTAATAAAGTAGCAATTAATTTAGCGCCAATCGCCACACGTGGTTTGTCTTTTCGATCTTGTCTAGCAAAACCATAATAAGGAACGACTGCAATAATTTTATAAGCACTTGCTCTTTTAGCGGCATCAATCATCATCAATAATTCCATTAAATTATCGGTGGGTGCATAAGTACTTTGTACTAAAAAAACATAGTCCCCTCTGATACTTTCCAAAAAGATAGGTTGGAATTCACCGTCACTAAATTTTTGGATATTTATTTTACCAATGGGGGCACCAAAACGTTGTGCAATTTTTTCGGCTAGCGCCTGCGAGCCATTGCCCGCGAAAATTTTAACTGAAGGATTCATAAGGGTAAAATGTGCTTCAAAGGTATTGATATCGTGCACATGTTTTTGGCTATTCTGCTGCAAATTTTCAACAAAAAGTAAAGTTATGCACAACTGCCTGTAAGAAGCCGGTATTTGTACGCAGAATTAGCAGTTCTATAAAAAATATATTTGAACAAAATTGTTTATGCAACCCAGCAATATCCGACTTTGGGCAGAACAAGATCAACCCATCTATAAATTTAGCACCAAGGGCGCCGATCATTTAAGCGATGTTGAATTATTAGCCATTCTAATTCAACATGGCACAGCTACACAGAATGCCATTGAATTAGCCAGAAGCTTACTTGCTACCACAGACAATAGCCTTAAGAAATTTGCTGCATATAGTGTGCGGGATATTGTGAATCTAAAAATTAAAGGGATTGGAAAGATCAAAGCAGTGCGGATCTTAGCTGCTATAGAACTAGGTTCCAGAAGGATTGATTTAATGGACAAACAAGCCACCATTCATCATAGCCGTGATGTGGCCATGCATCTTAAAAATAAATTGCAGTTTGAACAACGTGAAGTATTTATGTTGCTTTTATTGAATCAAGCAAATAAAATCATCCACGAGGCCGTATTAAGTGAGGGTGGTATCACAGGCACGGTGGCAGATCCTAGAATTATTTTTAAACTGGTAATTAGCCACGGCGCCACTGGTTTTATCATCTGCCATAACCATCCAAGTGGGCAATTAAGACCTAGCAGAATGGATGATACCCTGACAGAAAAAATCAAGAAAGGGGCTGCACTTTTTGACATTAAATTAATTGACCATTTAATCGTCAGCTCAGAGGGCTATTATAGCTATGCAGAACAACATCCCAATTGGTAGACTGTCTTTAAGACTAGGCCTGAGCAGTTGGACCGCCAAAATTCATTGGGATCTCTATCTGCTCCATATCTCCTATTGGACCATGCGCAGCTTCATATCTTTCAATATTTTCTACCATGGCTTTCATAAAACGCTTGGCATGCATCGGTGTTAAAATCACACGTGACTTTACTTTGCTCTTTGGGGTGCCTGGCATCACATTTACAAAATCAATCACAAACTCTGCATTGCTATGCGTAATAATCGCCAAGTTGGCATAAGTACCTTCCGCAATCTCTTCTGAGATTTCGATATTTAAAGGTTGGTTCGGGTTTTGTTCCATAAACTAAATTAAGAGTCCAAAGATACGAGGGAACGAATCTTAAAAAGAACTAAATTTGCGCCATGTTAGTATTAGACGGAAAAATGGCCTCAGCGGCAGTCAAGGCAAGCTTATTAGAACAAACTACAGCATTAAAGGCTGCGGGTAAAAGAACGCCCCATTTAGCAGCCATTTTAGTGGGTAACAATGGTGCAAGCGAAACTTATGTAGCAAGTAAAGTAAGAAACTGCGAAGAGACCGGCTTTGGATCTTCCCTTTTCCGTTTTGAAGAGACTGTATCAGAGGCTGAATTATTAGCGCAGATTGAAGCATTGAATACCAACGAAAATGTAGATGGTATTTTAGTACAATTACCACTTCCTAAACATATTGACGACGCAAAAGTGATTCAGGCGATTGATCCTAAAAAAGATGTGGATGGATTTCATCCCTCCAATGCGGGTAGACTAGTGCAAGGACTCAGTACATTTATTCCTGCAACACCTTATGGTGTGCTACTTATGTTCGAGCATTTTAATATTGAGACAAAAGGTAAACGCGCAGTGGTGATTGGAAGAAGTAATATTGTAGGTAGACCAATGAGTATTTTATTAAGCTCAGATCATCCACAAGGAAACTGCACTGTTACTTGTTGTCATAGATATACACCAAAAGAAGACTTGATTGAAATCTGTTCCAAAGCAGATATCCTTGTTGTAGCGGTGGGTATGCCAGATTTTATAGATGCGAGTATGATTAAGCCAGGTGCAGTGATTATTGATGTAGGTATTACTAGGGTTACAGATGCCACTGCAGCAAAAGGTTTTAGAATTAAGGGAGATGTAAATTATGCATCTGCTATTACAGTAGCATCGGCAGTAACACCTGTTCCAGGTGGCGTTGGTTTAATGACCATCGCAGGCTTATTAAAAAACACAATGAAGGCCTACCAAGGTTTATAAATCATTTAAATAAATACATTGAGCAACATTCCTTCTTATCCAGTAATGGAACTATTTTATTCTTTACAAGGTGAAGGTTATCATCAGGGCAAAGCTGCATTTTTTATTCGCTTAGCTGGATGTGATGTGGGCTGTGTATGGTGTGATGTAAAAGACAGTTGGGATGCGAGTAAGCATCCGGTATTATCTGTAGAAGAAATTGTAAATGCGGCGGCGGCGCATCCAAGTCGTATTGCGATTGTCACAGGAGGCGAACCCTTATTGCACCAATTAGATCCTTTAACGACTGCACTAAAAGCTGCGGGATTTCAAACACATATAGAAACATCTGGATCTAGTCCTATGAGTGGATCCTGGGATTGGATTTGTTTATCGCCAAAAAAATTCAAAGCCGCATTGCCAGAAGCAGTGAAAGCTGCGGACGAATTAAAAGTGGTTGTATTCAATACATCCGATTTTACATTTGCTAATTCCTTTGTGAACGATGTTGATTCAGATTGCAAAAAATACCTTCAACCAGAATGGGAGAAGTCAGATGCTATGACACCACTTGTGATTGAATACATTAAGACCAATCCAAGCTGGGAATTAAGCGCGCAATTGCATAAGTATATTCAAGTTCCTTAATTCATTTAAGTACTTATCCTATCTTTATTATAGATGCATTTTCTATTACGATACCAGAAAGGTTTTGCAATTTTATTGTGTTGCATAGTATGTAGCACTAATATTATATTGGGACAATCAAAGCAAGCAGCACAAATTTATGAAGCTGGGTTAAGTGCATTGAATAAGAATGATGTCCAAAAAGCGATTCAATTATTTAAGCTTGCTGCATCCAAAGACAGTCAATATGTAGACCCTACCATTGCTTTGTTTCAAGTGTATCATGATCAAAAAGATTTTGAAAAAGCCATTGAATACTATTTTCAAATAAAAAAAATAGATAGCGCGGCGGCACTGCCTTTTTTAGTAAAACAAGGTATCTCCTTGGCTAGTCTTGGAAGGTATAATGCTGCTTATAAATTAATTGAACCTTATATAAGTAACAATAGCATGCCAACTTATTTAAAGGATAAAGCAACTGCATTGTTCGCCGTTTGCCAATTTGCTATTTTAGAAAAAATTGCACCCGAAATTAGCATCCTCAATATGGGTGACAGTATTAACTCCCCTGCTTCTGAGTATTTTCCAACTGTGAGTATTCAAGACAGTTTGTTTTTATTTATGCGCAGGTTGAATTTAAGTCGAGAAGATTTTTACACCAGCAGTATAGGATCGAATGGATTTTCTGCCGCTACCCCATTATCAGATACTTTAAATTTTGCTGCAAAAAAAGGGAGCATGAGTTTGAGTGCCGACTTACAAACATTATACTACGCCGCAGATTATGCAGAGCAAGGCTATGGACGATATGATATTTATAAAGTACAACGCAGTCCATGGGGATGGTCAAAGCCAAAAAATTTAGGACAAAACATCAATAGCGACTACTGGGAAAGTGCGCCAAGTGTTGCACCCGACGGCAACTCCTTATATTTTGCCAGTAACCGCCCCGACGGATTTGGCGGGATTGATATTTATGTAGCGTATAAAAATGAAAAAGGATTTTGGGAAGAAGCCATCAACCTTGGACCATCCATCAATACAAAAGGAGATGATCAAACTCCATTTATTCATGCAGACAATCAGAGTTTATATTTTTCAAGCAATGGACGCGCCGGATTCGGTGGCTCAGATATTTATGTGTCAAGAAAAAAAATTGATGGCAACTGGACTACACCTATTAATTTAGGATATCCCATCAATACTTATGATAATGAAGGCAGTATTGCAGTTGCAAGCAATGGCGCCACTGCCTATATCGCTAGTGATAGAGCAGATAGCAGAGGTGAATTGGATATTTATAAAATTACTTTAGCTGAAAACACAAGAGCTTTTAAAACCTGGTTTATCAAAGGACAAATTGTAGATGCGATAACAAAAAAAACAATTGCTGCTGAATTGCAAATTGTGGACCCAGCTTCTGGTTATCCAATGATGGAAATGCAAATTGACAGCATGGGGCAATTTTTATTGGCGCTGCCTTATTTTGACAGTTTAGGTTTGAAAATCAATAGTCCAGGCCATGATTATTTGAGCAGCATCCTTCCAATAGATAGTGTAAAATGGATGGCTGGAAAAACATTTGATTTTGCATTGACACCAATCGAAAAACTATTTACAAAAACATTTAACCAAGTATATTTTGAAACCAATGCTGCCATTTTACAAGCGATATCTAGTGTGGAGTTAGATGCAGTAGTTAGCTATTTAAAAAATACATCGAACGCTCAAATTTTAATAGAAGGTCATACTGATAATACAGGTATAACAGCCCAAAATAATTTACTTTCTTTACAAAGAGCCAATGCCATTGGCGATTACTTACAACAAAAAGGCATTGCGGTGAATCGTATACAGCGCATGGGGTTGGGAGCTACCATGCCTATTGCAGATAACAAGACTGCAGCTGGCAGGGCTAAAAATAGAAGAACTAGTTTTACGATTACTTTGAAATAAAAAATCATTCTTACATAAGCGTATCCATACCGTACATTGAATTGTACATAAACAACTTTTTTGAATTTAATTCGCGTATTAATACTTGAATTTTGTAAAGTATTTTTTCGGATGTTCAAACAATGAATCCATCCCTTTTATATGCCATTGCTTTTTCACAATTACATGGTATCAATTTATATGAACGAAAAAAATTAATCAATGTATTTGGCTCTGCCATGTCTATTTATAACGCCTGTAAACAAGGTGGAAAAGCTTTGATGGATCTTGAATTAAAATCTGTCGAAAGCCTGCTATCCCCTTGGCCTTTAAAAGCTGCTTCAGAAGAACTCTCCACCATTAAAAAATTAAGTATTGAAGCAACATGCTTGGAAGACGCAGCCTATCCAAATCGTTTGTTTCAATGTGAAGACGCACCCACTATACTTTTTTCTAAAGGCAACAAAAAATGGAACCTTCCTTTTTTAATCAGTATTGTTGGCACACGCAACCACACGCTGTATGCCGATAAAGTAATTCAAGAACTACTCGAAGGCATTCAACATTTGAATTTGGGTGTGGTCAGTGGTTTAGCATTGGGCATTGACGGCATGGTGCATGAAAAAGCCTGTCAATTAAAAATTCCAAATTGGGGCGTGATTGCAACAGGATTGGATAGCATTTACCCAGCACAACATCAACGCTTAGCAAATAAAATGATGGAGATGGGTGGCATCCTAACAGAAAACACTAGCAATACCCAACCATTGCCTTATCAATTTCCAAAACGCAATCGCATTGTGGCAGGCATGACCGATGCCACCATCGTAATTGAATCTCAGGTGCAGGGTGGAAGTATGATTACGGCCGGACTTGCAAGAGGCTATAATAGAGAGGTTTTCGCAGTGCCGGGCAA
Organism: Chitinophaga pinensis; assembly: GCA_945874755.1. Classification (GTDB taxonomy): domain Bacteria; phylum Bacteroidota; class Bacteroidia; order Chitinophagales; family Chitinophagaceae; genus Sediminibacterium; species Sediminibacterium pinensis_B. The sequence continues at coordinate 32,157 of CAMCHR010000016.1, forward strand.
GATTACAGACCAAAAAAGCTCCGGCTGCCTCGCACTCGTTCGGTCCAATACGGCTCAATTGTACCAAAATCCCACTCAATTATTAGAAAGCCTAGGCTGGGAAGTTCCAGACAGTATTATGCCCATCCAAAAGCCGCTGCCCTTTGAACTTAGCCCTATTTGCCAAGAAATTTTAGCAGCCATTGCCAAGCAAAGCCCAATCCACCAGGACCAACTCGCCAATCTCTTCAATCTCAATATAGGATTACTTTCCACGCATTTGCTAACCCTCGAATTAAACGGGCTCATCCTCCCCCATGGAGGGGCTTTTTATAGTATCCGTTAAAAAAGGATTTTGCCTAAATAGGGGCTTGCCCTATCTTTGCCTATGGCAACAAGAAATTCTACCTCCCGCATTTTTGGACAAGGCTTGACATTTGATGATGTATTACTCATGCCTGCCTATTCTGAAGTCCTACCTTCCGAAGTAAATATCCACGCACAATTGACCAAGCATATCAAATTGCATGTGCCAATTTTATCTGCGGCGATGGATACTGTGACCGAAGCCCAATTGGCAATCGCACTTGCAAGAGAAGGTGGTATTGGTATCCTTCACAAAAACATGTCTATTGAACGCCAAGCAGAACAAGTGCGTAAAGTAAAACGTAGTGAGAGTGGCATGATCGTGGACCCCATCACCCTAGAAGTAACTGCGACCATTGGTGATGCATTGAACTTAATGCGTGACAATAAAATTGGGGGTATTCCTATTGTTGACAAAAACCACAAATTAGTGGGCATCCTTACAAATCGTGATTTACGTTTTGAAACAGATCGTAAAAGAAAAGTAAGCGAAGTGATGACCAGTGAAAATTTAATCATTGCGCCAGAAGGAACAGATTTAAAGAAAGCAGAAAAAATATTACGTCAATATAAAATTGAAAAATTACCTGTTGTCAATAAACAAGGAAAATTAATTGGCTTAATTACTTACAGAGATATTTTACAAGTGACGGCATTTCCAAATGCAGCTAAAGATAGCATTGGTCGTTTATTAGTGGGTGCTGCTTTAGGTATTACAAAAGATGTATTAGATCGTGCAGCAGCTTTGCAAAGTGTTGGTGTAGATATCGTTTCATTAGATAGTGCACATGGACATAGCAAAGGTGTGATTGAAGCTTTGAAATTGATTAAGAAAAATTTTAAAAACTTACCAGTCATTGCAGGTAATATCGCTACAGGTGAAGGTGCATTGGCATTGGCAGCTGCTGGTGCAGATGCCGTAAAAGTAGGTATTGGTCCTGGATCTATTTGTACCACAAGAATTGTAGCAGGTGCAGGTGTACCTCAATTAACTGCGATCATGGAAGCAGCAAAAGCACTCAAAGGAAAAAATATTCCAATTATTGCAGATGGTGGTATTCGTTATACAGGCGATATGGTGAAAGCAATTGCAGCTGGAGCCAATTGCGTGATGATGGGCAGTATTTTTGCAGGTACCGAAGAAAGTCCTGGCGAAACAATTATATACGAAGGCAGAAAATTTAAAGGATACCGTGGCATGGGAAGTATTGGCGCCATGTCTCAAGGCAGTGGCGATCGTTATTTCCAAGAAGATGCAGACGCTAAAAAGTTCGTACCAGAAGGGATTGAAGGTCGAGTTGCATACAAAGGCACATTAGGAGAAATCGTTTACCAATTTGTGGGTGGATTAAAAGCAGGTATGGGTTACTGTGGTGCAAAAACTGTCAAGGATTTACAAAATGCCACATTCGTTCAAATCACCAACGCTGGAATGAGAGAAAGCCATGCACATGATATTGATATCACGAAAGAATCTCCAAACTACAGCAGAAAATAAGTCTACACGAATAAATTAAGACAATGCGTAAACTTTGTTTACTTCCAATCTTGTTATTGTTCGGAATTTTTACATCCAGTCAATTGATTGCACAGGATAGTACCAAAGGGGCATTGCAAATTAGTATTTTAACTTGTGCACCAGGCGAGGATGTCTATACAGCATGGGGACATACTGCCATAAGAATCATTGATTCAGCTAAGCAAACAGATGTGGTGTATAATTTTGGCACATTCGATTTTGATACCCCTAATTTTTTAGTAGAATTTGTCAAAGGGAATTTAAATTATTTTTTATCTGCAGATAACTTTCAAAATTTCATTTTAGAATACCAATACTATGGCCGAAATATCAAAGAGCAGGTACTCATTTTATCAGATGCAGAAAAAATAAATTGGCAAAATGCGTTACTGAAAAATTTAGAAGGTAATAATCGGTATTACTTATATAATTTCATTACAGATAATTGTACCACAAGAGTAAAAGATGGCTTTTATCAATTTGCGACTTCCCAAATCCCTCCATCAAATATTAAAAGCTATAGAACCCATGTGGTTGAAGCGCCCTACCAACAAGGCATTCCTTGGATAGGATTAGGCATTGATATATTATTAGGAGCAGTATCAGACAAAGCGCCAACTGCATTGCAAGCAGGCTTCTTGCCAGATTTATTATTTGATCAACTAGCTGCGCAACCAGGTCATATTGCTGCAACTCAAAATTATGACTTCACTAAAACAGCTGCATCAACACCTACAGATCCAATCTATTTTATCATAGGACTCATTGTGGTATATTTATTTGTTGGTAAATGGAACGCAAGATGGGCTGTGATCACCGCTAAATTTTTAGATATTATTTTACTATTTATTTTTGGACTAGGTGGATTATTATTGGTGTACATGAGTTTGTTTTCAAAACATACAGCATGTCATTATAATTTTAATATTGATTGGATTCATCCATTGTATTGGATTGCACTAGTATGTTATTTTATTAAACCTATTTGGGCAGGCTATCTAGGTCGCATCTTCTTTATTGCTACTATTGGACTAATTGCAGTCAGCTACTGGCTTCCTCAATCATTTTCTACTTCGGTTTATCTATTAATGGGGCTTTCTTTAGTGTTGAATTACCGTTTGTTTAAAAGAGGAAGGGATGCAAAATTCAATTAAGCTAAGCGCGCATCTATACAATTACGGAATAGATCAACTTGCTTTTTTTGACGAGGGCAAGGGCGAGCAAACCATCCTACTCATACATGGCTTTGGAGAAGACAATACTATCTGGAAAAATCAAATTGGATTTTTGTCCACTCATTATAGAGTCATCGCACCTAATTTACCAGGCGTACATTGCAAACCATTGGTATTGCATCATAGCCAGGCGCCAAGCATTCGTATCTATGTAGAAGTATTACATGAATTAATGCACCATTTAAATATTGATCAATATTTTATCGCAGGACATAGTATGGGCGGCTATATTGGCCTATCCTTTGCAGATGATTATGTCAATCATGTGCAAGGTTTATTGTTATTGCACTCTACTACTTACGAGGATAACGAAGCAAAAAAATTGAGTAGAATGAAAGTGGCCGAGTTTATTCAAGAATGGGGTGTCTCTAAATACCTTGAAACTGCTACACCCAATTTATTTGGGGATGCATTTAAAAAAACAAACCCTGGAACAATTCAAGATACCATTGAAAGCGGATTGGGCATCAGCCAAGATGCGATGATCCAATTTGTATTTGCCATGCGCAATCGAAAAGCAATGACCCATTTACTGCAACAAAATAATATGCCTGTATGGATGATTGCAGGAGATGCAGACCTTGCCATACCCATACAAGACAGCTTGGAACAAATTAAATTACTACCTTCATCCAACAGTTTGGTGCTAAAAGAAGTGGGCCATATGGGCATGCTTGAAGCAACCGATTTAGTGAACCAATTTATAAAAAAAATGTTACTTGGTTATAAAGATGCACTTTAAATAAATTTTATAATAACTACAATACGATGTCAAAAATCATTTTAATTACAGGAGCAAGTTCAGGATTCGGAAAAGCAACTGCTACAAAATTTGCAGCAGGTGGTTGGAACCTCATTTTAACTGGACGCAGAAAAGAAAAATTAGACGAATTAGCAAAAGCACTCGAAGCAAGCTATGGTATCAAAACTTTGTGTTTGACATTTGATGTTCAAGATAAAAAAGCCGTTTTTGACAATTTACAAAACTTGCCTACCGAATGGCAAGCCATTAATATATTGGTTAACAATGCAGGCCTTGCCTTAGGAAGAGACTCTTTTGAAAATGCCAATTTAGAAGATTGGGAGACCATGATTGATACCAATGTGAAGGGTTTACTCTATGCATCTAAAGCTGTCTTACCAATGTTGATCAAAGAAAAAGGGCATATTATTAATATTGGAAGCACGGCAGGTAAAGAAGTGTACAAAGATGGCAATGTGTATTGTGCCTCCAAGCATGCAGTAGATGCCATTAGCAAAGCACAAAGAATAGACTTATTACCTTATCAAATTAAAGTAACCGCTATCCATCCAGGCGCAGCAGATACTGAATTTTCTCTTGTTCGATTTAAAGGAGATGCAGAAAAAGCGAATGCCGTGTATACTGGTTATACCCCATTGATGGCAGAAGATATCGCAGACACCGTTTGGTATGTGGCCAATACCCCAGCACATGTTTGTATCAATGATTTGGTGATTACTTGTGTTGCACAAGCGAATTCGATGTACTTACAGAAATAATTCAAAATAGAAATCATTTGAATTATTTTAATTCCAATTAGTTTTATTTTGAAATCATTTGAATTATTTTAATTCTAATGATTTCTATCCGAAATCTATTTCAGTATTGTCGCCAATATTTAATGTACGGCTCATGCCCTTCACTGCAGCATCGCTTCCAATCAATGAATTGTCTAATACCACTTCATCCAATGCAGTGTAAGAACCAATGATGCTATCTTTCACAATCGAACTTCTAATAGTGGTATTATTTCCGATGGTCACGTGCGGTCCAATGATTGAATTTTCAATAACACATCCATCTGCAATACTGACTGGTGCTATGATGATACTATTGGTATATAATTCGGGATTGATAGCATAACCTCCAGACTTCTTAAGCAGCATGGCATTGGTTTCTAGCAAAGTTTCTTTTTTACCACAATCAAACCAGTTCTTTACTTTAAAGGATTTAAACTGCACCCCTTTTTTTATCATGCAATCCAAAGCATCCGTCAAATTGTACTCACCGTTTGATTTGATATTGTCATTCACCAATTGTTGAAAACATTCAAATAAAATAGCAGACTCTTTTATTTTATACAATCCTACCAATGCATTGTTACTTTTTGGAATAGAAGGCTTCTCAACAACATGTTCAATGAGTCCATCTTCATTCATTTCTGCCACTCCAAATTGTCTTGGATCATCTACTTTTTGAACACCCAACATACTAGTAGGGCTTTCTAAAACTTCTTTAATATCATATTCACAAATGGTATCGCCTAGTGCAATAAAAACTTCGTCACCGCCCACAATATCTTGCGCTAATTGAATTGCATGTGCTGTGCCTTGTCGATCGTTCTGATACACAAAATGGGTGGTCAAATTTGGGTAGGTCTGCTCCACATAATGTTGGATTTTCTCTCCTAAATAGCCCACTACAAAAATGAACTCATTGATCCCTTCGGCCTTTAATTGATCTACAATAAAACTCAAAATAGTTTTACCTGCAATAGGAATCAACGCCTTTGGCTGGGTATAGGTATGTGGTCTTAATTTTGCGCCTGCGCCTGCAACCGGTATAATCGCCTTCATTTAGGTATTGTTTTGGGGAGGATAAAAATAGCAAATAACTGTTAGTTAAAGCTATAATATCACCTCAAAGATAGGAATATTATAAAACACTAAACAAATGTGGATATTCAGCCAAAAACTCTTGCTAGAAAGCTTTGGAGCAGCCTTAGAATGAATTAATTTTGCCCCTTATAAACACATCCTTATGAAAAGAGATACCCTTGTTTTTGACATCATCAACCAAGAATTAGCACGTCAAAGACGTGGTATAGAACTAATTGCTTCTGAGAACTTTACAAGCTTACAAGTGATGCAAGCCACAGGCTGTGTGATGACCAACAAATATGCCGAAGGGTACCCTGGAAAAAGGTATTATGGTGGATGTGAGATTGTAGATAAAACAGAGCAATTAGCAATAGATCGTTTAAAAGAAATTTTTGGATTAGAATATGCCAATGTGCAACCACATAGTGGTGCGCAAGCCAATGCTGCCGTGATGTTGGCCATCTTAAAAAATGGAGACGCTATTTTAGGTTTAGACTTAAGCATGGGTGGTCACTTAACGCATGGCAGTGCTGTAAATTTTTCTGGCAAAACATACACACCGCATTTTTACGGTGTAGTGAAAGAAACTGGATTGATTGATTATGAGATGTTAGAAAGTCAAGCAAGAACACACAAACCAAAATTAATTATTTGTGGTGCAAGTGCTTATAGTAGAGACATTGATTATGCGCGTATTCGTAAAGTAGCAGACGAAGTAGGTGCTTTTGTATTAGCAGATATCGCACACCCTGCAGGATTGATTGCAAAGGGATTATTAAGTTCTCCTTTCAATCATTGTCATTTTGTAACTTCTACCACACATAAAACATTACGTGGACCAAGAGGTGGTGTAATTATGATGGTAAAGGATGGCGAGAATACTTTGGGATTAAAAGACATGAAAGGTAATTTAAGATTATGGTCCAATGTGATTGATATGGCTGTGTTCCCTGGAACACAAGGTGGACCATTAGAGCATGTGATTGCAGCAAAAGCAATTGCATTTGGCGAAATACTATCCGATGAATTTATGGTGTATCAAAAGCAAGTACAAACAAATGCGAGAACCATGGCTGCAGCATTTGTTGCAAAAGGCTATGAAATCATTAGTGGTGGTACAGACAATCACTTAATGTTGATTGATTTAAGAAATAAAAATATCAGCGGTAAAAAAGCAGAACAAGTTTTAGGCATGGCAGATATCACTGCGAACAAAAATATGGTGCCTTATGATGACAAGTCTGCTTTTGTAACATCTGGTATCCGTTTTGGTGTCGCTGCTATTACAACAAGAGGGATGAACGAAGCACATATTCCTTTTGTAGTAGACGCAATTGATACCGCTTTGATGAACGCAGACAACGAAACTGTATTGGCTAACACAAAGAAAGAAGTAAACAAATTCATGGAGCAATTTGTATTGTATCCTGAATTAGGATAATTATACGCTAACTTTAAGCTATGATACAAAGAATACAAACCTTATGGTTATTGATTGCTAGCGCAGCAGCTTTCTTTATCTTGAAATTTCCATTTTATTATACGCCACAGCCCAATGCGTTGGAAATTAACGGAGCTGCTCAATACAGCACATTAATCAGTTTGGCATTTAGCGCCTCTTTGTCTTTTATATGTATTTTTTTATACGGCAATCGTATGTTGCAATTAAAAGTAACCCTAATTAATTTTTTACTTTCAGGATTGATTGGTTATTTTATTTATACCATCGTCAAAGCAAACCCAGGCGGCGGCTTCACTTTAGCATCAGCAAGTTTATTTTTAATCCCAATCTTACAATTAATAGCTTGTTACAAAATTTACCAGGACGAGAAATTAGTAAAGAGCGCAGATAGGATTAGATAGATATATCTTTAAGACTTAAATAAGTTTGACTAGTCATGGCGTTTGTTTTTAAGTTGCTGTAAAAGCAATTCCAAATCCTCGATGGACATTTGTTTTTTATCTAC
>CAMCHR010000017.1 GCA_945874755.1 Chitinophaga pinensis
GGTTGCGTTGCTTTTTCATGTTGTTCATTTTTTGGTTTTAATATGCCCTTGATTTTGCATACATTTGACATCCTAAAGGTAACAAAGTTTAAAACATAGAACGTTAATAGTAACGGTTTTGTTACAATTTAAAATGTTAAGAATTTTCAGAAAATGGCAAAGGAACTAACGACAAGAGCACAGGACTATTCACAGTGGTACAATGACCTCGTTTTAAAAGGGTCACTAGCAGATTATAGTGCAGTAAGAGGCTGTATGGTGATTAAGCCGTATGGTTATGCTTTATGGGAAAATATGCAAGCAACATTAGACAAAATGTTCAAGGATACAGGGCATGAAAATGCTTATTTCCCCTTGTTTGTACCTAAGTCTTTATTTGAGGCTGAGGAAAAAAATGCAGAAGGCTTTGCAAAAGAGTGTGCGATCGTCACCCATTACAGATTAAAAACAGATCCAAACAATAAAGGCAAGCTAATGGTAGACCCAGAGGCGAAGCTAGAAGAGGAACTGATTGTGCGTCCTACGAGCGAAGCGATTATTTGGAATACCTATAAAACCTGGATTCAATCTTACCGTGATTTACCAATTTTGGTGAACCAATGGGCCAATGTGGTAAGATGGGAAATGAGGACAAGATTATTTTTAAGAACGGCAGAATTTTTATGGCAGGAGGGGCATACTGCGCATGCCACTAAGGAGGAAGCAATTGAAGAGACTTTGAAAATGTTAGATGTCTATGCCGATTTTGCAGAAAATTGGATGGCGATGCCAGTGATTAAAGGGGTGAAAACGCCGAACGAAAGATTCGCAGGTGCAGAAGATACTTATTGCATTGAGGCGCTAATGCAGGATGGTAAAGCATTGCAAGCGGGGACCTCGCATTTCTTAGGACAAAATTTTGCAAAAGCATTTGATGTAAAATTTAGTGATAAGAACAATACTTTAGATTATGTATGGGCTACTTCTTGGGGTGTGAGTACAAGATTAATTGGTGGATTAGTGATGACACATAGTGATGATGAAGGTTTGGTTTTACCGCCACGTATTGCGCCAGTGCAAGTGGTGATTGTGCCTATTTTTAAAGGGGAGGAACAGAAAGCTTTACTGGATGAAAAAGTACATGCGATGGTAGCTTCTTTTAAAGCTGCAGGTATTCGTGTGAAGTATGATGATTCTGATAATCAAAGACCAGGCTGGAAATTTGCTGAATATGAATTAAAAGGGGTGCCTGTGAGAATTGCAGTGGGTCCGCGTGATTTAGAAAATAATCAAGTAGAAATAGCACGTCGTGATACCAAAGAAAAAACGACAGTATCGATGGATGGCATTACTGAAACAGTTTCGCAATTGTTATTGGACATACAATCTAATTTATTTGAAAGAGCCAAAAAATACAGAGACGAACACATTACAAAAGTAGATAGCTGGGATGATTTTATTGCAACACTAGACACCAAGGCAGGATTTGTTTCTGCACATTGGGATGGCACACCGGAATCCGAAGATAAAATAAAGGAAATGACCAAGGCAACCATTCGTTGTATTCCTTTGAATAATGAACAAGAAGCTGGTACTTGTATTTTAACAGGAAAACCTTCTGTGCAAAGAGTTTTATTTGCACGTGCTTACTAGTATTTAAGTTACAAGTAACATGAAACAGAAGCCCATCCCTCTAGCACTCAGTCCTTATTTAGAAGGCAAAGTCTTGTTGATTGATAAGCCATTGAAATGGACTTCTTTTGACATGGTGAAAAAAGTGAGGTGGATGACAAAAATTATGAAAGTAGGACATGCAGGTACACTCGATCCTTTAGCAACTGGATTATTGATTATTTGCACAGGAAAGTACACAAAGCAGATCAACGACTATATGGGCATGACAAAAGAATACACCGGTAGTTTGGTGTTGGGTGCCACAACAGCTTCATATGACTTAGAACAGGAGCCTGAAAATTTTAAATCGATTGAAAACATTACAGCATTGGCAATTCAAGATGCGACAAAAAAATTCATTGGGACTATTTTACAAATGCCTCCACAACATTCTGCGATAAAAAAAGATGGTAAGCGATTGTATGAGTCTGCTCGTCAAGGGATCGAAGTAAAAGTAGATCCAAGACAAATCACCATCGATCAATTTGAAATTACAAAAATCAATTTTCCTAATATTGAATTTAGGGTGCTCTGTTCAACAGGTACTTATATAAGAAGCTTGGTGCATGATTTTGGACAAGCACTAGGTGTGGGTGCTTATATGAGTGGATTAAGAAGAACGAAGATTGGCGCATTCCATGTAGAGGATGCCATGCAATGGGAGGATCTTGAAAAAGAAATTACTACTTTACTAGAAGGGTAATCCAATTCCAAATTGCCATGCATAGTTATTCACTTTAAGCCCATTGGGTTTAATTTCATTCCATTTCATGTCACTCAAATTCAACCAGCCATTGTTATCTTGACGAGTTGGATCTTTCATCTTTAAGGCATAATCAATTCTGATAATAAAATAATCAAAGTCCATTCGCAATCCAGTTCCTACACCAATTGCAAGATCTTTGTACAGTCGATCTAATTTAAATCCTGCGTTGATGTCGTTTCCTAAATCCCTTGTGTTCCAAATATTACCTATATCTGTAAAAAGGGCAGACCCGATTTTGTAAGACCCAAGTTGTAAAAATGTAAATCGGTATTCAAAGTTGGCCTCTAATTGTAAGTCGCCAAATCGGTCAAAATTTTGACTTGAAGCACTGGTGTCATAAAATCTAGAACTACCTAAGCCAAGTTGTCTTAAGCCCCAAGCGCGCATACTATAAGGTCCACCCGCTGTAAATTGTTTAAAGAAAGGCAATTGTCCACTCAGCTTTGTACTGTTACTATAGTTGTTCCCCCAGCCACCCATTAATCTCCAAGCAATTTCTGAATTATCGTATTTATAAGTAGACCTGTATTCTGCTTCTAATTTTAAAAAACGATAAAAGTTATTCGTTAATTTTTCTGAAAGACCAATTAATCCACCAGCTTCTTCTATGCCCAAACGTAAATATTCTTGCTGACGTGGATGCTTGGAAGAAGTACCAATATTGGTATAGCTCAAGGATTGACTCACGATATTACCCTCGTTAAATGAAGACCTTAAAAATGGATTTAAAATCAGCAAACTATCTAGTTTAGAAAACTTGTTTAATAAGTATAGTTCAATATTCAATGGACGATAATTGATCAATTGTTGTTTACCATTTTTATTTTTTTTCCACTCATATCCCCAATTGGTTGTGAAAGATTTTAATTGGTAGTAGTCCAGACGGTCCATATAGGAACCATACATAGAGAAGTTTGATTTAACATTTTGATTTGCCTTAGATTCTTTTTTTACAAATGGAATGATTAAATTAGGGAAGCTATAAGTTTGACCCACATTCCACAATAAGGTTTGTGTGACGTTACCTCCACTATTTAAATTCAATTCCACACCAAGTCTTAGACTCGTGATAGATGGGATTGCTTTTCGTTGTACATTCTTGTCTTTGTAAGTCAGGTTAGTAGATAGCCCCAATAAATTTCCGGATCCAAGCTGTGCTGTATTCCTACTACCCTCAATATCAAAATTGATACTTCTTCTGTTATTAGGAACTAAAAAATAATGAAGGTATACGCTATCATTGACCATAGTGGTTCTTCCATCTACTTGTTGCCATGCACCAAGACTACTAAAATTGTTGAGTGTTTGGTAATAGCTGGATTCATTAAAAAGACTCCCTTTTTGAATGAAGGCTTGTTCTTTAAACAGCGCAGATTTGAATTTTGGAATAGTATAAAAATGCAAAAGATCATCTAGTGTATCTCTTTTTACTGGAGGGTTGATAAGTAAACTGTCTGGGATATCTAATACAGCTATATCGCTATAAAATAATTGTTGACCAATATTATATTGCTTTGTGATGTCTTTTGTTAGGTTCCTTAATTGAATACTAATTTTCCAACTTGGATTTTTATTTTTCTTTTCCTTTGCTTCGGTAATCTGTGTAATTTGACTGAGTGGATCAAGTTCTAATATCATTAAGGAAGCATCGATCGTATCTACTTCTGCAAATATTTTTTCTTTGGTGAAATTATACAGTCCATTCGCTCTAAATAAAGCAACCAATCTATCTAATTCATTATTGATGACTTCGTTGGAAAAAGCTTGCCCCCTTTTTAAGTAACTATTTTGACTATTTTTTAATGCGATATTTTGTAAAATAGGATCTGACAACTGATAGGTGATGCTATCTAATAAAGTTTTTTTATTGAGTTCAACTTCCATGGTGACAGTCGTTCTCCATTCTTGTTTGACTGTATCAGTCCTAATAATGGGTGTCAAAATAGGGTGATAGTAGCCCTCTGATGCTAAAAAGCTGGACATATATTGTATGGTCCTAGTCATCCTTTCTGGCTGGTAGCTTCTAGGATTGATGATGGTATTAAAAATACCATATTGTCGAATTTTAAGCACTTTGATACTATCATCCCAATAATTGTCCAATGCAATGGAGAGTTCCTTGGCATTGTGCTTTGTATTGGCGTCTTTGACGATAATTTTATTATTGTAAATGAATTCCTTTTGCTTTGGATAATTGCGTACAATAGCCATTTTCAAATCTGCGCAGCTGTTTAAAAAAAATAAAAGGCTGAATAGACTCAAACTTGCTGAGAATCGAATAATTTTAACTTTTCCTAAATGCATACGCATGATCAAGAAGAATGAACTCAAATATATCCAATCTTTCGCCCATAAAAAACATTGGGCAGAAGAATCTGACTTTATCCTGGAAGGGCCTAAGATGATGGAAGAGCTCATGGCTTCAGAATGGGTGATTCGACAAGCATATGCCACCAAAGAATGGATCCAAGCGCAACCATTTAAACCACATTATGTAACCGAGGTAGCCGATTTTGAATTAGATAAATTAACCCAATTACAAAAGGCCAATCAAGTCATTGCATTGGTGGAGAAAAAACAAGTCAATGCCCCACTAAAGTTAAAGGGCAAATTAACCTTGCTGCTAGATGGCATTCAAGACCCAGGAAATTTAGGCACTATTATTAGAACGGCTGATTGGTTTGGTCTTGAACAAATTGTGGTAAGTGCTGATACTGCAAGCTGCTTTAATCCAAAAGTTATTCAAAGTACCATGGGCAGTATTTTAAGAGTGGAAGTGATTGTGGCAGATTTAGAAGCGTTGATTCAATCTTCGAAAATGCCTATTTATGGTGCAGTACTTGAAGGAAAGTCTATACAAACAACTGAATTGGCTAAGGAAGGAATAGTCGTGATAGGCAATGAATCTAAAGGGATTCGATCTCCACTTTTATCAATGATCACCCATCCAATTACAATTCCAAAATATGGTGCTGCTGAATCCTTAAATGCTGCGGTAGCCACTGGCATTATTTTAGCCAAATGGCAACATTAGTCAAATCGAATTGCTTTGGCAGGACTGATTTTTTTAATCCAAATGGTGGGTAAAAGAAATGATAAGTAACAGATGATAGCTGTTCCTACAACCACACTAGTAACTTGCAGTGGTTGAATTTGGATGGGAAGTGTGTTTATTAAATAAGCAGATTCGTCCAATTGTATCCACTGAAATTTTAATTGAAGCAAGGAAAGTCCAAGCCCAATCAAGAGGCCAAGTCCAATACCAATCCATGCAATAAAACTTGCTTGATACAGAAATACTTTTTGGATCATAGCATGTGTTGCACCCATTGCATTCAAACTACCAATCATTGGAATGCGTTCCAATAATAATATTAATAAACAAGTGATTAGATTCACAACTGCTATCAAGAGCATAATAATTATTGTAATGTTCCTATTGATATTTTGCACTTGTATCCAATCAAAAAGTTGAGGATAAAGATTGGCACTTGCACTGTTCACCCAATTCTCAGGCAATATGGATTGAATCTCATTTTGGGTTTCGGCTATTTTACTTAAGTCCTTTAAATTAATTTGATACCCTGTAACTGCTGCAGGGACTTGAATCATTTGTTGCAATAATTGGATATCAACAAATACATTTTTTAGATCGTACTCTTCGATACCAGAATGAAAAAGGCCTACCACCGTTAATTTTCTTTCTTGTACTTGATTATTTTGAAAAAAATAAAGGCTTACTTGGTCGCCAATCACCATCTTTAATTTAGTAGCAATATTTTTTGAGAGGACAATTTCTTTGGAGGGCGATTGGCCATTACTTTGAATCAATCTTCCTTGTATTAAATTGGGGATGCTGGTAAAATCAGCAATGCCTTTTGCATTGAGGCCTTCTATCTCCACATCCTTAGCAAGTACCATGGTTTGATTTAAAAAGGCAGAAGCGGATTGGATATTCGAAATCCTTTTTATTTTTTCAATAATCTTCGGGTCATCCTTTAGGTTAGCACCGTTCACAGCACTAATTTGAATATGTCCCCAGAAGGAATATAACTTACTGCTAATGGTTGTCTGGAACCCATTGACAATGGAAAAAGTGAGCAAAATTGCAGCCACACTAATGGCCGTTGCCGCGATAGATAGTCGTACTATAAATCGGGTATAGTTTTTTTGTTTGTAAAAACTTATTCTTTTAGCTATTTCAAATGCAGTGTTCAACTGTTAATTTTAATCAAATCTAGTTTTTTATCTTTATAATTAGCACATTCAACTTAGTTTCGTAGGTGTAATCAATCTATATGAAAAACTGGATACTTCTAATTTGTTTGTATTTTTTCACATCGCCAATTAGAGCGCAAGTGGATAAAATATTGGATGCAACAATCCAAACTGTCATGATTTATCCTAAAGGAAAGCCATTGGCATTGCCAGTCATTGGATTGAATACCCAAGACGAATTATTAATACAGTTTGATGATTTATCTGCAAACTACCAACAATATTATTACACCATTGAATTAATGGATATCCATTGGAAGCCCGTTGCACTAAATCCATTTGATTATATCAGAGGACTCGCACAAAATAATATCAGAGACTATACCATATCATCCATAGCGCAACAATCCTATTTTCATTATAGTTTTACTTTTCCAACAACATCTTGCAGACCCACCAAGTCAGGTAATTATTTGATGAAAGTTTATAGACAGGGCAGGTCCAATGAACTAGTATTTGCAAAACGTTTTTTTGTAGTAGAACAGGAAGTACCTATCACAGCTAGTATCCAAGAACCTTTTGATGAAACCATTTCAAAGTCGCATCAAAAGATTCAAATGCAATTGGATGTTAAAAGAATCCAACTGCAACAACCAGAATTACTACATGTCGCAGTTCTACAAAATACTAGGTTCAATGATATGTTGATGTCCAATGCACCAAGTTTTATTAGAGGGAATCAGTTGGAATACAATGCAGACAGGGATTTTGTATTTCCTGCTGGTAAAGAGTCCAGGTGGTTAGACTTGCAGAATCTTAGGTTTAAAACAGACCGAATTGCTACCATTCAGCAGCTTGGTTATGGTTCAAGGATTATTTTAAAACCAGATCAGTCGAGGGCGACAATCCCTTATTTTATATTTAGAGATTTGAATGGTCAATATATCATTAGTAATTCAGAGTCCATCCGTTCGGAAGATCAAAATGATTATGCCCAAGTATTGTTTACCTATCTTCCAAAAAATGGGGAACATTTTCAAGAACAATCTTTGTATTTAGCAGGTGCATTGACTGGGAATGCATTAGACACAAATGCCCGCATGCAATGGAATAGTTCAGATAAAGTGTATGAAAAATGGCTCACTTTAAAGCAGGGTTATTATAGTTACAATTATATCCTTAGGGCCAATCAATCCCCCAATCCATTGCATGATTTTATGTGGACAGAAGGGGATCATTGGGAGACCGAAAATAGCTATACCATTTTTGTTTATTATAGGGCTCCGGGGAGTAGATATGACCAAATTATTGGGTATTCCAGCCTGAATTCGATCCAAAATTGGTAGGAAAACCAATCTGTTTTTACTACCTTCACAGCGGCAGGTCTTACACGACCAGCTCCTGCTGAAACTCCCCAGGGTAGGAATACAGCAAGGATAGGTGGTTGAGCGGTGCGATGTGAGTAGCCTGCCACTTTTTTATATTTTTATATAAAAAAGTGGCCTTAATTTTAAACTATAAACCTACCATATGAAATTTTTTATTGACACAGGTAATTTGGCTCAAATTAAAGAAGCCAATGACTTAGGCATCTTAGATGGTGTAACTACCAATCCTTCTTTGATGGCTCAAGTGGGTGTGAAAGGAGAAGAAGCGATTGCTGCACATTACAAAGCCATCTGTGAATTAGTAGAAGGTGATATTAGTGCCGAAGTCTTGTCAACAGACTTTGCAACAATGGTTGAGGAAGGTAAAAAACTAGCTGCTATTCATAAAAATATTGTGGTGAAAGTACCGATGATTAAAGACGGTATCAAAGCCATCAAATGGTTTACAGACAATGGTATTCGTACCAATTGTACATTGGTATTTTCTGCTGGTCAAGCCATTTTAGCTGCTAAGGCTGGTGCAACTTATGTATCACCATTCATTGGAAGAATTGACGATAGCTCTTGGGATGGGATGGAATTGATTGGTCAAATCCGTCATATATATGATGTGCAAGGTTTTCAAACACAAATTTTAGCGGCATCTATTCGTAACGCTTTACATATTGTAAAAGCTGCAGAAGCTGGAGCAGATGTTTGTACCTGTCCATTGGATTCTATCTTAGGTTTGTTAAAACATCCTTTGACTGATATCGGATTGGCTAAGTTCTTGGAAGACGCTAAGAAGATGTAAGTATAAAATAGAATAATATCTATTATAATAAATTTTTATAATATATTTGCATTATATGGATGCAACTATTGCTTTTTCTATTTTCCTATTAGGGTTATTTACAATTTTAGAACTTTTAAAAGCGAATCAAAAATTTAGCTTTCTAACATATTTCATGCTTGTCCTATTGTTTTGGATAACAATATCAAGTTTTTTGGATTATTTAGATTTAACTAGCCGTCCTATTCCTTATTATTTTTACGAAATTTCAAGGTTTTTTGGAACAGGCTTGTTTGTAAATCTATTTTATTTATTAGTATTAAATAAAATTCCTAGGATCGTTCTTATCCTTGATGCAATTTTTGTTTTCTTTTTTGCCCTTATTTTCATCAATGGAATTCAATTCCCTTCTATTATTAATAAACAAGTGCAGGGTGAACAAAGTATATACCATAAAGTATTTTATCTATTTTATTTTGCTCATATTCATTTTGATTAGACATTATAAAATATTAATATAAAATAAATCATTATTGAGTGATTACTCGTTAAACTATTTTAATATTTTATGCAGCATAGAATATATTAAAATAGTTTAATACCTCTTTAGGAAGACGCAGTTAATAGGGTGACTTTGGTAGAAGGGAAGATGCGGTTATAAATATTTCAAGGGGGTGTTGAAAAAGTTGATCCTTTTAAATTCCAACAACTCTTTTATTGAATGCGCTATTTCTAGCAGCTTCTAATACACGAATGATATTGGTACCCTCTTTAGCCGAAGTTGGAACCGGAGCGTTATTTAAAATCGCATCCGCCATTTTTTTATAAAATATTCCGTAATTGCCAGGTATACTTGGGATCACTTTATTAGTAATAATACCGTTCATATCTGTATATAAAGTACCATAATCTTCAGTCGCTTCGGCACCCCAGTCTGGACTATTTGGTTTTTTACCTGCAATTAAGTCGGCTTCTTGTATATCCGATCTTTTTTTAATGAAACAACCCTTGGTTCCGTAAATTTTATAACCCGGGCTCTCAGTCATAAACAACATGCCACTCGTTAAAGTAATACGGTGAGATGGATAATATAAGATTAATGTAAAATAGTCATCAATGATGGATACTTTTCTGGTGATTCTAATATCTGCAAATACTGCTAAAGGCATGCCTGATAATAAGATGGCTTGATCCACCAAATGTGGGCCCAGGTCATACAATAAGCCTGCACCAGGCGTCACAGACTCTTTATGTTTCTTAGGGCTCAATGTAGTTCTATATCTTTCAAATGAAATTTGTACATCTTGCAAAACACCAATCTCATCTTCTTGTATTAATTTTTGTATCGTAAGAAAGTCTGCATCATAGCGTCTGTTTTGGTAGACAGCTAGTTTCAATCCTTTACTTGTTGCTAGTGCATCTAATTCCTCTGCTTCTTTAGCAGTAATTGTAAATGCTTTTTCTACTATCACATGTTTGCCTGCAAGGAGTGCACTTTTTGCATACACAAAATGGGTATCATTGGGACTATTCACCACCACTAAATCAATGATAGGGTCGGCTAGTAATTCTTCGTAACTAGCATAAGATTTTGTACCAGGGTAGGCCGCTTCAATATTTTTAGTTGAGCGCTCCCAGCTTCCAACTAAATGAAAGTTTGGATTGCTTGCAATAAAAGGAGCATGGAAAACTTTTCCACTCATGCCAAATGAGACTAGTGCAGTGTTGATCATAGGTTAAAGATAAAAAATCTTAGGGGTTATATAAAAACAAAAAACCCTCTGAATTTCAGAGGGTTTTTGAAAATCTTTAGATGTGATTTTTTGCAGGCTTTAAATTTATAAAAAAGCCTACAAATAGCACTATCCTGCAACTTGCTTTCTGATGATATTCAATGCACCACCTGCTTTAAACCACTCAATTTGTTGTTGGTTATAAGTATGGTTGGCATGGATGGTATCAGTTGTTCCGTCTTTGTGCGTTAAAACCACTGTTAATGGTGTACCTGGCGCAAAGTTGGTTAAGCCAATGATATCAATGCTATCATCTTCCTGAATTTTATCATAATCTGCTTTGTCTCCAAAAGTCAAAGCCAACATGCCTTGCTTTTTCAAGTTTGTTTCGTGGATACGAGCGAAAGACTTTGTCATCACCACGCGCACTCCTAAATGTCTTGGCTCCATGGCAGCGTGCTCACGTGAACTTCCTTCTCCGTAGTTTTCATCACCCACTACAATCGTTCCAACACCAGCAGCCTTGTAAGCTCTTTGTGTATTAGGAACAGTATCATAGTTACCATTGATTTGACTCTTTACATGATCTGTTTTTTCGTTGAAGAAGTTCACAGCGCCAATCAATAAGTTATTTGAGATATTGTCTAAGTGACCACGGAACTTTAACCAAGGACCTGCCATAGAAATATGGTCGGTAGTACATTTCCCTTTTGCCTTAATCAGTAACTTCAATGATTTTAAATCAGTGCCTTCCCATGCTGCAAAAGGATCCAATAATTGTAAACGCTTAGACGTTGGGTCTACCGCTACAACTACTTGTGAACCATCTTCTGCTGGTGCTTGGAATCCTGCATCTTCTACTGCAAATCCTCTTAATGGTAATTCATCACCAGTTGGTGCATCTAATTTTACTTGCTCGCCTTTATTATTCGTAAGTGTATCTGTTAATGGATTAAAATTTAAATCACCTGCAATAGCCAAGGCAGTAATTAATTCCGGAGAACCCACAAACGCATAGGTGTTTGGATTACCATCCGCACGCTTTGCAAAGTTTCTATTGAAAGAATGTACAATGGTATTTTTTTCTTTTTTCTCTGCACCTACACGCTCCCACATACCAATACAAGGTCCACATGCATTGGCAAATACTTTCGCACCAATTTGACTGAACACCTCTAAGAAACCATCTCTTTCAATGGTATATCTTACTTGCTCAGAACCTGGTGTAATTAAGTATTCAGATTGCATGGTTAAACCCTTTTCTGAAACTTGTTTGGCTAAACTTACTGCACGGCTAATATCTTCGTAAGACGAGTTGGTACAACTTCCAATTAAACCCACTTCAATTTTGGTAGGCCATCCGTTTGCAGCAGCTACTTCTTTCATTTTAGAAATCGGAGTCGCTAAATCTGGGGTGAATGGTCCGTTTAAATGCGGTTCTAAAGTATTTAAATCAATTTCAATTACTTCGTCAAAATACTTTGTTGGATCTGCATATACTTCTGCATCTGCAGTTAAATGCGCTGCAACTGTGTCTGCTAAGCTAGCTACATCGGCACGGCCTGTAGATTGTAAATAACGACTCATGCTTGCATCGTATCCAAATGTAGAAGTAGTGGCACCAATTTCGGCACCCATATTACAAATGGTTCCTTTACCAGTACAACTCATGCTTGTAGCACCTTCTCCAAAATATTCTACAATCGCACCAGTACCACCTTTAACAGTTAAGATACCAGCTACTTTTAAAATCACATCCTTAGGAGCAGTCCATCCATTTAATTTTCCAGTTAATTTGATACCAATTAATTTAGGCCACTTTAATTCCCATGCCAATCCTGCCATCACATCACAAGCATCTGCACCGCCCACACCAATTGCTAACATACCTAATCCACCAGCATTCACAGTGTGTGAATCGGTACCAATCATCAATCCACCTGGGAAAGCGTAGTTCTCTAAAACCACTTGGTGGATAATACCAGCACCTGGTTTCCAAAAACCTAAACCATATTTATTAGACACAGAGGCTAAGAAATCATATACTTCTTTACTTTCTGTTGTTGCCACTTGTAAATCTTGCTTGGCTTCTACTTTTGCAGAGATCAAGTGATCGCAATGCACTGTACTTGGTACAGCCACTTTAGGACGACCTGCTTGCATAAATTGTAATAAGGCCATTTGCGCAGTAGCATCTTGCATCGCAACACGGTCTGGTGCAAAATCTACATAAGAACCACCTCTCTCAAAGCTTTCTAATTTTTGATCACTATGTAAATGAGAGAATAAAATTTTCTCAGATAAAGTGAGTGGACGGCCCAACATTTTACGAGCTGCTTCTACTTTTGCTGGCATTTCAGCATACAATTTTTTGATCATTTCGATATCAAAAGCCATAGGTATCATTTTAGGTGTTAAAACTGATGCAAAGGTAAGCGAAAATGACCCTCGGCACAATCAAAAAATGCACTTTATGTCCACTTTTTTAATTAGATTTGGGTATAGCTTTAAATAAATAGAAATGCAGAAACTCAGAGATTTTCTAGAATTACACGCTTTTGGCGTTTGTTCGGCCATCGGGGAGCGATTGGGAATTGCTAGTTCTAAAATAAGAACCTGGTTTATTTATATCTCCTTTTTAACCTTTGGGTCTCCTGTAATTATTTATATGATACTTGCTTTTTGGAGAAGCATGAAACAGTATATCCTTTTAGGAAAGCGTAATCCACTAAAGTACTAGATCACTGCTTTTCGTAAGCGCACTAATTTCTCTAATAAGGGTTCCAATAATTCCAGTCTTAACATATTTGCGCCATCACTTTTTGCATTGGCTGGGTTAGGATGCGTTTCAATAAACAATCCGTCCGCTCCAGTTGCAATGGCTGCTTTTGCGATTGTTTCAATTAAACTTGGATTGCCACCTGTGATGCCAGAACTTTGATTTGGTTGTTGCAAAGAATGCGTACAATCCATAATCACAGGCACTTTATTTTCTGACATGGCAGGGATATTTCTGTAGTCGACAACTAAGTCTTGGTAGCCAAATGTATTGCCTCTTTCGGTTAACATTACTTTTTCATTGCCTGCTAATTTAATTTTATCAACAGCAAATTTCATGGAAGCACCACTTAAGAATTGTCCTTTTTTAACGTTCACAATTTTTCCTGTTTGAGCGGCTGCTATTAATAAATCGGTTTGACGACAAAGAAAAGCAGGGATCTGTAATATATCAATAAACTGCGCAGCAATCGCAGCCTCTTCGTGCGCATGAATATCCGATGTAGTGGGTACATTGTATGTTGCACCAACTTGCTTAATCAATTCCATTCCAGTATCATCCCCAATGCCCGTAAATGAATTCGCGCTTGTACGATTTGCTTTTCTATAGCTTGCTTTAAACACAAAAGGAATACCTAAATTCTTACAGATAGTAGAAACCTTATCTCCAATTTCCATCACCAATGCCTCATCTTCTACCACGCATGGTCCTGCAATTAAGAAAAATTGATTGGGATCGTAAGATTGTGCTTTGAATAAATCTTGTAAATAGTTAGGTATCATAAGGGAGCTTTTGCGAGTTCAAAGTTAAAGAAATTGAATGAAGTATTGGTCAATTAAAAGCGTAATCCCAAGCTAATGCCTAAACCTCTAAAGCCTGCCCAAGGTCCCTTCATGTCTGTAGTAGCGCCATTTTGGTCTACTTTAGATTTTAATTCAAAAGGGTTGACTTTAGTATCATCTAATGTTTGTTGAAGTGCGGTAACAGCTTGTGAAGGTAATTTTTCTGGTGCTACAAATTTTAAAATACCATTTGAATTGCCATAGTGTCCACCAATCAACCAGATATCAATCACCAATTTTGTAAGTAATTGTTTTTGTAATCCAATATAGGCGCCATAACTAGTAGACTTGATGGTTCCAGTAATATCTGCGATTTTTGTAATTGGGTTATTGCCAATGATAGCGCCAACTGTTGCATCTGGATTGTAAGTATAAGTCACTGGCACTGCTAAGTCGAAATTGGCAAACCTAGCATAAGGCGCAATGTAAAAGCCTGACATTTTTTGTAAACCTAAATAGAACCTACTTTCAAAAGTTAAGGCGTTGTTTCCCATTTGAAATAAATCATAATTAATGGCCGAATTACTTATGTATTTTTTTACTGTAGCTTGTAATGGAAGTCCTCCTTTTGGCATATAGCGATAGCTTGCCGAAATAGACATAAAACGATTCAAGCTTCTTTCGTAAGATAAGTGGTAGTTTTTTAAAGCAAAGCTTGTTAAATTACCCTTGATAATATTGTTTCCGCCAATTAGTTTTTGTGCATTTACTTGCAGCGTGACAAATAAAGCTATGATAAAGCCTATTTTTTTCATAATTGATAAATTAAATATTTTAAGCTCAAATTGGTAAGAGTTCTTGGACTATAATCCTAAAACATCTTTCATACTGAACAGTCCCTTTTTATTAGCAGTGAATTCGGCAGCCATGATCGCGCCTGCAGCAAAACCTTGTCTAGTGTGTGCGGTATGGACAATCTCGATAGAGTCAATCTCAGAATGATAACTAACTGAATGTGTTCCAGGCGCTGGATCTTTACGCTCTGATCGTATGCTAATTTCATCCGGGTTGCGCTGTGTATCGTTGGTCCATTGTTGTTTTCTTCCTAGATTGGCTATAATTTGTTCAGCTAAAGAAATAGCTGTCCCACTTGGGGCATCTTTTTTTTCTGTGTGGTGTATCTCTTTCATAGACACATCGTAATCTGGATATGAATCCATTAATTTAGCCAATGCTATGTTGATTTCAAAGAATAAATTCACCCCAATACTATAATTACTTGAATATACAACGGTGCCATTTTTTTCTTTACAGGCAGCTTCCACCTGCGACCAATGATCTAACCATCCCGTAGATCCACTCACTACAGGCAATCCAAAGGAGATGCATTGAAGTATATTATCAACTGCACTATGTGGACCAGTAAATTCTATTGCGACATCTGCTTTATCAGCTTGTTCTTGCGTGAACGAATCAGCATTGAATTCATCAATTTTTAACACCACATGGTGTCCTTTTTGAACCGCTAAAGCTTCTATCGCTTTACCCATTTTACCATATCCAATTAATGCAATATTCATCTTATATTTTTAGCGCTTTATTTTGCGTACTTCCATTTGAATTGTAAAGATAGGCCAGCTTGTTGATACGCATCTGATTTCATAGGAGCCATCTGTATTACTAAATTATTACTCACATCAAATTCTTTTAAGTGACCAGATACAGAAGCGTCCACCACATTGATCCCCCATGCTATAATGAACCACATAATAGAGTAGTCTCTATTTTTTCTAAAAACATTTCGATAACTCTGTAGCGATCCAGCACTTAAATTTTTTAAAGTTGGATCAATCTTGATCACATTGGAATTATCTCCATTGGCTTCTTTGATCCTTGCTTCATAGGCAAACTTTGTTTTTGCATATAAATCGTTATTGTATATATAAGTGGCAACAGGTACGGATAACACTCCGTAAACTAATGGAATTTTCCAATATTGTTTATTATAAGCTTGTCCTAGTCCTGGTAAGATGGCAGATCTGTTGGTTGCTTTTTTTGGGGAATGTTTTAGGTAATTGATTGTGCTATCTTGCGCCCACAAGATTTGTTGCAAACACAACAAAAGCAATATGGTATAAAAGCGTTTCATTTAACTAATACTTACTTGCATTGCTTCAAGGATCTTATTCAAAGCATTTAAATCATTGTAGCTAATGGTAATTTTACCTGATCCGTTTTTCTGATGCTGTAATTGTACTTGGGTTCCAAAATGGTCCTTTAATTTATTCTCCAATCTTTGGTATACAGGAGATAGTTGATTTTGGTTCGTACTATTAGATGGATTTTTTGATCCTGGTGCTGGTGTCAAATTTTTAATGAGCGCTTCTGTTTGGCGCACGGTCAACCCTTTTTCAATAATCTCTTTCAATAAGAAAAGTTGCTTATCCACTTCTTTGCCTATCAATAATTTAGCCAAACTCACACTCAAGCTTCCGCTTCTAAGTGCAGCTTGAATAGCAGGTGGTAATTCTAATAAACGTATGTAATTGGACACGGTGGAACGATCTTTACCCATCCGTTCGGCTACTTGTTCTTGGGTATAGTTGAGTTCGTCCATCATTCTCTGGTAACTTAATGCCACTTCGATTTCGTTTAGATCAACTCTTTGTAAGTTCTCTAATAATGCTAGTTCTAATAATTCTTTATCATTACCTAATCTGATATAAGCTGGCACATCATTTAATCCAGCAATTTTAGCAGCACGGAATCTTCTCTCTCCTGCAATCAATTGGAATTTGCCATTGGTTAATTGCGCGACTGTAATAGGTTGGATTAAGTCATGCATTTTCAAAGAAAGAGCCAGTTCTTGTAAAGCTTTTTCGTCAAAGTCTTTCCTTGGATTCTTAGGATTAACAATAATATTTGTCAATGCAATCCTATTGATAGCTACAGCTTTCTCAATAGCAGCAGGTTGAACCTTTCCTGCAGGGTTTTTAAACTCTGCATCCATATTCTGTAATAAAGTGCGAAGACCTTTACCAATTAAATCTTTGTTGGGTATGCTTTTACTCATTGTACTAATCTATTATTCTCTCGGCATTACTCATTTTAGTCATGCCATTTTTCTGTAAAATTTCTTTTGCTAAATTTAAATAGTTCACTGTGCCCTTACTATCTGCATCATATAAAATAACTGGTTTACCCACGCTAGGGGCTTCGCTCAATCTAGTGTTACGATGTATAATTGTGGAGAACACCATTTCATCAAAATGCTTTCGAACTTCACTCACAACTTGGTTGCTTAATCTAAGTCGACCATCATACATGGTCATTAAAATTCCCTCAATCTGTAATTCAGGATTCAATCTACTTTGAACAATTTTAATGGTGTTCAATAATTTACCTAAGCCTTCCAAAGCAAAGAACTCACATTGAACTGGCACAATCACACTATTTGACGCAACCAACGCGTTCACTGTAATTAGTCCAAGGGATGGCAGACAGTCAATGATAATAAAATCATATTGATCATCTAAGGCGGTTAATAAATTTTTTAAAACGTTTTCTCTATTAGGAAAATTTACCAATTCAATTTCTGCACCTACTAAGTCGATATGAGAAGGGACAAGGTCTAGATGAGGAATTTCAGTTTTTAAAACGACATCGGACAAGGGGGTTCCATTGATCATCGCATCATAAAGGCTGCTGGTGATATTATGCAGGTCAAAACCAACTCCAGTAGTACTATTTGCCTGAGGATCAGCGTCAATTAAAAGTGTTCTATATTCTAAAACAGCCAAACTAGCCGCAATATTGATTGCCGAAGTGGTTTTACCCACGCCTCCTTTTTGATTTGCTATTCCAATAATTCTTGCCATATAAAAAACCTCCTTAATTTGCTCCAAAAATACGGCATAAATAGTAACAATTAGGCTTAATTTTACACCTTAATCTGAACTATGAAGAACCCCGTTTTTGTATTTATCCTCATTACTTTCTTGATTTTGATTGATTTTTACATCTTTCATGTGTTAAAAATCATGCTTAATGGGGCCAGTGCTGGTGTAAAAACAGCTGTTAGTTATGGCTACTGGTTTCTATGTATTGCCAGTTTGGGTTCTTTTTTGCTATTCCCTCTTATTGTGAACCCTTATTTTAGACAATATATTTTTTCTATTGGGATTGGCTGGGTGATTGCCCAAATCACCTTAGTCGTATTTTTTTTGGTGGATGATTTAAGGAGGGGCGCTTTTTGGACCTTAGGGCAGATGGCATCTACAGCTGGCGCAAAATTCATGAATTCAGAGCAAGGGATTCCTAGATCTACATTTTTAAATTGGCTAGGAGTTGGGGTTTCGGGTTCCTTATTTTTTTCATTGATCTATGGTTTTGGAAATAAGTACAAATACCAATTGGTGCATAAAAAAGTAGCCATTAAAAATTTGCCTTCCGCATTTAAAGGGTTTAAAATTATTCATATAAGTGATATTCATAGTGGTAGTTTAAAAGAAAAAGGGGCAGTTCAAAAAGGGGTCAATTTGATTCAACAACAACAAGCAGACTTGATTCTTTTTACAGGAGATTTAGTGAATGATAAGGCAACAGAAATGCAAGATTGGGCAGCGGTGTTTGGTCAATTGTCTGCACCAAAAGGGGTGTTTAGCACTTTAGGCAATCACGATTATGGAGATTATGTGCAATGGCCTTCCAAAGAAGCTAAAGTTGCAAATTTAGAGGCTTTGAAAGGGGTCCATGCATCCATGGGATGGAAATTATTAATGAATGAACATGTCACTATTGAACAGGGTGGTGCAAAAATAAAATTAGTGGGTATCGAAAACTGGGGCGCAAAAGCTAGGTTCCCTAAATATGGGCAATTGCACAAAGCGATAGAAGGAGTGGATCCAAATGAAGTGATTATTTTAATGAGTCATGATCCAAGTCATTGGGAGGCGCAAGTGATTCCTGAATTTCCTCAAGTAGATCTGATGTTATCTGGTCACACACATGGGATGCAATTTGGATTAGAAAACCCTTATTTCAAATGGAGTCCTGTGCAATGGGTATATAAACAATGGGCCGGATTGTACCAACAAGGAGATCAAAAATTATACGTCAACAGAGGGTTTGGATTTCTAGGCTATCCAGGTAGGGTAGGGATTATGCCAGAAATTACCCTGTTGGAATTGATTTAATGCTTAAGCTGTGTAACAATTTTTAAATTTATACGTTCTATAGATATCATAGGAGTCACCTTTAAAAATAAACATGATGAAAAAATTTATTCTACTCGCTACTATTTTCATTGCTTTTACTGCTAAAGCCCAAGAAAAAATAGGCATTGGCATTAAAGTGGGCCAAAATTTTTCAAGTGTCAACTCAGTAGCTGTAGATCGACATTCAGCATCTTATCATGGAGGGGTTACTTTTCAGATTGGACTTACAGAGAAAATAAGTTTGGTGCCAGAGCTGTTACTTTCACAAACTAAATTAGCTACGAATACTTCTATTGGCGATGTACTAGGGGATAATAAATTCAAGCCTGAAACATACCACTTAGACTATTTAATGATTCCCTTATTGGTTCAAGTAAAACCTTTCTCTGCGTTGCTTCTTCAAGCAGGCCCCCAATATGGTATACTATTAGATCAAAAAAAGGATGGCATCGAAAGTGCAAAACTAGCATTTCAACAAGGCGAGTTCTCCTTTGTTGGAGGTGCAAAAGTGAACCTTGGTGGCTTTTTTGTATATGGAAGATATGTTGTTGGTTTACAAGATATCAATGATTTGCAAGATCAAGCAAAGTGGAAAACAACGCAATGGCAACTTGGAATAGGGATGAGTCTATTTGGTTTTTAATGCTTTTTTAAATTCGATGATGAATTTGTTTAATTGCTTTTGATCAGCAATTTGTTTTGCAATAAAACTATTGTCTTTTAAATCACCAACAATGGCGTCCATTTCGGCTTGGTTTTGGTAGACCATTTTTCTAAACGGGTTGGTATAATCTTTTGCTCTGGAGCTTTTTATTTTTTGGGTAATCTCTTCTTTGATGGTCTGATAACGATCTACCCATTCATTCAATTTTTTATGACTGAGTCCACTAATGCTCGTTCCTTCAATTAACTCTAGGCAATATAAAGCGTGTAGATTTTTTTTATCTAAATACGTAGCTGTTTCTTTTTGATAATATTGATGCACTGCATTCCAGCTACCTAGTTTGTCTGATTTTATTTGCTGTAGCATGGTTTGAACAGATTTAGTTGGAATCAACTGTCCACCAATATTGCTCCATTCAATCGCTGCACCAGTTGTTTTGATCGCTTTCACTTTAGTAGGTAAATCCTTTAATCCATTTTGGCTTAGCTTGAGCATCAATTGATCCATGCCATACATGAAAATCATTTTTTCAAAAATCGCAAAAGCGTCATGACATTTGATCAATCTAGTTTTACGTTTGCTATTTTCAAATCCATCCACAAATACATCTAATTGATCTATCTCTTTTTTAGTTTTTGCCGAGAGTAGTTTGCAGCCTAATTGTATTAATTGGTCGGCTGAAATTTGGGTGGATTTTTTTTCTTTTAATAGTTGTGCTTTCGCAACTGCTATTGCTATGACTTCCCTGCCTTTTATTAATTCATTGACACTGTCTGGTGCTAAATAGTCGTATTCAAAATATTGGTCTATATTTTTCCGATTATCTCTGTCTTGGTATTTCCAGGCATTTCTTGCTAGTGCATAAAAATTGTATAAAAACCAATAGCCAGGCATCACCACCAATTCATCTTTGATAGTGTCATTGCTAATCAATGAAAAAGGAATTGGAATATTTAATTCATAATTGTAATCCCCTTTGTTTAAAATGGTAAAACTTGGAAAAATAGAATTGTGCTTAATGCTCACACATAGTCCTGGCCAGAAGCCTCTACCCATAATCACTTCGCCATCTGCCCCTCGGCTATTGTGGTTGGATCCTAGTGTCGCACCAGCAGCAATATTGCTTTGTCCCATCACTAGGGCAGCACAAAGAAAGGAATTGTTATGGTGCTGTTCGTGTGCTGGATAAATTAATGAGTTCAATACCTCACAACAAGAGATGGTCGCATTCGCTCCTAAAAAGGAGTTGATCAATCTTGCACCATATTTTAATTGTGAATAATCCGACATGATAAAACGAACCGCTTTAATGCCATAGAATACTCTACAACCATATCCAATAATCCCATTCACCAATTCCGATCCTTCTCCAATTTGCGTCTTAGCAAGTTCATTGGAGTTGATGGTTACATTCTTTATTTTATTGGCTCCTTTTAAATAGGCATCTGTACCTATCCAAGTGTCTTTAATGATTCTACAATTTTTGATAACCGAACGATCTCCAATTTTTCCATAATAGCCTCGCTTGTTGTCAAATTGTTTTTCGGTCAACTCGATGAATTTATCTTGTAATACTTTATCCTGCCTATTTCTGGTCCATAAGTAGGCGTCTGCAGCGCTCATGCCGTTGAAAGGAAGGACTTTCCTGCCTGTATTTTCATTGCATAACTCCAACCAAATTCTTACAGACTCAGGTTCGCCTTTTTTTAGAATTCCATTACCGAATTTTGCATGGTTGGTTGTCACCAATTCATTGACATTATTGATAATCACCTCGTCTCCAACAATATAATGAGATAGATAGTTGACATTGTGAATGGCGACGTTGTTGCCAAAGTCGGCGCTAATGATAGTAGAATTGTATAGTCCAACTGGCACCGTTAAATCACTAAAGCAAAGACAGGTTGTTTCTAAATTTCCAATACGAACCAAACCAAAAAAAGAACAGTTTTTAACCAGTTCTGGATTAAAGGCATTGGATACCAATAATTTTGACCAGTCGTCACTTGAGTTTCCATTGCGCACTAAAATTTCAATCTCTAATGCAGTTAGGGATCGGTATTTTATGCCACTTCTATTTTGTTGATTGCGTAAATAGTATTCGTCCTTGCCCTTTGGAAGGTCTTGTATAAAACCATAACCTAGTTGTGGAATCGCTACTTTCTTAATTTCATTCATAGTCTTTGCGAATTATTTGAACATGGTAGGATGCATCTCATCCCAGCCAGTTGCTTTTTGATATTGGTGTGCAATATTTAAAATGGTGCCTTCGTCAAACAATTTTCCTACAAAACTTATACCTGTAGGTAGTTTCGATTTTGCATCTAATCCAGTTGGCACACAAACCACAGGATGGCCTGTTAAATTGGTGATCGCCGACTGATTACCTCCGCCTCTTGATGGGCAAATAATAACATCATATTGAGAGATCACTTCATTGACTTTTTGCATGAGTATTGTTCTATGTCTTTGTGCATTGATATACTCTACAGCAGGCACAAACCTAGAAGTTCTAAATGAATTTGGCCAATCATTTTTTGTTTGTCTTGTCAATGCGTCATCTAATCCTGAACGCGTCATATCGTCAAATTGTGCACCAGCTTCAGCACCAATCACAATGTCCATGATATTGAACTGGTAAACGCCACTGTCTGGAAAATTAATAGGAATTAATTCAATACCCATTTTTTTGAATTGCTTTAACACTTCAAACTCTGAACGGTTAGTATCTTTTATTTTATCAAAATAATTTTTTGCGTAAGCAATTTTGTAAGTTTTTAAATTTGTTTTTGGCGCATAATTGAATGGCATATCTACAGCAGATCCGTCTTTGCCATCCGTGCCATGTAAATAATGAAACACGATGGCTGCATCATTCGCAGAACGAGTGATTGGGCCTACTTTATCTAAACTATAGCTCAATGCCATTCCGCCAGAACGGCTGATGCTTCCAAATGTAGGTCTAAGTCCTGTGGCGCCGCAAGTTGTAGCAGGAGAGACGATGCTTCCCCAGGTTTCGGTGCCTATCGCAAATGGAACCAATCCTGCAACAGTTGCAGAAGTTGAACCAGCGGAAGATCCAGAAGAGCCATAATTTAAATTCCATGGATTCTTTGTTCTACCACCAAACCAATAGTCTCCCATAGCGAGTGCACCTAAAGTAAATTTAGCTACCAATACAGCTCCTGCAGCTTTCATTTTTTCATACACATAAGCATCTTCTTCGATGATTTGATTTTGGTAAGGGGCAGCTCCCCAAGTGGTCTTGGTATTTTTTACAGCAAATAAATCCTTTAAGCCATAAGGGATACCATGTAATTGACCTTTGTATTTACCAGCAGCGATTTCTGCATCTGCTTGTTTGGCTTGTGCGAATGCCAAATCTTCCTGAAGGCTAATGACACATTGCAAAGTATCGCCATATTTTTTGATCCTATCAATAAAAAATTGCGTCAATTCAACCGAACTGATTTTTTTATTTTTAATTAAATAAGCAAGTTGTTCGATTGAATAAAAAGCAAGCTCATTTTTATTTTCTGGTAATTTAACTACAGTAGGTGCGTCCCAAATGATAGGCTTTTGAACTTTGTTTAATTTCATGCCTGGAAGAATAGCAGTATGCCAAAGACTGAGTGGTGTACTATTATTCAAAGACAATCCATGCATGGCTTTGTAGTTCGCCAAATTGTCTATTACATCATTGAATAAAGAATCAATTTCAGGATCTGTGAATTGAAGGTCTATTAATTTAGCACTACTAAGAAGATCTGCTTTTGTAATAGGACGTTCTTGGGCAAATAGGGAATTAGTGATAACTGTGAAAAGGAACAAAAAGCCAATCAGCATTTTTTTCATAAAAAACGATTTAGGTAATTAGCTTAAAGATAATATTACCTAGTCGGTTTTGAATTAGGAAAACGCCTTTTTTGTCCTCCGTTTTGTCCACTATTCGGTCCGCCTTCACGTGGGGACCTGCCTCGGGTGTTATTAGGTTTGCCCCATCCTGCGTCTTTTGAGGTTTTATTGGCGTGAAACTGCTGCATTGGGTAAGGATGACTTTCGATCACTGGGATGGACTTGCCAATCAGCTTTTCAATATCTTTTAAGAATACTTTTTCTTCATAATCACAGAAGGAATAGGCGGCGCCTGAGGCACCAGCTCTTCCAGTTCTACCAATACGGTGTACATATGTTTCTGGAATATTCGGAATCTCAAAATTAATCACGTGTGCTAATTCATCCACATCAATTCCTCTTGCTGCAATGTCAGTGGCAACCAAAACTCTGGTGGATTGATCCTTGAAATTACTCAATGCCCTTTGTCTTGCATTTTGAGATTTATTGCCATGGATGGCTTCTGCAGAAACATTGTTTTTTACTAGTAGGTTGACTACTTTGTCTGCACCATGTTTGGTTCTTGTAAAAACCAATACATTTTTAATATTTTGGTCTTTCAACAATTCCATTAACAAGGAATTCTTATTGGCTTTATCAACAAAATAAATCGATTGTTCAATGATTTCTACTGTAGATGAAACTGGCGTAACTGATACTGAGCTTGGTTTATTTAAAATAGCATTTGCTAAACTCACAATTTCAGAAGGCATGGTTGCAGAGAAGAAAAGCGATTGTCTTTTCTTTGGTAAGACTGCCAATAATTTTTTAATATCATGCACAAATCCCATGTCTAACATTCGATCTGCCTCATCTAATACAAAGAATTCAACATCTCTTAAACTAAGATGACCTTGGTTCATTAAATCCAATAAACGACCTGGTGTAGCAATCACTACATCTACGCCATTTCTGAGTGCAGTTACCTGAGGTCCTTGACCTACTCCGCCAAAAATAACCGTACAATTTAAAGGTGTGTGTCTACCGTAGGCCTCAAAATTTTCGGCAATTTGAATGGCCAATTCGCGTGTTGGGGTAACAATTAATGTTCTAATTTTTTTACGCTTCTCTGCAGGTTTATGTTGTAACAATAACTGGATAATAGGAAGGGTGAAAGCGGCAGTTTTACCTGTGCCGGTTTGTGCACAACCAAGTAGGTCTTTTCCATCTAATATAATAGGGATCGACTCTGCTTGAATAGGCGTAGGGGTGGTATAGCCTTCTTCGAAAAGGGCTAATAGGATAGGCTCAATTAGGCCTAATTCTTTAAAATTCGTACTCATAATGGACTGCAAGGTACGTTATTTTAAACGGAGCCTTAATTATTGGGTAAAAGACTGTATTTGCGCATCTGCTGATGCATCACTTTGAACCACAATGGTGGGAATAGTGAAAGAATGATCATGCCAGGATAACCCGTAGGCATTTGAGGCGCTTCATCCAGATTTCTTAAAACCTGGTATTTGCGAGATGCCATATAATGATGATCACTATGTCTACTCAATTCAAAAAGCATCAATCTTCCAATAATATGGTTGCTATTCCAACTATGATGTGGCTGCACTCTTTCAAATAATGCACTTGATCCTTTTTCTCTTTGCAAACCATAATGTTCAATATAGTTTACCGATTCAAGTAAGATGGCACCTAAGAAAGCAGCAATCATAAAATAAGCAGTAATAGGGAGACCAAAATTTATAAAAATTAGTAGTACTAATCCTAATTGAATGATTTGAAACAACATCATTTCATTGAAGATGGCAGGCAAGAAGCCCTTCTTCTTTTTTGCATCCTCGATTGCAATATGCCATGCACTTAAATAAGTACCAATAAAAGTTTGCATCCAAAACGCATACACAGTTTGTTTGAATTTGGCGGTACTAGGATCATTAGGAGTTGCTACATGTTTATGGTGTCCCTTATTGTGTTCGATAAAGAAGTGCATGTATAAGCTTGTAAGTAATAAAGATTTTGCTAAAGATTGTTCAAATTTATTTGTTCTATGCCCTAATTCATGTGCTACATTAATTCCAAATGCACCGCATAACAAGCCCATCCCAATGATGCTACCCAAGGTATCTAAATTAGATTGACTAGAACCAATATGGGTTAAAAAAGTATACAACAAAAAATATTGAAGCGGCACAGTGCACCACAACACGACATCATACCATTGATTGGCTTTGGCCATTTGCTCTTCGGCCACATCTAAATTTGCTGAATTAGGTGCAATAAATAGTTCTACCAATGGCACCATAAAAAATGTATAGATCAATGGTGTCCAACAATACCAGCCAGATTTTGTAAAACTTAAATAGCCTAAGCCATACAGTACGAATGGAGTGACGTATTTGAAAATTTTGATAAAATTTTGCATCACTAAATATAATAATAAGTTTTTAAAAACTTATCAAAGCACAGCTAAATTCTGGATAGTACAATCAGTCCTACCTGTTTTGTTTAAGAATCTACCCCTATATGGCTATTCCACGGTAACGGACTTCGCTAAGTTCCTTGGTTTATCTACATCAATCCCTTTAGCCACACCCACATAATAACTCAGTAATTGTAAAGGAATGACGCTTAATAATGGGGCAATGACTTCGTCGATTTCAGGCACAAACATGATATTATCCGACATGGTTGGCAAGACGGTATCACCTTCGGATGCAACAGCAATAATTTGCCCTTTTCTTGCTTTGATTTCTTGGATATTGGATACTACTTTTTCATAGTAGAGGTCTTTAGTGGCTACAAAAACAACTGGTAAATTTTCGTCCACCAAGGCGATTGGTCCGTGTTTCATTTCTGCTGCTGGATACCCTTCGGCATGGATATAGGTAATCTCTTTTAATTTCAAAGCGCCTTCTAAAGCAATTGGGAAATTAAAGCCTCTTCCTAAATATAAAAAGTCCTTAGCGTCTTTGTATTGTTTTGCAATTGCTTCAATTTTTATGGTGTCTGCTAAAATTGTTTTTACTTTTTCTGGAACAGATGCCAATTCATTGATTAAGTGTTCATAGCGTTCGTCAGAAATACTGCCTTTTGCTTTTGCAATTTTTAACGCCATCATGGTCAACACAGCCAATTGTCCTGTAAATGCTTTGGTACTTGCAACTCCAATTTCAGGTCCTGCATGGGTATAAGCACCAGCATGACTCAATCTTGCGATACTACTTCCCACTGCATTCACAACACCGAATATAAATGCACCTTTTTCTTTTGCGCTTTCTAATGCCACCAAAGTATCGGCAGTTTCACCACTTTGAGAGATGGCTATAATTACATCACCAGGATGAATGACCGGATTACGGTATCTAAATTCTGATGCGTATTCCACTTCTACAGGGATACGACATAATTCTTCAATCATATATTCTGCTACTAATCCAGCATGCCAACTTGTACCACATGCCACAATCAAAATTCTCGAAGCTTTTGTCAATGCTTCTAAATGATTGTCTACACCTGCCATCACAATTTGTTGCTCCTCTTGTAATAATCTTCCTCTTAAGCAATCAAAAATAGTTGCAGGTTGTTCAAAAATTTCTTTCAACATAAAATGGTCATAGCCGCCTTTTTCAATCGCCGCCAATTCCATATCTAGTTTTTGTATAAATGGGGTTTGTTTTTCGTTCCCTAAATTTTTCAAAATCAATTCACCCTTTTTTACAATCGCAATTTCATAATCGTTCACATACACCACTTCCTTGGTATACTCAATGATAGGAGAGGCATCACTTGCTAAAAAATGTTCATCTTTCCCAATGCCAATCACCAAAGGGCTTCCTTTACGCGCAGCAATGATGGTTTCAGGGTCTTCTTGGTCAATTAATAAGATACAATAAGCACCTACAATTCTTTTTAAAGCAATGCGCAAGACTTCTTCTAAATTACTATTGTTATTTTCTTGGATGTCTTGTATGAAATTCAATAATACTTCGGTATCGGTATCACTTTTAAAACTGTATCCTTTGGAAAGTAGCTCCGTTTTAATTTGTGTATAGTTCTCAATAATACCATTGTGTAACATGGCCAATCTGCCATTATTAGATAAGTGTGGATGTGCATTGCGGTCAGATGGTTCGCCATGTGTAGCCCAACGTGTATGCCCGATACAAATATTGGAGTGCATATTTTTACCTACCACAGCTTCTTCTAATTCAACAACCTTACCCTTTTTTTTATGCACTTGCAATTGACCATCTTGAATGATTGCAACTCCTGTACTATCATAACCACGATATTCTAAGCGCTTTAATCCTTTCAATACAATTGGGTATGCTTCTCTATGACCTATATAACCTACAATTCCACACATATTTTGATGATTTGAACTTTATTCAATAATTTAAGCAAAAATAAACATTAATTATTTAATGTATGCATCCCAAATTGGTTTTTGATACAACCATAGACGTGATTTTAGAAGATGAACGCGTGTTATTGCGTCCTATGGTGCAAGCCGATGTGGCAAATCTATCGGCCTATGTAAAGGACGAACCAACACTTTGGAAATACGCCTTAACGCCGATCGTAACAGCGCAAGAATTTGAACAATATATTGCGACTGCTGTTGAAACAAGACATTTAAAATCCGCTTATCCATTTATTGTGTTTGATAAACTACAAAATAAATATGTAGGGAGTACAAGATTTTATGACATACAATTGGAGGCTAGTACGACCCAACTTGGATATACCTGGTATAGTGAAAAAACTTGGGGGACAGGTTTGAATGAACACTGTAAATTGTTACTCTTAAGTTTTGCCTTTGAAACAATTGGATTTGAACGTGTAGAGTTTCGTGCAGACAACAGAAATAAGCGAAGTATTGCAGCCATGCAAAAAATAGGATGCACCGTTGAAGGGATATTGCGCAATCATCTTCCAACAAGTGATGGCACAAGACGTGACTCTATTGTATTGAGTATGCTAAAAAAAGAATGGCCTACAATTAAAGCAGGGTTCCTTGCAAGAATAAAAATGCTAGACCAAAATAAATAAGGATTGCAGTGACATCCACCAAAGTGGCTACAAATGGTGCAGATGAAACGGCAGGATCGGCGCCCAATCTTTTTAAAACCATTGGCAACATGGATCCAGTGATGGTTCCCCAAATCACAACACCCACTAAGGTTAATCCAATGGTACTCGCAATCAAGATCCAATGTTCTCCATAAAATCCTGGAGCAATATAATGCCAAACCATCACTCTAAAGAATCCAATCACACCTAATACCAAGCCTAATAATAAGCCACTTACAATTTCTCTTTTTAAAATTTTCCACCAGTCTTCAATGGTGATCTCACCAACAGACATGGCTTGTATAATTAAAGTAGAAGCTTGTGAACCAGTATTACCACCGCTGGATAAAATTAATGGGATAAATGTCGTCAACACAATCACTTTCGCAATCTCGCCTTCAAAATAACCCATTGCTGTTGCAGTCAACATTTCACCTAAGAATAGGACCACCAACCAAGTGATTCTTTTTTTGAATAAATTAAAGATAGACATGTCTAAATAAGGTTCGTTCAATGCTTCGGTACCTCCCATCTTTTGCATATCCTCACTGAACTCCTCATTCGTTACCCATAAAATATCATCAATGGTCACAATGCCTAATAGCACATCATTGTCATCGACAACGGGTATAGCCACTCTATTGTTCATTTTAAATACCTTGCTCGCATGCTCTTGGTCGTCATACACATTCAATGCCACATACCTACCATCAATAATGTCTTTAATGACATCAGTTGGCTTTGCTAATAATAAATCTCTAATTCGAATATCATCCACCAAGCAACCCAATTCATCAATAATATAAATTACGTCAATGGTCTCTGAGTTCTTACCATATTTTCTGATATTGTCCAAAACTTGAGCCACAGTATAATGTGGAAATACATAGACATAATCGGGCGTCATCATACGTCCAACTGAATCATCAGGATAACCTAAAAGCGATAAAGTGATTTTACGTTCTTCAGGGTCCAATAATTTAATGAGGTCACGGATGGCTGCTTTTGGTAATTCTTCAAAAAAGTCAGTACGGTCATCTGGAGGTAATTCATTTAAGATCTTGGCTGTCTTTCTTGCAGGGAGTTCTTTAATGATATCCTTCTGCTGGTTGATGTCCAATAATTTGAAGACACTTACTGCACGATGAACGGTCATAGTATCAATAATCAAGCCTTCCTTTTCAGGAAATTCATTCACAAGCTCCACTACATCACTGATGTTCTGCTCGTCTAAAAATTCCTTTAAAAGAGGCAGGTCTTCTTTAGAGAGGATCTCTAAAAAAACTTCTGCTAATATGATTTCATCTTCTAATTCGGCTGACATGGCTGCAATTTACGAAATCATACTAGGATATGCTAACTTTATGCAATGATATTGCCAATTTTATACATTATGGAGACCACGAATAGAGGTAGAGGGGTTTTCACGACCGATGCAATCCCTGCTGGAACAACCATTGAAATTGCACCTGTCATTGTTTTAAATCAAACGGAACGAACCGTTGTGGATGCCACATTATTACATGATTATATTTTTGAATGGGGCATCAATGAACAAGAAGCAGCGGTGGCTTTGGGCTATGTTTCTATCTACAATCATAGTGTGGATGCGAATTGCAAATATGATATGGATTTTGAACATCAAACCATTCAAATTCAAACAAAACGAGCAGTTGCAGTGGACGAAGAATTATGTATTAATTATAATGGGGACGGGGTGAAGGATAAACCAGTTTGGTTTGAAGCCAAATAACATTACGACATTTTGTTTAACGGATAGCTCCTTATAGGTCTAATTTCTTTATTTTTTTATGCTATTTTAGTTGGGGATTTTATAAAAGGGTCGTAAATTTGCATTATGTTATTCAACAATTATATCCATCATTTTCATCTGCTATCAAATAGGTAAGCTGTAGATGTTGGTATGTATCAATATTAAACAAAGGGCTTACTACATAGTAAGCCCTTTTAATTTTTATAAATAGTATATGAGATTAAAATTAGCGATTCAAAAATCAGGGAGACTAAACGAAGACTCTATGCAACTTTTAAAAGAATGCGGCATCGATATTAGCAATGGCGTCAATCAATTAAAAGCGGATGCAAGTAATTTTCCATTAGAAGTTTTCTTTTTAAGAGACGACGATATTCCACAGTATGTGCAAGATGGTGTAGCAGATATTGGTTTTGTGGGAGAGAATGTGGTGTATGAGAAAGCTAAAAAAGTGGAAGTGGTCTATGCACTTGGTTTTGGAAAATGCAGATTAAGTTTTGCAATTCAAAAAGGGGAAACCTTCACTGGTCCACAATTTTTAGCAGGCAAGAAAATTGCGACTAGTTATCCGGTATTGGTGCAACAATATTTAGATCAACACCAAATTAAAGCAGAAATTCATGAGATCAGTGGTAGTGTGGAAATTGCACCTGGTATAGGACTAGCCGATGTGGTTTGTGATTTAGTAAGCAGTGGGTCTACTTTATTTATGAATGGATTGAAAGAAGCGGATACGATTTTACACTCACAAGCAGTTTTAGTTAAACGAAATAACCTTCCAGCTGAATTGGTCCCTATTTTAGAGCGCTTATTATTCCGAATAGAGTCAGTTAAAAAGGCAAAGAAGCATAAATATGTTTTGTTGAATGCGCCCAATGCACAACTGGACAAAATCATTGCTGTGCTGCCTGGTATGAAAAGTCCTACCATCGTTCCATTGGCAACAGAAGGCTGGAGCAGTGTGCATACAGTGATTGAAGAAGCAGATTTTTGGAATTTAATTGAACAATTAAAAGCTGTAGGTGCCGAAGGTATTTTGGTGGTGCCTATCGAAAAAATGATTTTATAAGATGCAAGTATTTGAAGAACCATTAAAGCAGGACTGGGAAGCATTGTTGACGCGCCCAAATTTTGATGCAGCGTTATTAATGCCGCAAGTACAATCGATTTTAGATGCAGTGGCTATGGAAGGGGATGCTGCGCTTTTTAAATACAGTGAAACATTTGACCAGGTTCAATTAAAAACGATTGTCATTGATACTGCTATGATACAAGCTGCGGAAGCACTCGTTGCGCCTGCGCTAAAAGCTGCCATCTTATCTGCTCAAGTGAATATTGAGATTTTCCATCAAGCACAGATCAAGAGAGAGGAAAAAATAGAGACCATGCCTGGTGTATGGTGTTGGAGGAAATCTGTTGGGATCGAGAAAGTGGGCATCTATATTCCTGGGGGAACAGCGCCTTTATTTTCTACAGTGTTGATGCTGGGCGTTCCAGCAAAACTAGCAGGCTGTAATGAAGTGATTTTATGTACCCCTCCTCGAAAAGATGGCACAGTTGATCCTGCTATTTTATTTGCAGCGGGTTTAGTAGGCATCCAACAAATTTATACCATTGGAGGTGCGCAAGCGATTGCTGCAATGGCATACGGTACAGCAACGGTGCCTAAAGTGTTTAAAATATTTGGTCCAGGTAATCAATATGTCACAGCAGCGAAACAGTTGATCCAACAACAAGGTGTAGCCATTGATATGCCAGCAGGACCAAGTGAAGTTTGTGTTTATGCAGATGAAACAGCGGTCCCTTCCTTTGTAGCAGCAGATCTATTATCACAGGCAGAACATGGTGCAGATAGTCAAGTGTTGTTGATTGCAAGTAATAAGAATATTGTAGAACAAGTACAAATGGAATTAGAAAAACAATTAGTTGAATTACCAAGGCAAGATTTTGCGATCAAAGCATTAGGCAATTCAAAAGCGATTGTAATTGCTTTAAGAGAAGATGCCATTCAATTGATCAATGCTTATGCCCCAGAGCACCTTATTTTATCTGTTGAAAATGCATTGGTTGTGGCAGAAAAAATCATCAATGCTGGTTCGGTATTTATTGGCAATTATTCTCCAGAATCGGTAGGGGATTATGCTAGCGGCACCAACCACACTTTACCCACCAATGGCCATGCAAAAGCCTATAGTGGTGTGAGTGTAGATAGTTTTGTAAAAAAGATCACCTTCCAACAATTAACCGAGATGGGCCTTAAAAATATAGCTCAAACTGTGATTCAAATAGCATCGGGGGAGCAATTGGAAGCCCATGCGCAGGCTGTGGCAATTAGAGTGAAAGAAATAGAATCAAAAATATAATTTAAAGGACGAATTAAATTTGAACCATGGCATTTGAATTAGATAAATTGATTAGGCCAAATATTAAAACTTTGAAGCCTTATTCTTCTGCAAAAGATGAATATACAGGTGCCGCTAAAATTTTATTGGATGCCAACGAAAATAGTTTGGGTTCGCCATTAACTAAATGGTACAATAGGTATCCTGATCCTTACCAAAAACAACTTAAAGAAAAGTTGGCCTTTGTAAAACAAATTGCAGCCAATCAAATATTCATAGGCAACGGAAGTGACGAATGCATTGATATTTTATTTCGAACTTTTTGCGAACCTGGGAAAGACAATATCATTATTTGTCCTCCAACTTATCCTATGTATGAAGTAAGTGCAAATATCAATGATATTACAGTACAGAATGCACCATTATTAGCGGACTATCAATTGAATGTGGCACATATTGAACAATTAGTCAACGAGCGCACTAAAATCATTTGGATTTGTTCACCAAATAATCCAACAGGCAACTCATTAGATCGAATTGACATTGAAACCATTTTAAATCATTTTGACGGTATTGTAGTGATTGATGAAGCCTACATTAATTTTTCAAAACAAAAGTCATTTGTTCAATCCTTGATAGACTATCCAAATTTAGTGGTCTTGCAAACATTGAGTAAAGCATGGGGCTTGGCGGGTCTAAGACTAGGCATGTGTTTTGCTAACCCAGATATTATTGGGTATATGAACAAAGTGAAAGCGCCTTATAATATTAATATTGTAACCCAAGAACTAGCACTACAAGCTTTAGAAGAAGTGGGCCAGGTGAATGATATGATCAAATTATTGGTTGACATGCGTAATGCATTGGCCCAAGTGATTGCTTCTATGCCACATGTAATTCAAGTATTCCCTTCGGATACCAATTTTATTTTAGTAAAAATCCCACATGCAAGAAAACTATACGAATTCTTGATGTCTAGAGGCATTATTGTAAGAGATAGGTCTTCTTTAGCATTATGTGAAGACAGTCTTAGGATCACAGTAGGTACGGAGCAAGAAAATACTTTACTGGTAGATACAATGTATGAGTGGATAACCAATACTTTTGAATTAACTTTAGACTAATATATTTTAAAATAAAATAAACCATCATGTATAAATTAAGCAACTTTTTATTGGCTTGTGTACTTGCTTTGTCAGTGAACGCACAAGAGAATGCAGGATTAAAACTACCTACTGGATTTTCTGCTACTTTATTTGCAGATCAAATTGGTACTGCAAGACATATCGCCATTAATGATAAAGGGATATTGTTTGCCAAATTAAATAATGTAAATAAGGCAGGCCAAAGTATTGTTAGAATGGAAGATGTTAACGGAGATGGTATTGCAGAAAAAATAAGTGGATGGGGAAAATATGGCGGAACGGGCATCTTTATTAAAGGGAATCAGTTGTATGCTAGTTCTGATGATGCGGTGTACTTATATCAATTAGATGCCAATGGAGAAGTGACCAATCCAACAGCACCTAAAACAATCATTCAAAATTTACATAGCAGAAGACAGCACGCATCTAAATCAATCACTTTAGATCCTCAAGGCAATATTTATGTCAATATTGGTGCTTACTCTAATGCATGTCAAGAAAAAGATAGATCTGTAGGATCTAAGGGTATGATGCCTTGTCCAATTTTAGATTCTGCGGGTGGTATCTGGAAATTTGATGGCAGTAAAGAAAATCAATCTTATGCACAAGGCAAAAGATATGCTACAGGCTTAAGAAATGTGATTGGCCTAGATTGGAATAACAAGACCAATAGTTTATTTGTCACACAACATGGCCGCGATCAGTTGAATACTTTTTATCCAACCATGTACACCGATGCTCAAAATGCAGATTTACCTGCAGAAACGATGTATGAAATGAAAGAAGGGGACGATGCAGGATGGCCTTACGTGTACTACGATCCATTCCAAAAGAAAAAAATACTTTCTCCTGAATATGGTGGAGATGGAAAATTAGAAGGCGGCAAAAATGCACTTGATCCTTTGGTTGCTTTCCCAGCACATATGGCGCCAATGGCATTGTTATTTTACAAGGGCAATCAATTCCCAGCTAAATATAAAGAAGGTGCATTTATTGCCTTTCATGGTTCTTGGAACAGAGCACCATTACCTCAAGAAGGGTACTTTGTTGCTTTTGTGCCGTTTAAGAATGGCAAGCCCTCTGGTGAATGGGAAATTTTTGCCAATGGATTTGCGGGAGCAGATAACAATAAAAGTCCGAGAGGCGCGAAAGCAAGACCATGTGGTTTAGCAGAAGGTCCTGATGGAAGTTTATATGTAAGTGATGATAGCAAGGGAGCGATTTTTAAAATTAGTTTTAATAAATAAGTATGCAAAAAATGCAATTTAAAATAGTCAGCTTGGTTGTAGTAGCCTTGTTTTATTGTGTTCAGGCGAATGCTCAAAATATGCAGAAGGGTAAAAAAATTTATGAGACTAGATGTCTTGCTTGTCACCAAGCAGATGGGGGAGGCGTACCAAACATGAATGCACCACTTGATGCCGCTTCCAATGTGGTTGGAAAAGACATAGCCAGATTGGTGCGTATCATCCGCTACGGATACAACGAACGTATTGCACTAGACGGTTTTTATTATAGCAATGCCATGACAGCGAACCCAGACTTAAAAGACAATGAATTAGCAGATTTGTTGACCTATATTAGAAACAGTTGGTCCAACAAAGCAAGTGCAATTACAATTGCTCAGGTGCAGGCCGCTAAAAAGAAGAAATAAAAATAAAAGTAAAAGATGCGACCTATTTTATTCATTGACAGAGATGGTGTGATCTTAGAAGAACCAGCTACTGATTTTCAGATAGACCATATTGATAAGACCATTTTTGTACCTGGTGTGATTTCCAACATGCAAAAAATTGCCAATGAATTTGGCTTTTATAAAGTGATGGTGACCAATCAGGATGGATTAGGTACGGATGCTTTTCCTACATCGACCTTCCAACCTATTCAGGACTTAATGCTGCGCACTTTGAAAGGAGAAGGGATTGTATTTGATGAAATTTTAATTGACAACACTTTCGCCAAAGACAATG
>CAMCHR010000018.1 GCA_945874755.1 Chitinophaga pinensis
GAACCTGAGACCCTCTGATTAACAGTCAGATGCTCTAACCAACTGAGCTAAGGAGGAGTGTTCCCTTTAATGGGTTGCAAAAATAATGAAATTTAGCTAAGTACAAAAGTTTAAAAGAAAGAATTAGGCTTAAAACCAATAAAAAGTCCCTCTGGGCGTAGTTCTACGGGATAGGTTTTTAGGAAATAGCCCTCCCCGGTTGTATTACGACCATTTTTCATGTCAAACGCGTATCTGTGTAAAGGACAAACCACTTGACCTAAAGGGTTGATATAGCCCTGTGCCATCCTCCCACTTGCATGGGGACATTTTTGAGCAAAAGCAAAGTAGCCATCCTTAAATTTAGCTAGGGTGATTTTTTTGCCATCTACTTCCAAATCTAATAATTGATTTGCGGGCCAGTCTAAACTCAATGGCGCATCTGTGACTAAAACCCAATGCATTTCAGTAGCTGACATAACTAATAGAATACGGTCTTGTAAGGATATTTAATTTGATACATGTCTCTCACATTAT
The DNA here is from genome assembly GCA_945874755.1 of Chitinophaga pinensis. Taxonomy (GTDB): domain Bacteria; phylum Bacteroidota; class Bacteroidia; order Chitinophagales; family Chitinophagaceae; genus Sediminibacterium; species Sediminibacterium pinensis_B. Next base: position 517 of record CAMCHR010000018.1, read on the forward strand.
GTAAAATAATGGTTCTTAATTCTTCGATGTTTTGTTTTTCAATGGCAGATACAAAAACACAGTTGCTATTGGTTGCATTAATCCATCTTTCCTTTAGGTCTTTCTCTAAATCTTGTTTTACTTCGTCAGAAACCCATTCGTCAAAATAACGATCACGGTACAAATCCATTTTATTAAAAATAGTTAGTACCGGTTTATTGAACGCTTTTAATTCTTGTAAGGTTTTATTGACTACCGCAATTTGGTCTTCATATTTTGGATGCGAGATGTCTACCACATGTAATAACACATCTGCCTCACGCACTTCATCCAAAGTGCTTTTAAAACTCTCTACTAAATGATGCGGAAGTTTACGAATGAATCCCACCGTGTCGCTTAATAAAAATGGCGTGTTTTCAAAAACGACTTTACGGGTAGTGGTATCTAAAGTAGCGAATAATTTATTTTCTGCAAACACTTCGCTTTTACTAATTAAGTTCATGATGGTACTCTTGCCCACATTGGTGTAACCCACTAGTGCAACACGTATAAACTCGCCACGGTCCTTGCGTTGCGTGAATGCTTGTTTGTCTATTTCTTGTAAACGCTTGCGGAGTAAATTAATCTTGTCCTTCACAATACGTCTATCTGTTTCAATTTCTGTTTCACCAGGACCACGTGATCCAATCCCCGCACCTTGTCTTTCCAAATGCGACCACATCCCTTTTAGTCTTGGTAAAATGTATTGGTATTGCGCCAACTCTACTTGCACTTTTGCTTGTGCTGTTCTTGCACGACGTGCAAAAATATCTAAGATCAAATCGCTTCGGTCAATCACCCTGCACTTTGCTTCCTTTTCAATATTCTGTATTTGAGATCCTGTTAACTCATCGTCAAATATCACTACATCAATATCTTTAGCAGCAACATATTGTTTAATTTCTTCTAGCTTACCCTTACCCACAAATGTTTTACTATCTGGATGCGGTAGCCTTTGTTTGAAAACTTTAATTGCTATCGCCCCTGCAGTTTCAGCTAAAAAAGCCAACTCCGCTAAATATTCATTGACCTGTTCTTCGGTATGCTCTTGTAGAATCACGCCCACTAAGACCGCCTTCTCTTCTTCCTTTATAATTTGCTTTTTCTCTATCAAAATGAAACTAAATTTATACAAAGATAACTCAATACCTATGTAGAATAAAAAAACCCTCCCTTAATATAAAGGAGGGTTCTAAATTTTTTGAAGCTACTATAACCCGCTAATGCTTAACCCAACAGATAGTCTGTTGAATGAAGGTCCGTATCCATCACGAAGCACAGGCGTTATAGAATAACCTACATTCAATGAAAGCAGTCCGTATCCTGCCCTTGCAGTCAATGTAATATCATTACTTGTGAAGAATCTTTTGTTGCTAACTTTTTGAATATATGTTTTACCATATAAAGAATTACCATTGAATGTTTGGAGATCCTTCGATTTAGTATAGCCCTTAAATAATAAACCCACTTTAAGCCCAGCAGCAAATTTCCAAGACTTTGCAGGATTCGCTGGATTGGAATAGTATCTTAATTCAGCAGGTACTTGTAAGTATACTGTCGCTACTTTTTGTTTATCATATCTATTTGCTATAGAATCTAATTGTTTGAATCGAATGGTGTTGGCTACTTGCGCAAGATCTACATAGGTACCCTTGTCAATATATTGATTGTTTGTACCAAACCCTATACCATAGGCAAGACTAAATTTATTGTTAGTCTTGAAAGGTTTGTCCAACATAAAATAAATATTGAAATGTTTACCTATACCAGATGTCTTCACACTATCAGGAGCTCCAGACCAACTGTCGGTTCCAAATTGAATCATTAAATGATCGGCAGGACGGCTAGATAAGTCGGCCATTTTCTTTTCTGGAGGATTTGTTTGTGCATTTGCTAATCCACTGAATAACAAAATAGTAAGGAGAGATAAAATTACTTTCTTCATTTGGCAAAAATAATTGAAAAAAAGGGTAGAACACTTTAAAAAAGGTTAAAATATTAAGGCATTATGTTCAAATAGAGGGTCAATTTTACTATTTTTGCAGCCTGTCATCGAAAGATGCGGGCCTATAGCTCAGTTGGTTAGAGCACCTGACTCATAATCAGGGGGTCCCTGGATCATGCCCAGGTGGGCCCACTTGAATATCAACCACTTATGATTTGTTTCATAGGTGGTTTTTTCTTTTGGGCCAAGTTTGGGCCAGGTTTTCAAAAAAAACGGGTTATATAGGTTAATTACGATAAATCTATTTCAATTCAAACACCGCTAATTGGTAAGGGCTAAGTTCAATTTCATTTTTCTTAAAGCTAGCTTTGCCGTATAGTGAATTAGATTTACTATAATCATTTTCAAATGTTGCAGTTTGCGGCTCATTAGAAAGATTAACCGCAACAAGCACTTTAGTATTTTTATGGGTTCTATAAAAACTAAAAACCTTATTGTTACTATTTATAGCATTTACATAATTGCCGTCTGCCAATGCAGCATTACTTTGTTTTAATTCAATCATTTTCTTATAATAATTGAACAAAGAATTCTTGTCATCTATTTGAGCTGCTAGTGAAATATCGTCATTTACTTTTAAGTTGTCATTATTCCATGCGGCTGATATATTTCTATACCAGGTAGCCATTCCCGTTCCTTCATAGGACTTATTCCATTTAAACGCAGTTCTTCGAGGAATGTCGTTGCCATCGGTACCACCCCAATTGCCATTCTTCCCAAGCATACCAATTTCCTGTCCATAATAAATAGAAGGAATACCGCCAATTAAAAACATTAACGAGGCTGCTATTTTCTGTTTGTCTTTATTTGGCTCAATAGATGCGAACCTGTCTATATCATGATTTTCAATGAATATAATTTGCTCCTTGTCTTTGGGGCATTTTAATAAAATGGAATCGGCATTTCTAATTAAATTTTGTTTGTCAAAGGATACAATCGCTTGTTGTAAACCAAAACCAAATACTCTGTCCACCCCTGCATTTGCCAAGTAGCCATATCCATAATCTTTCCAATCTGCTTGTTCTGCAACTGTTTTAAGTGATGGATTCTTCTTTTTTAAATAGGTCATTAATGGAGTCCAAAACTCCTCAAACAAATTAGTAAGGGTGGGTTTGCCATCTAAATGATCCATTGCGTGGTCTAATCTAAAACCATCAACTCCATCATCAAATTTTCCATCCTTGTTGGGGTCGACAAAATAAGAAAATAATTTTTTATTGTAATCAAGTACTTTTTTACTTCTAAGATTTACAGTAGTAATTTTGATAGAAGTTCCGTTATAATTATTTAATTGACGTAAATCATATATAATAGTAGCAGGTGTTTTATGCGCTGAGTCATCAAATAAAATATAGTCACTATACTTTGAATTTAAATTTCCTACCGCATCTTTCCACCATAAGTGTTTTTCAGTTACATACTGGGTTTCCATGTCCATATATACTTTCATGCCACGCTTATGAATTTCTTTTACGAGCGATAAATATTCATTCATTGTGCCTAAAGAAGGATCAATTTTTTCAAAATCATTTGCAAAATAGTTGTGGTAACAGTCGGCATCATACAAAGGCAAAAGTAAAATTGAAGTAACCCCCAGGTCCTGCAAATAAGGCAACTTTTGTTTTAAACCATTCAAGTCGCCATATGTATTGCCATCGCTGTCATAAAAACTACGTTGAAAAACATGATACATCACTTCCCCCTTTGGAGAAGTCGTATTTTTTTGTGCGAAACTCATAGTACTTAAAAATAGCAAACTCGTAAAAATCGTAAATTTCATAATTATTGTTTTAAAAAGTTAATTTGATGTTTTATAAATCACAGCTGCATAGGGATCGTATATATTATTATGACTCGGTTCTGCGTAATTGCTAATTAATATATTGTCTTTGGTTATTGGGATCGTCGTTCTTAGCAAAGCAGGTGTATCAGAAAAATTTAAGACGACTAAAAATTGCTCATGATCTAATGTTCTTGTGTATGCAAATATTTGTTCATTGGATTCGTCTACTAATTCATATGCACCATAAACTAATGTTAAATTATTTTTTCTTAACTGCACCAATTCCCTAAAATAATTGAGCACAGAATCAGGATCATTTTCTTGTGCTGCTACATTTAAGGTTTTATAGTTTTTGTTCACCTCTAACCAAGGACTAGCATTCGTGAACCCAGCATTTTCTTTATCATTCCATTGCATTGGAGTCCTGCTATTATCTCTACTTATGTTTGAATGAGATTGCAAAAAACCCTCATAATCTTCCCCTTTTTGTTTCAACTGATTATAATAGTTAATGGTATACACATCCTGGTAGTTTTCTATTTTAGTATGATTCGTGTTTACCATGCCAATTTCATCTCCATTGTATATATAGGGAGTAGCCCGCATACTTAATATAAATGTTTGTAACATTTTTGCCGAAATTTCTCTAAAAGCTTCGCTATCATTTCCAAAACGACTTACCATACGACTCATATCATGGTTGCCTAAATATATAGTGCCCCATCCCTTTGCTGCAAACACTTTATCCCAATTATTAAATATCTTTTTCCATTCTACTAAATCCCAATGCGTATCATCGGCATACATAAAATTTTCTTTACTAACACCAACACCAGTATGATCAAAGTGATAAAAAGTTTGTAATTCGTTTCTTTCTTCATCCACAAATAATAAAGCATCTTCCGTTGTTACAAAACTCATCTCCCCTACGTTCATGCAATCATACTTGGAAAACACTTCTCTATTCATTTCTTGTAAATAATCATGTAAAAAAGGGCCTTGTGCATAATAAGGGAACCATTTACTTACATGCATATTCTCGGGCATTTCAGGAAAACTAGTGTCTTTTGATATACAAGCAATCACATCCAATCTAAAACCATCAATACCCTTATCTAACCAAAATTTCATAACACTATATATGGCATGTCTCACTTCAGGGTTCTCCCAATTTAAATCTGGTTGCTTTTCACTAAATATGTGAAAGTAATAACTATTGGTTAAGGCATCATATTTCCATGCATTGTTTTGCTTATCAAATATGCTCCACCGATAAGGCGGTTTCCCTTTTTCTGCATCCCACCAATGATAGTAATTACGATAGGGATTATCTCTGGATTTTCTGCTTTCTTGAAACCATGGATGTTCATCGCTAGTATGATTCGCGACCAAGTCCATGATTAACTTAATGCCTCTTTCATGCAAACCTTTTAACATTAGGTCAAAATCTTCCATGGACCCAAAATCCTTCATAATGGCCTTATAGTCAGAAATGTCATAACCCATATCATCATTAGGAGATTCAAATATAGGATTCAACCATACCACATCTACTCCCAGGCTTTTAATATAATCTAGTTTTTCAATGACACCCTTTAAATCACCAATACCATCGCCATTCGTGTCCTTATAACTTCGAGGATACAATTGGTAAACAATTTTTTCTTTCCACCATTTCCTTTGTATATTTTCTTGGTTGGGCATATTTTATTTTTTTAATGTATTGTCTAACAAAAAGACAAACACTAAAGCATTTTTAAAACTTGTTTTTTAAATAATTCATCATCTTAAGATTAATTTCCAACTGATTACCCAAAGGTTGTTTGGTAAATGGCATTGAAGGCATATAAGGAGCTGGACCAAATTCAGGAGTTATAGTGAATATTTTAGTTTTTTTACTTTTTTGATAATTAATAATTGATTGCCACCATGTTTCAAATTGAGTGAAATGACCTTGCCACTCTGGTGCAAACGGATCGTTAACTTGAGCACCTTGTTCATGTCCAATTCTTGCATGGATATGACCAATATGTGGAATAATTTGTTGAATTATCTCCTCCTGATCTTGCATCATACTTTCAGATACTGCACAAAAATGAGAGAAGTCGCCCACTAGTTCTATTTCTGGAAATTTATTTAAATAGGGGATTAATGAAGCTGCATGAAATGAAAACCTCCCCCTGTGAGTTTCAAATAAAATACGAACCCCTGTTTTATAACTTAGGTTTAAGGCAGCATCAATAACCCTGCAATTATCATCAAATGAAAAATAATCTTTCCCAATATGCGCATTTATAAAGCTTGGTTTAAATAAAGATAATTCGGTTAAATTTATTTTAATCTTGCTTAAGTAATTATCAACGGTAGCCTTTTCTGCAGAAACAATATGTTGTGCTATAAAAATAAAATCAGCATTTCTATGCATTATACCCTTCATCTTTTCAATAAACAGTTCTGAGAATGCATCGGTTAAAGATGGTAAAAATATTTCAATGCCCTCGTATCCCCAAGACAGCACTTTGTCAACAAAAACATCAGGCGAATCCATTTCTGAACCCCAATAGGTACAACAATATCTTATTTGCAAGGGAATCGTTTTATTAAATTACAGGGTTAAGTGGCGTATCAATCACTTCCCCAATTTTTGCTCCTGGACACCAAGTATTCCAATCATTAATTTGATTTTTATTCTCAGGATTTTTTAACACCATATCCTTATCCATATAAATCACTGTCATCACTTTACGCATTTGATTGGTAGTGTTAGCGCCAGCACGATGAAACACCCACCCGCTATGAAAACTTACTTCCCCTAAATCGAATGCTTCAATGACATGATTAAAATTAGTAACCTTTAATTTTTGTTGGATTAATCTTTCACTTTCATCTCCAATTTCTAAATCACGTCCTTCCACAATTTGGTGACTACCTGCACTAAATTCTAATGGACCTAATTCCAATGGCGTTGCTTGTAATGGAATCCATGCAGTTACTGTTTTATCAGTCTCAAGTGGCCAATAGTATTGGTCAGCATGCCATGGTGTAATGCCTCCACCACCTTCTTTAAATAGAGCCTGGTCATGATAAATTCGAACACCACTAGTGTTCATTAAATCTGATGCAATTTGTGCAAGTCTTTTACTAAAAACAAATTCTTTGACAAGTTCATCTTCTTTCCAGAGATTAAATAATTGAAGAAAAGCTTTACCATATGTAGTTCTTTGTTCTATTGGTGTATTTTCTTTATTCATTAAGGATACCCTTTGACTTATTGCATCATTAAAAAAAGTTATTGTTGGTTCATCAAAAACTTGTTTGAGTTTGATAAACCTGTTTTGTTGATAGAACTGAATTTGTTCCTTTGTCAGTAAATAAGGCTTGGATAAGGTCTCCTTAACGGATGAAGGTATTTTGATCATAAATGTGATTTTGTAAGTAAAATTATCGAGTTGGTTTTATATAATATGACATGGTATTTGCCAATAATGACACTATATTGTCTAAATTTTATAAATTTGACGTATAAATTGATTAAATAGTGTTATGAAGCCATTATTTGAGGATATCGTAAAAAAAAGAGGGCAACATTCCTTTGTCGCATTTGAAATACAACAAGATAAACTTGAATTTTTCTGGCACTATCATCCAGAATATGAGCTTACACTAATTGTAAACGGGAAGGGCAGCAGATTAATTGGTGACAGTCATGCATATTTTGAAAGTGGCGACCTGGTACTTATTGGACCAAGTTTACCTCACACTTGGGTAAGCAATGGTGCAATTAAAGGAAAATGTGAAGCTATTGTCATACAGTTTTCGGTAGAATTTATTGAACGATTTACAAGACTTGGTGAATTAAGTTCTATTAATAAATTACTACTGTGTTCTAAGCAAGGAATATCAATTAATGAAAATAAATCTAAGGCATTAAAAGAATTAATCAAAAAGCTGCCAGCAAAAGAAGGTATTGAAAAGATTACTGACTTGATTCATATTCTTGATGAACTTTCTAAATCAAAAATAACACCACTTGCATCTTCACTATATCAACCGCTTAAAGGAAGTGAAAATGAAAAACGAATTAATTTAGTTTGTACCTATATCCAACAACATACCACAGAAGTATTAACGATACATAAGGCGGCCGCGCTCATTCATCTTTCTCCAAGTGCTTTTTGTAAATTCTTTAAAAGAATTACAGGAAAAACATTTTCCGACTATGTTAATGAAATAAGAATCGCAAATGTGTGCAATGATTTATTAGCAACAGACAAGCAAGTGGCAGAAATTGCGTATGAAAATGGATTTGAAACACTCACTTATTTTAATCGCATTTTTTTAAAGAAGAAAAATATGCGACCTAGTAATTATAGAAAACTGTATTAAAAATAGGTGACATTACCGCCAGAAACCATCATAATAAGGTGGTATATGAATGGGGATGCGTAGCCCATTATTGATTGGGGTAAGTTTTGGCCAGGTTCCGGGCCAGGTTTTCACCAAAAACGGGTTAAAAGAGGTGAAATATGAGAAATATAAATCTACTTCAATCTTGTATCCTATTGATTATCAATAAATGAAAAGGTATGGAATGCCACCAGAAACCCTCATAATCAGGGGGTCCCTGGATCATGCCCAGGTGGGCCCACAGCCGAAAGGAAGATTTTCAAGGGTTTATGCTGTCAAAGGCGTAGACCCTTTTTGTTTGGGGTAATTCTCGACCAAAATTTGCACCTCAAACTCTAAGAATAGGTTGAATGGAGGGGAAAAGATGGAATTGTTGAGAACAGATTAAAATATGAACAGATTTTATAAAATTTAAACTAGGTAATAAATCACTTAAATTCGCCATTCTAGAAATATTTTATTATGTGTGGAATTTTAGCCATTATTGGAAACGGAATGGATCAAGAATTAGTTAAGTCTCTTTCAAAAAGAATGGCTCATCGTGGACCAGACGAAAGTGATATGATTATTACTGAAAATGGAAGCATCCTTTCTCATGAGAGATTATCAATTATAGACTTGCATACTGGTAAGCAACCAATTAAAGGGACCACGACTGCCTATATGATTCATAATGGTGAAATATATAATCATCAAAAGTTAAGAGATGGAATATTGAAGGACCATACTTTTAGGACGCATTCTGATTCTGAAGTAATCGTTCACCTTTACGAGGAGTTTGGTTATGATTTTTGCAATATATTGGATGGTGATTGGGTTTTTGTTGTGGTTGATGGATCTGATTTTATCGCAGGAAGAGATCCAATGGGTGTAAAGCCTTTATACTATGGGTTTGATGCTTCTGGTCGTATGTATTTTGCTTCGGAAATGAAATCTATAGCAGATCAGTGCAAGACATTTTCTGCATTTCCTCCTGGACATTATTATACGCCCAAAACTGGATTTGTCAAATACTATTCCCCTGTATATGAAGATTTTTCAAAAGCGACAAAGGAATTAGATTTAGATTTAATTAGAGCGTCACTTATCGAATCAACAAAGAAGCGATTAATGAGTGATGCGCCAATTGGTGTGTTACTTTCAGGAGGATTAGATTCATCATTAACTTCTGCCATAGCTGCTAGATTATTAGCAGAGCATGGTAAAAAACTTCTTTCATTTTCAATTGGATTAGACGCAGAAGCACCTGATGCAAAAGCAGCCCGAAAAGTAGCTGAATTTATTGGAACTGAACACCATGAAATTCATTTCACGATTGAACAAGGAATAGAAATATTAGAAAAATTAATTTGGCATTTAGAAACCTATGATGTCACCTCTATTCGCGCTAGTACTCCTATGTATTTTCTTTCAAAAGCTATTTCCGAGAAAGGAATTAAAGTAGTATTGTCTGGTGAGGGTGCTGACGAAATTTTTGGGGGTTATTTGTACTTTAGAAATGCCCCTTCCTCAGAAGAATTTCAAAAAGAAACAATTGAACGTGTTCAAAACTTATTTACTGCCGATTTACTTCGAGCGGACAAATCTACCATGGCGCACGGTATAGAAGCGCGTGTACCTTTTTTAGATAAGGCATTTTTAGAAATGGCTTTACAAATTAAGCCAGAAGAGAAGCAACCTAAAACCTATGATGGGATAGAAAAATACATACTTAGAAAAGCCTTTGATACGCATGATAAACCCTATTTACCTTCTGAAGTATTATGGAGACAAAAAGAACAATTTTCTGATGGGGTAGGCTACAATTGGATTGATCAACTTATTGAATATTGTAGTTCCAAGGTATCGGACGAGCAATTAGAGCAGGCTGGCCAACAATTTCCTTACAATACGCCAACCACAAAAGAAGCTTATTATTACAGAACTATTTTCCATCAATACTTTCCTCAAATTAGTTCAGCGGAAACAGTGCGTAAATGGATACCTAAATGGCAGGAAAATCAAGATCCAAGTGGAAGAGCCAATACCGCTCACATTCAATCAGATGTTCAGATTGCAACTTCAAAAAAATAATTCGTAAATACCATTATCTTTTTTTTAACTACACATTTTAACTATTGAGGAAGCAACGCAAGTAATAGGATCTTCATTAGAATATAAAATTACAGAAATCCTAGACCCTCAAGTGAAATTGTGGCAATGATTAAAAACTTGCTCTTTTAGAGGGAAGAAAGACTTTTATTATACAATCTTATTGACGGCAGCGACAAAGCGTTGACATTTTTCTGAAACTGTTCCTTGCTCATAATCTGTGATGCGCACTTTTACAAAATTGTAATGGACATGTATTTCTGGATGATGGTCTTGATCTATGGCTATTTGCATCACTTGATTCGTGAATAAGACTACCTCATTGTAGTTGTCAAACTTAAAAGTCTTTTCTAATTTGTTATTCAATTCAGTCCAATGCATAGCCGTCATAGGCGCATATTCAAACTTTATTAATTCATCCAAGGATATATATTCTAAGGTTTTAATATGCGTGGCTTTTAATATAATAGGAGGCGCGACACCAGCTTGATAGGCTTCGATCCATCTAGACACACAAAGGCACCATTTGTCTCCATCCACCAACCCTATAAAATTAGTAGGTGGGTAGTCCATTGTTAAATCATTGCCCCTGCTTTTTGAAAATTGTAAAAATGCATCAGTCACAACCGCACAAACAGTATGGGTGCCCCTATCATTTATGCCTGTGTTACAGCAGCCGTCTCTGTATGCTCCAGTCATTGGGCTTATCCCACAAACCATTAATGGTTCGTTGAAAACATTTAGTGCTTCGTTCATTGGTTTGTTATTCTTATGGTTAGAAATCATAATCTAGCTTTATAATGGCTATCATATAAAAAAAGTGTAAGATACCAATATAGCAAGATAAAAATGTTATATTTGGTAAAAATAAGATTCATGTTTAAGAAATTTACAACAACTGATATATTAATGTTTGTATCTGCATTCCTGTCTTTGATATTTTCGGAAATTTTATGGTTTAGCGGAGATAGAGAGGCTGGTATATTTATAGGGATTTGGGTTCCTTCTATTATGGGATTTGCCATTTATTTAAAACTAATTAATAAAGATTAACATGACTGACATCATACCTTACTTTGCCGCAGTTATTACTATTCTATTTGGCGTTGGTTTTGTCCTTGCTTTAAATAAATACAAAGGTTATAAGTAACTCTTTGAGTTTTGATAATACCTTCTTTATAACATTATTAAGGGTTTATGCTGTCAAAGGCATAGGCCCTTTTTTATTTGGTGTAAAATTGCAAACATTATCTTATTTTCATCTATAAAATTAAAATATGGAAGTACATCACCCACACCACCCAACGCATAAAAAGAAATGGTCCGAATACATTCTTGAATTTTTTATGCTCTTTGTTTTTTTATTATTAAATATGTACTGTCAAGCACAAAGTCCAGAAGAAAATTTAAAAGCACTTGGTATAACACTTCCTAAACTAAAGGCTCCTATTGCGAACTACGTAAATTATGTTAGAACAGGGAACTTGATTTATTTTTCAGGTACCGGACCTGCTGTAGAAGGTCAAGGGTATATTAAAGGGAAATTGGGAAAAGACATGACGATTGAACAAGGCAGAGAAGCAGCAAGAATTACCGGAATCAATATGATTGCTAATTTAAAGAATGCTATTGGGGATTTGAATAAAGTAAAAAGAATTGTGAAGGTATTGGGCATGGTCAATAGTACCGAAGACTTTACCGATCAACCAAAAGTAATGAATGGATTTTCGGACTTAATGGTGGCTGTATTTGGAGAAAAGGGCAAGCATGCCAGATCGGCTGTTGGGATGGCCGCACTTCCACTAAATATGGCTGTTGAAGTTGAAATGATTGTGGAAGTGGAAGAGGAATAATTTTTTTCAGTTTGACCTATATGCTAAAAGCTTAAGAGTCAAATACTTCAAATAATACCCCCCTGACAGGTTCTCTGCCAGATTATCAAGAAAATGGGTTAAAAGAGGTGAGATATAAATATATATTAAAAAAATAATCTATATTTCATATACATTCATCAAATAAAAACGATTATGAAAAAGATTTTAGTAACCGGATTATTAAGTATTGGCTTATTTTTCCAATTAAGTGCCCAAACCAAATTTAGTTTTCAGGGTGGCGTGAATCTAATGAAACTGAAAACTACAATTAGTGGTTTATCCCTTGCATTTAATTCAGAAGCTTCTTTAAATGCAGGTTTGATTGCTGATTTTCAAGGTTCAGGTACATTTAATGTACGAAGCGGTTTGTTGTACAATAGCTATGCAAGTAGTTTATCCATTTTATCCATGGGTGGTGATAAAAATACACAATATGTAAATTATCTAAGTATACCCTTGTTAGGAAGATTAAAAATTTCAGATAAATTATATGGATTTGCGGGTCCCCAGTTTAGTTATCTTATGAGTGCAAAAGCTAAATTTGATAATGGAGATTCAGAGGATACTAAAAATGAATTGGAAAGCATTAATTTCTCAGGGTTATTTGGTGCTGAGTACCAATTTTCTGATAAATTCAGATTAGGTGTAAGTTACACTGCAGGTTTAAGTAAAGTCAATAAAGAAACTGAAATGACTGAAGGTCTTGATGCTGGATCTGCTAAATCTAGCTTTAACGGCTTCAATTTTAATATTGGTTTTTCATTTTAATTGCTACACAACTACTATAAGGGTTTAAATTAACCCTTATAGTAGTTTTTATTAGGCACTATAAAAAATAGTTACTTATTTTTAAATTTCATCTTTGTCTATTCTTTCCATTCTACAGGGATGATCACTTCGTTGGTTCTTCCAATAAATTGGAATGGCGCATCGTACCCTAAAAAGTAAAATCCTTCTTTTCTGATAATATTTTTTTGTTTCAACATGGCAGCAAGCTGATCCCGATAGATGGCTATTTTTTCATCATTAGCGTATCCACCAAAGCTGATTGCTGCAAAATAAGTTGGTTCAGATTTTTTAATTTCTATTTGAGTGTCATTAGGAGTTGGCAATGCTTTTTCATTGTATTTTTGAGGCATCACAAAACTCATGCTTGAGCCCTTGTCAGTAATACGCATGATCACTGGCGCTGTCATAGCAATACTTTCTTTTTCTTGATTACCTCCAAAAATGAATTTTGCTAGTTTATTAAAGCCCGAACTAGCAACTGATTTATAATTGGTCGCTTTTGAATAAACGGTGGCCATTGTCGCAGAAGGATAAAACCTGATTTCAAATCCGGCTTCTTTTTTTACCACTCTATAAGCTTGCTTCTCTGTTTTAACCACATTTATAATCTTAAATGATTGGAAGATCAAATAAATACCTATCAACAATAATGATATATAAACTGCTTTCATAAAAAATTATAATTAAACAATTACTTAAATACATTAAAAAGCAAATACTCGAATTTCAATACCATCCCATTTGGTGCCGTTCTTTCCATAGTTGAATACAACTGCCTACGGTAGCCAATATCAACCCTTGCCTGGCTGTTAAATATAAATTGTAATGAAGGTGCAATGTCTAAAAATGATTTTTGATTGTCATTCAAACGTTGGCCAATGAATTCAAGCATCAAATTCATATTCACCTGCTTATAGCTTGTGTACACCTTAGGTAGCATTAATTTACCCGCAGATAAAGTATAATTCATCGCACTATTACTCTCTGTGCTAGGAAATTTATAATTCGGTTGATTGTCTAGCGCCCTTTCATAACTAATCGAGCTACTGATAGCCACTTTGTGTAATAATTGGGTAGCTATGAATCCAGCCTCGTATCCTGAATTATGGCCCATTGTTTCTATTTCCTGTTGGTGTATATCTGCCTTATTGAAACTATGCCCTGAATTATGGCCCATTGTTTCTATTTCCTGTTGGTGTATATCTGCCTTATTGAAACTATACCTGCCATACAAGGCCATTCTAAAATGTTTTTTTAGCGCATCGTTACTAAAGAAACGATACTTGGCATATACACTGCCCCCTTCGGTTTCAAAGCCACCATCCTGGCGGTTGCTTATAAACCCTTGCGCATGCACCATCCATTTTTTATTGATCCCCCACATGAGTTCTGGCATATTATGGTAATTCAACTTACCATCCTTCTCTAAAAAGAATCCATTCATATCTCTAAAGCCCAATGACTTAGCTGGCATATTACTTGCAGGCTCCGTGAATACAAATAGCTCTTGAGAAAATGAATTCAAGTGCATCAACAAGAATGCGATAAGTGCTATTTTTCTCATGCAGGTTGCTTTTTAAAAGCCAATGTTTAATAGACAAATTTAGGCATTTTATCCTACTTAAATAGTAACTTAGATTAATACTTTAATGAAACCCATGAAAAAATTATTATTTTGTTTAATGGCATTGTTTTTATTTACTGCCGCAAATGCGCAAGATAGCACCAATAAAAAATTAGTCTTTAATCCTAAAAATCCTGTGTATGAGCTAGCCGCGACCTGTGGTACTTGTATGTTTAAAATGGAAGGGAAGGGTTGCCTTTTAGCAGTTAAATTTAAAGGTAAGAACTACTTTGTAGACGGAACTGGTTTAGATGATCATGGCGATGCACATGATAAAGAAGGTTTTTGCAATGCCATTAAAAAAGCAAAAGTGCAAGGGTCTGTTGTTGGAGAAAGATTCCTTGTGACTTATTTTGAGTTAATAAAATAGCACTTACTTCTTGTTTTAATGCTGTCTCCAATATGAAACTATACTCATTCGTCTTATTATTATTTTTTAGTCAATTTATTTATGGACAGGTAAAGACAAAAAATGTATTGATTGCTTATTATAGCAAAACAGCGCATACACAATCCTTAGCAGAAGAAGTGGCAAAAGGAGCGATGGCTATACCAGGCGTTCAGGTGGTACTTAAAAGTATTGCTCAAACAACAACAAAGGATTTATTGGATGCAGATGCTATTATTATAGGTAGCCCCGTTTACAATGCGAACCTCGCACCCGAAGTAGTTCAATTTATGAGTGCATGGCCATTTGAGGGCAACCCATTAAAAGATAAAATAGGTGCAGCATTTGTCACAGCTGGCGGCATCTCTGCTGGGGAAGAACTCGCACAGGTAAACCTATTGCATTCTATGTTGATTTTTGGAATGATTGTGGTGGGAGGAGACGACTGGACTTCGCCATTTGGAGCTTCTGCCATTACGAATGAAGGTATTTTCAAAACAGAAAAACTCGACAACTTATTTTTACAAAAAGGATTTACCCTTGGCAAACGTGTTGCTACGATTGCTAAAAAAATGAACTAACTGAATATAGCCATTATGATGATTAATAAACAAGTCAACAATGCAGAAGAGGCCATCGTCGATATAATGGATGGTCAAACCATTATGTTAGGTGGATTTGGGTTATGCGGCATCCCAGAAAATTGTATTACTGCGCTTGTAAAAAAAGGCGTGACCAATCTTACCTGTATTTCTAATAATGCAGGGGTAGATGATTTTGGCATTGGTTTAATGCTTCAACAAAGGCAGGTCAAAAAAATGATCGCTTCCTATGTGGGAGAAAATGCAGAATTCGAAAGACAATTATTATCAGGCGAATTGGATGTAGAGCTAATTCCTCAAGGCACACTGGTATTTAGATGTATGGCTGCTGGATATGGCATGCCTGCAATTTTTACACCTGCTGGTATTGGAACAGAAGTGGCGATTGGAAAAGAAGTAAGAAATTTTAATGGAAAAGATTATTTATTAGAAACTGCTTTCAATGCAGATTTTGCAATTGTAAAAGCTTGGAAAGGAGACACATCGGGTAACCTTATCTTTAAAGGCACTTCTAGAAATTTTAATACGATGATGGCGATGGCTGGTAAAATAACGATTGCCGAAGTAGAGGAGCTAGTAGAGCCAGGTCAACTAGATCCAAACCAAATCCATGTACCCGGGGTATATATTCACAGAATTTTTCAGGGTAGTCATTATGAAAAGCGCATTGAAAAGAAAACTATTTCTAAATAATTGATGATTCAAATTTTATTCCATGTTAGATAAAGAAGCCATAGCAAAAAGAATTGCAAAAGAGATACAACATAATTCTTATGTTAATTTAGGCATTGGTATCCCAACGCTTGTAGCCAATTATATTCCAAAAAATATTGCTGTTTGCTTTCAATCAGAAAATGGACTATTAGGTATGGGGCCCTTCCCTACAGAAGGAGAGGTGGATGCAGATTTAATCAACGCCGGTAAACAAACCATCACCATGTTGCCTGGTGCTGCTCTATTTGATTCCGCCATGAGCTTTGGTATGATTCATGCACAAAAAATTGATTTAACAATTTTAGGTGCAATGGAAGTGTCAGAAAATGGGAATATCGCTAATTGGAAAATTCCTGGTAAAATGGTGAAAGGCATGGGCGGTGCTATGGATCTTGTAGCATCTGCAAAAAATATTATTGTTGCCATGCAGCATGTCAATAAAGATGGAGAAAGTAAATTATTACCTAATTGCACTTTACCGCTGACTGGAATTAGATGCGTTAAAAAAATAGTAACAGAATTGGCTGTCCTTGCTGTTTTACCTGAAGGCGGTTTCAAATTACTGGAAAGAGCACCAGGTGTTTCTGTTGAAACAATAAAAAAAGCCACCCTGGGAAAACTCATCATTGAAGGTGAGATTCCAGAAATGGCTTTTGATTAAACTAAAAACTTATAAGTTACCTCTTAGGTCTTGTTCTCTTTCTAATGCTTCAAATAAAGCTTTGAAATTTCCAGCACCAAAAGACTTTGCACCTTTTCTTTGTATGATTTCAAAAAATAGCGTTGGCCTGTCTTCTACAGGCTTCGTAAATATTTGTAGTAAATAGCCCTCATCATCTCTATCTACTAAAATTCCTAGTTTTTTAAGTGGCGCTACATCTTCATCTATGGGTCCTATACGATCTAACAAATCATCATAATAAGTAGATGGTATATTTAAAAACTCCACGCCTCTGCTACTTAATTGTGTAACGGTATCTACAATATTGTCTGTAGCAATAGCAATATGTTGTACGCCTGCATCTTTATAAAAATCTAAATACTCCTCTACTTGTGATTTCTTTTTGCCTTCTGCTGGTTCGTTAATTGGAAACTTTACAAATCCGTTCCCATTGCTCATGACTTTACTCATTAGCGCAGAGTACTCTGTTGAAATTTGTTTATCGTCGAATGTCAAAATATTTTTAAAGCCCATGACATCTTCATAAAAACTTACCCATGTATTCATTTGATTCCAACCCACATTACCCACACAATGGTCTATATACTTAAGACCAACAGCTAAAGGCTTATAATTGCTTTCATGCTTTCTAAATCCAGGCATAAAAACACCTTTGTAATTTTTACGCTCAATGAATAAATGCACTGTGTCTCCATAAATATGAATACCACTCATTTTTATTTCACCCTGTTCGTCTTGCATGGTTTTGGGTTCCATATAAGGCTTGGCACCTCTTTTTACGGTTTGTTCAAAAGCATCATAAGCATCGTTCACAGTCAATGCAATGACTTTTACGCCATCTCCATGTGTATGCACATGCTCCGCAATCATGGAACTTGGATGTAATGGTGTGGTTAAAATAAGTCTTACTTTATCCTGCATTAAAACATAAGAAACTTTTTCTTTATCGCCTGTCTCTGGACCGCTGTATGCAAAATCCTGATATCCAAAAGCCGTTTTATAATAATGTGCTGCTTGCTTTGCATTACCCACATAAAACTCTACATAATCTGTGCCAAGTAAGGGTAAAAAATCTTGACCATTCGGATTGCTTTCCATTTTTTATTTTTATAATTTTTATTTTTTATATCTTACTCAATATTATGCTGCCAGCTCTTGTGATAATTTTCATCTTCAATTAACAATGCCTCTTCGGTGATCATTAATGGTCTAAATGGATCTATCATCACTGCTAACTCATCTGTCTTTTCTTTACCTATTGATTTTTCAACACTGCCCGGATGTGGACCATGAGGAATACCTCCAGGATGCAATGTAATTTGACCTTGCACGACCGTGTTTCTACTCATAAAATCGCCATCCACATAGTATAAAACTTCATCACTGTCTACATTGCTGTGATTATAGGGTGCTGGTATGGCTTGTGGATGGTAATCATATTTACGAGGCACAAAAGAACAGATTACAAAATTTTTCGCTTCAAAAGTTTGATGCACTGGTGGTGGCTGATGCACTCTTCCAGTGATTGGTTCAAAATCATGAATCGAAAATGCCCATGGATAATGGTAGCCATCCCATCCAATAAAATCAAAAGGATGTGTCCCATAAGTATAAGGATAAATTAAACCTTGTTTTTTGATCAATACTTTAAAATCGCCTTCCTGATCGAAAGTTTCTAAATCACTTGGTCGTCTGATATCTCTTTCGCAATAGGGTGCGTGCTCCATCAATTGTCCAAATTGATTTTGGTATCTCTTTGGAAAACGAATAGGGCTAAAGCTTTCAGTGATGAATAGTCGATTGTTTTCGTCATCAAATTTTATTTGATAAATAGTGCCTCTAGGTACTACAAGGTAGTCGCCGTATGAAAATTTAATTTTACCAAATCCAGTTTGTAAAGTGCCCGATCCTTTATGAATAAAAATGACTTCATCTGCTTGACTATTTTTATAAAAATAATCGGTCATAGAATGTCTTGGTGCTGCTAAAGAAATTTGTAAATCAGCATTCACTAAAACTGGTTTTCTACTTTTTAAATAATCATCTTCTGCTTTAATATTAAAACCTAATAAACTTGTATGACGCAAATGTTTTTCTCTTGCAATTTTTGGCTCCACTGAATACGGCTCACCTAATGCTTTTACAAAAGTGGGTGGATGCGTATGGTATACTAAAGAATACATACCAGAGAAACCTTCGGTCGATACAAGTTCTTCGGCATATAGTTTTCCATTGGGTTGTCTAAATGCGGTATGTCTTTTATGGGGAATCTCTCCCAAACTGTGGTATATTGGCATAAATTAGTATTTCAAGAACCACAATACTAACAATTATTAGGAAAACATAAAAGATTTATTTTTAACTTTGACAGTACTTAAAATAAACTGGCTTCCTTAGTCATTTTTTTTATTTATTTATGTTATAAACAATTGATAATCAATGAAATTAGTAAGTTATTTAAAAGCGGGTGAAATCCAATTAGGCGCTATTGTGAATGAAAGCCTATACAAGCTCCAATCTGTGAATGAAAACTTGCCAAATGATATGATTGAATTTGTGCAATTAGGTAATGACCTAATACTTCAAACCAAGGACCAATTGGCAAAAATTTCAGACAAAAGTCTAAGTATGGAGCCTGTGAAGGATTTTACTTTATTAGCGCCAGTGCCGCGTCCAACTTCCTGCAGGGATGGTTATGCATTTCGTCAGCATGTGGAGTCGGCAAGAAGAAACAGAGGCGTAGAGATGATTAAAGAATTTGATCAATACCCTATTTTTTATTTTACCAACCACAATGCAGTGCAAGGTCCTGGTGATATCTATTGTATGCCAGACCATTTTCAACAACTTGACTTTGAATTAGAAGTGGCAATTGTGATTGGGAAAGAAGGTCGAAACATCAAAGCAAAAGACGCCGATGCGTATATCGCTGGCTTTACAATTATGAATGACCTGAGTGCAAGAAAATTACAAATGGAAGAAATGCTTTTAAACCTAGGCCCAGCAAAAGGAAAAGATTTCTCTACGGTGATTGGTCCATGGTTGGTGACGCCCGATGAATTGAGCCCTTACTTAGTGCCTGCAAAACAAGGGCATGTAGGTAATAATTATAATTTATCTATGAAGTGTTGGGTGAACGACAAATTAGTTTCAGAAGGGAATGTAAAAGATATGGATTGGACATTTGCAGAAATCATTGAAAGATGTTCTTATGGGGTAACCATTTTCCCTGGCGATGTGATTGGGTCTGGAACTGTTGGCACAGGATGCTTCTTGGAATTAAATGGAACAGGCAAATTGCATCATCCAAATTATGAACCACAATGGTTACAAGCAAATGATACAGTCAAAATGACCATCGACGGATTGGGCACATTGGTCAATACCATCAAGGCCGAAGCAACTGATTGGTCTATCTTGGCACTAAAAAAATAATTGAATAAAATATTTGCATGTTAACATTAAATACAGATCAACTAAGCACACAAGAAATACAACAGTATTTACAATATGCGATTGCACCTAGGCCTATCTGCTTTGCATCCACCATTGACTTAGAGGGGAATGTGAATTTAAGTCCTTTCAGTTTTTTTAATTTGTTTAGCATGAACCCACCTATTTGTATTTTCTCTCCATCCCGGAGAGTAAGAGATAATACCACCAAGCATACCCTTGAAAATATTAAAGAAGTGCCGGAATGTGTGATCAATATTGTGAACTACAATATGGTGCAACAAGTGTCTTTGTCAAGTTGTGATTATCCAAAAGGAACCAATGAATTTACAAAAGCAGGATTTACCGAATTGGCATCTGAATTGGTAAGACCACCTAGGGTTGCCGAATCACCTATTCAATTGGAATGTATTGTGCAAGAAGTGATTGCATTAGGTGCGCAAGCAGGTGCAGGTAATTTGGTATTGGCAGAAATTAAAAAAATACATCTACACGAATCCATCCTTGATGCCAGCAATCATATTGATCAGGCAAAATTGGATTTAGTAGCGCGTCTTGGCGGTGACTGGTATGCAAGAATTACAGAAGAAAATTTATTTAAAGTAGAAAAGCCAAATACTAAATTAGGGATTGGATTTGATCAGCTGCCTACAGCAATAAAAGAGAGTGATTCATTCACTCCTAATGAAAAAGCGCAATTAGCAAATACCAATATGGCACCTGTATTGAATACTTCAAATGAATTAAAATTGTCTTCGGAAAAAATTCAACAAATCAAAGCCGCACTTTCTAATAACGATACTGAATTGGCTTGGGCAGTTATTCAAACTTTAGTTTAGTATCTATTATTTTTAAGCCATCCTTGATTAATTTTGAAAAGGCTGGATATTTTTTAGACTGTGTATTTAATTGAGCTCTTAATGCATCTGCTAATACTTGTTGTGTTGGCATGGTATCGGCTAATTCCAATAACTCCATAGCGCCAAGCCAATCTGTTTCAAAATCATTTTTAATTTGCTGCCAAATTTGGTTCAAGGAATCATCTGAGTTGCCTTGTTCTCTATAAGCCCTTATTTGTTTAAATAAAGATTGATATTGTAAGTCCTTAGCAGTATAGTTTTGTTGGTGGGTCGGTTGTTCAGAGATATGCAATTGGTCTTCGAATATTTTTTTATCTGCCGATCCATTAAATACAGAAACAATGGTATCGCCAATAGCCATGTCAAACATACCCCATGCTGGTTCAAAAAATACTTGTCCTTCTTTATCTGTGACTTTGCAATCTGCAAAACTGAGTAGGACCAATTTATTTTCCATATAAGTTTGACCAACTAATTTTCCTTCTACTAAAATACCATTCTCAAATGCCAATTCAATCTCATGATCTTTAATCATACCAGCCGATAAAAGATCTGCTGTGGTGTAGTCTTCTAATGACTTATTGGCGTCCTTTAGTTTACCAACAGGAGATCCAAATCCATGCGCATGGTAGTTGACACCATGGCCTTCTATCTGTTGATCCTTAAAAGCAAGTGAGCTTGGACCCTGTGTATTGATGTATTTAATTGCATGATTGGCATCTGCGTGCACTTTACTAAACACGCCAGACAATTGTAATCCTGAACTAAATACTGCTGTACAAATATTTTTACATTCTATTGCCTTGGTTACACTTTCAAGTCCACCAACCCTGTATGCCATCGTGGACTCAAATGCTTCAAGCACATCAATTAAATTTTGAAAAGTTGGCGTAACAAAAAGTTGTGGTTGCTCTTTTGTAATATCGTATCCAACTTTTAATGCATCAATGGTATATTCAATTTTTTTAACCTTGGGATCCATACAGGATGCGCTTTCGCCAATTGAGGAAAGTAAACCTGCACCATAAATTTTGGGTTGCTCAATAGACCCAATCAATCCATACTCAACAGTCCACCATTGAAGTCGACTTAGTAAAGCCATCTCGGAAGGTGCTCCTAAGTTTTGTTGATTGTATAATACCAAAGCTTCTGCATCGGCTAACTCCTTTTGATCTACATTGTGCGTTTCCTTTAAAATAGAAAGTGCTCTGATAGATTCATACAAAGCATAATCTTTAGATGAGAATAATGCTTTGGTGCCAATGGTTCCCAAATAACTTAAGTATTGATTGTATTTGGTATCACTAATAATTGGCGCATGCCCCGCAGATTCATGAATGATATCTGGGGCAGAGGTGTATTCGATATGTTCTAGTTGTCTTATGTCGGCCGCAATCACTAATACCCTGTATGCTTGAAATTCCATAAACGCTGCTGGTGGTATAAATCCATCTACTGTTACCGCACCCCATTCAATAAGCGTCAGTGCATCATTGATTTCTTGTAAACTTGGAATTTTCTCAATCGTCAATCCTGCTTTTTTTAGACCAGGTATATATGGATAGTAAGCCACATTTTTTAAATAACTATAATTTTGACGCATTACATAACGCCATACGGCATGATCTACAGGAGTATACTTTTCATAGTCTTGAGGCACAATATACTTTCTAAGATGCAAGGGTAAGTTTGCTACTTGTGTATTTTGATAGTCAAAAAATGTATTCATATAATTAGCTAAAGATTAATATGTACTAGTAATGCATCAACCATTTCTTTTTGACCATTATAAAATAGAACAGTTTGATGAATACGAATAGGTTGATTATTTTGATAGCTAGATTATTGAAACTTTAAAATATTAGTATCAAAAAGCGTTTTTAGTTTACTCGCTTGTTGTACATAAGCCTCTTTTTCGGACCAAGCACCTATTGGATTTAAAATAGTACTAGGTACATTTGCACAACTTGCAGGAATAGATAAATTAAAATAAGGTTCTGTGATAAAAGCTACATCCTGAAATGCATTTTCATGAATAGCATCAATCATTGCCCTTGTATACTTTAAATTAATTCTTTTTCCAACGCCATAACCTCCCCCAATCCATCCAGTATTAATTAACCAAACACTTGTATTGTGCTGCATGATTTTTTCTGCTAACAATTTTGCATAAACAGTAGACTTCCATACCATAAAAGCTGCACCAAAACAAGAGGAGAAGGTAGCCACTGGCTCTGTTACACCCATTTCGGTACCTGCTACTTTTGCAGTATATCCACTTATAAAATGGTACTGCGCTTGCTCTGAATTTAATTTGCTAATTGGAGGTAATACCCCAAACGCATCGCAGGTTAAAAATATGATATGATTAGGGTGACCACCTACACATGGGATTTTTGCATTTGGTATAAATTCAATCGGATAGGCAGCCCTCGTGTTTTCTGTAATAGACTTATTGGTGTAATCTACTTTTTTTGTTGCCGGATCATAGACCACATTTTCTAAAATAGTTCCTTTTTTGATTGCCTGAAAAATTTGAGGTTCTTTTTGTGGCTCTAAATCAATTGCTTTTGCATAACATCCACCTTCTATATTTGAAATACCATTTTCACTCCAAATATGTTCAT
The DNA here is from genome assembly GCA_945874755.1 of Chitinophaga pinensis. GTDB lineage: Bacteria > Bacteroidota > Bacteroidia > Chitinophagales > Chitinophagaceae > Sediminibacterium > Sediminibacterium pinensis_B. The sequence continues at coordinate 24,434 of CAMCHR010000018.1, forward strand.
CGTCTCCTATCAATTTTCTATTTGGATCTGCTGACAATGTAGTTTTTCCTGTGCCACTTAATCCAAAGAATAAACTCACTGCCCCACTCTCAGATTCATTCGCTGAACAGTGCATAGATAGCATTTGATTCAATGGCATCAAATAATTGAGTAATGAAAAAATTGCTTTTTTCATCTCACCTGCATACTCTGATCCAAAAATTAAAATTTCTTTTTGCTCAAATGACAATTGGATAGAGGTAGTAGAAGTAATCCCTTTGATAGACATATCCGCACTGGTTGCACCAGCATTATAAAGTACATAATCTGGTGTACCGAAATTAGCTAACTCTTGTTCCGTTGGTCTAATAAGCATATTGTACATGAACAAAGCGTGATACGCTTTAGTACAAATGATTCTTACTTTGATTGTATTTTTTTTATCCCAGACAGCATACCCATCAACAATAAATAAATCTACACAGGTATTAAAAAATGTAACCGCTTGCTGTTTTGCTTGGTTAAAGGATGCAGGGTCAATAGGTTGATTCACATCGCCCCAATTAATATTGTCTTTACTGCTTTCCTCTAAAACAATTCTTTTATCCTTTGGGCTCCTTCCAGTTTTCTCACCTGAATACACAATCAATGCACCGGTATCTGACAAAGCCGAACCCTTATCGGTCTCAAGAGATAATTGTATAAGTGCATCACTTGATAAATTTACATGCACATTTGAATGCTGAATTCCTAGATTTGAAAAATCGACCATAAGTATAATTTATAACTGCAATATTACTAACATTTGCTAGTTTATTCAAATAAAGACATATTATATATAATTTATTTTATATATGCATATAATATAGATGCGAATGGCTCAAAATGAAAGAGGCCCCTATTGCTAGAGGCCTCTTTTTGTATTTTTCTAAACTTAAAATGAACTAAAGACGATTATTTAACGGCCTTGCTAAATCCTACAAAGTGTACAACTTTTCCGCCTTCAAATCTAAACGCATCCATCCATTGTACTTTTTGTGTTTTACCATCAGGCATTACTACATCCGCCTCATCCCAAATATCTACCCATTGGTGGCCATTTTCTCCAACTACAGGGAAAATTGCAGTAATTTGGTAGTTTGTGATAGTCACAGCACCTAAGCTCTTTTCCACGAATTCCATGATTGCAGCCTTTCCTTTTAATACTGATCCATCTTCAACGTTATAAGTTGCTGTATCTGACATCATCTCTGCAACAGCTTTAAAGTCTTTCTCAAATATTGATTTGTGAAATTGTTCAGCCATTAAAACATTCTTTTGATCGCCCATCTTAAAATTGTCGGTATAAGTTGGCTTATAAAGATGTTCAACTTTTTCTGATGTAGCTTCAACAGTTTCAGTTGGTTTTGTTTCAGTACTAGTACAAGCAGCAAATGATGCAACTACAAGTAATCCTAAAAATACTTTTTTCATAATTTGGTTTTTAATTTGAGGGGTCAATTTATCATGTAGTCATTAAAAAAATGCACCAAAAACAAGAAATGTTGTTCCAAAATCATAAGATGGAACAAATAAATAAGATAATTATATAGTTTAGGGGGATAAATGGAGTTTCTTACGTACCTAAAAAATATAAAAATGGAAGATTTACGTTACCCTATCGGGAATTTTGAATTCAAACCTTTTAGCAATGACATCAAAAATGAATGGCTACTTGATATGAAAAGTTTGCCAAATGATGTTGCATTGTCTACCAAGGATTTGAATAAAGTACAATTAGATACCCCATATAGAGAAAGTGGTTGGTCTGTACTTCAAGTGGTGCATCATTTAGCTGATAGCCATATGAATGCTTTTGTAGTATTTAAACTAGCATTGACAGAGGATTTACCAACAATTAAAGATTATAGTGAACATGATTGGTCGTTTACTGCAGACGTATTGAATACGCCTATTGATGTTTCAATTACGCTACTAAATGCATTGCATCAAAGATGGACTGATTTATTGGCTAGTTTAACCGACGCGCAATGGCAAAGGAAGTTTTTCCACCCTACCCACAATATTGAAATTAGTTTATGGGACTTTTTTGCAGTGTATACATGGCATGGAAAACATCATATAGCCCATATTGAAAATCTTAAGAAAAGAGAAGGCTGGCAAGGGAAATAAAAAAAATTTATGAATTTAATTATAAAAAACAAAAAATATCAATTATGAAAAAAGTGATTTTTCTACTAATGTTGGGAGCGATCGGATTTAACATGACCGCTTCTGCTCAAAAAGCAATCAATTCAATTCATTTTTATGATGTTAAAAATGCAGATATGGAGAAAACCTATCTTGCTAGCTTAAAAGAGATTAACACCATTATGGCCGAAATGGGTTTCCCGAAGAATTACTATAGCTACTTTAAATTAGCAGCATCTGATACCACTTCAACTTATAGAAATTGCACTATTTATTGGTCATTGGACTTCAGAGCAAGACTATAAAACAATCCATGACCATCCAAAATACAAAGCATGGTATAATAAATACAAAGATATCAATGCTGTGTTTGTAGCAGGTCAATTGTACAGAAGGATGTATGCTGCAGATTAATATTTAGAAGTAAAATCTACTTAATAAAAAAGGGTTTATGCTGTCAAATGCGTAGGCCCTTTTTGTTTGTAGTAAGTTCTAGGTAGTTGATCTACCAAATATGAATTAAATGACATGTGTAACTGAAAAAACATCTACTTGTTAACAAATCATGATTAAACCGCATCTTGCCGAACTTAATCCCAATGGCTATGTTGTACTATATATAAAACATATAAAATGAACATTGTACAAACTGCCATCGCGAATGGCTCATTCGAAACTTTAGTTGCGGCTGTAACAGCTGCTGAACTTGTAGACACTTTAAACGGCGCAGGTCCATTTACAGTGTTCGCTCCAGTGGATGCTGCTTTTACAGCATTACCAGAAGGAACTGTTGCATCTTTGTTATTACCAGAAAACAAAGCGCAATTACAAGGTATCTTGACTTACCACGTAGTTGCTGGACAAGTATTATCTACCGATTTAACAGATGGTATGGAAGCTACAACCGTAAATGGTGCTGCTCTTACAATTCATTTAAGAGACGGTAAGGTATTTGTAAACGACGCTGAAGTAGTTATTGCTGATGTATTAACTGACAACGGTGTAGTTCATGCAATCAATACTGTATTGATTCCTGCATAGTTTTAAAATACTATCGCTATAAAAAGCCCTGCAATTAGCAGGGCTTTTTTGTTGAAATACTCCAAGGTTTTAATGTGTGTTGCTTTTAAAATAATTGGAGTTGAATTTGACCTAATTAAGACAAGCAGATGGTTTATCCAAAAATTCTTCTTAGTATGTGTATAGAAAATTGGTTAGCTTTATATCATTAAAACTATTTTTTATGCTCGAACTTTTAGTCATCTCTATATCCATCTTAACGCTGCTATTTTTTAGCGTTGTGGTGGTAAATCAAGGGACCATCGCCATCATCACTTTATTTGGTAAGTACCAAAGAATCATGCTGCCAGGTTTAAGATTTAAGATTCCTTTTATTGAAAGCATTTTTAGAAGAGTCAGCATTCAAAATCAAAGCATAGAATTAGAATTTCAGGCGGTGACCATTGACCAAGCGAATGTTTACTTTAAGAGTATGTTATTATACTCTGTTCAAAACTCTGAGGAAGAAACAGTAAAAAAGGTTGCTTTTAAATTTATTAGTAATAAAGATTTGATGCAGGCCCTTGTTAGAACAGTTGAGGGAAGTATTAGAGCCTATGTGGCTACAAAAAGACAAGCAGAGGTTTTAACAGCAAGAAGGGAAATTGTTGATTTTGTAAAAGAACAGATTGATAATAGTTTGGAAGAATGGGGATACCATTTACAAGACCTTCAAATTAATGACATCACATTTGATCAAGTGGTGATGGATAGTATGAGTAAGGTAGTTGCTAGCAATAATTTAAAGGCGGCTGCGGAAAACGAAGGACAGGCTTTATTAATCACAAAAACAAAAGCTGCCGAAGCAGAAGGTAACTCAATCAAAATATCTGCACAAGCAGAGAAGGAAGCGGCTCAATTAAGAGGACAAGGTGTTGCCCTATTCAGACAAGAAGTGGCTAAGGGTATGACAGAAGCAGCTGAGGAGATGAAACAAGCAAATTTAGATACCAATGTGATTTTATTTAGTATGTGGACGGAAGCCATTAAGAACTTTGCAGAATATGGCAAAGGCAATGTGATATTTTTAGATGGTAGTCCCGAGGGAATGGATAAGACCATGAAACAAATGATGGGATTAATTACTAAGAAGGAAAATTTATAGACTACTAGAAACTAGGATGGACCAAATTATATATCAACCACTTATGACTCAATTCATAGGTGGTTTTTTATTTTTGGCCTTTATAAACCATCATCTTGTTAACTTTAAATTAATAATTAGTTAACGTAATGGTAACAAGTAGCTGCTACTTTCGTATTTAAAATTTAAATATGAAGCAACTAAAATTCCTTTATCTATTGTTAGTTACAGTCACTATCTTTTCTTGCCGTAAGGAAGATATTGCTCCACCATTGGAAAATACGCAGAATGAGGATCTAAGTGGCTATACAGAAATAGCGTCTATCAGTTTAGGTGGTTCTGGTGCTGCAGAAATTACAGCTTTTGATCCAGAAACGGATAGACTGTTTGCAGTAAATAACAGCACTGAAAATAAAATTGATGTATTAGACATGAGCAATCCTGCCCTAGTTACTGTCATAAAATCTATTAGCATGCTTCCTTATGGTGGCTATGTAAATAGCGTTGCAGTGAGTAATGGTAAATTAGCAGCTGCAATTGAGTCTACTAATAAGCAGGCTGCAGGTAAAATTGTAGTTTTTAATACTTCTACCTATGCAGAAATTAAATCAATCAATGTAGGTGCACTTCCAGACATGGTTACTTTTAGTCCAGATGGCAATTATATTATATCTGCAAATGAAGGTGAGCCAAGCAATGATTACCTGAATGACCCAGAAGGAAGCGTTTCTATTATTAAAGTGTCTGATTATTCTGTAACTACCTTAAATTTTGCAGCCTTCGAAAGCCAGTTAGCTAGTTTAGCTAGTAAAGGATTTAGAATCTTTGGACCTGGTAAAAATTTCGTAAAAGATATTGAACCTGAATATGTGACTGTTTCTGATGATTCAAGAACTGCATACGTTACCCTGCAAGAAAATAATGCGATTGCCGAAATTGATTTAATGACAGCAACCATTAAAAAAATTACACCACTTGGATTTAAAGACTACTCATTAGCAGCAAATGCAATTGATGTAAGCGACAGGGATAGTAAAATTGAATTCGCGCCAGTTGCAAAATTATACGGTATGTATATGCCTGACGCGATTGCCTATTTCAATTACAATGGAACACCTTATTTATTTACAGCAAACGAAGGTGATTCTAGAGAATATACCGCATTTACAGAAATGAAAAGAGTAAAAGATGTAAGTTTAGATGCAACAAACTTCCCAACTGCGACAACACTTAAAACAGATGCGGTACTAGGAAGATTAAATATTACAACTACATTAGGTGATACAGATGGTGATGGTGATTTTGATGCCTTATACTCCTTAGGTTCTAGATCTTTTAGTGTTTGGAATGCCTCCACAGGTAGCCAAGTATTTGATAGCAAAAACGAACTTGATATTAAAGCAAAGGATTTGGCAATTTATGATGATGGCAGAAGTGATGATAAGTCGGTAGAACCAGAATCAATATGCATAGGAAGAGTTGGTGGTAAAAACATTGCTATTATTGGATTAGAAAGAGCTGATGCATTTGCCATTTATGATATTACTATTCCAACTGCACCAGTGTTTATTAAAATGTATAAAACAGGTGACGCGCCAGAAGGTCTTTTATTCATACCTGCATCAAAAAGTCCAATTAATCAAAGTTTGATTGTAACCAGTAACGAAGGTGATGGAACAATTAAGATTTATAAAACAACTAAATTATAATTTAGTTACTGACAACCTAAAGGCCTAGTTTAAAAAGGGTCTATGCGTTGAAATGCATAGACCCTTTTTAATTTAATTTTAGTTTTAAACTTACATTTCTATACTATTCTAATCTTCTTTTTTTTAAGATGGCTATATCCTCTTTGATTCTTTCTATTTCAACCAATAGCGTGCCATTGTAAACACCACGTATACGCTGCTTTTGATCTACAAGAATGAAATTTTCCGTATGTAAAAACTCATTACCTGTTTGATAGTAGCCAATGGTATCTCCAGCAAAATATTGCTGCTTAGCTAAGTCATAGATATCCATTTTAGGCCCAGTCAATAAATGCCATTGCTTGCTGTTGACCTTATTTTCAATAGCATATTTTTTTAAAACAGCAACTGAATCTGTATCTGGCGTTACGCTATGTGATAAAAATAAAATTGTTGTATCTAGTCTAAAAGCTTCCTGTAATAGATACATATTACTAGTCATTTTAGGACAGATCCCCCTGCAACTTGTAAAGAAAAAATTAGCGATATATATTTTCCCATTCACCGTTTTATTTGAAATAACATTCCCTTCTTGATCCTTAAATTTAAAAGCTGGGATCTGATGTATTTGTTGGTATTGACTATCCATTTTTTCAATCCACTCTGGTGTCCAATCGGGGGTGTTAAAATAGGGCAAGGTTTCGTTTGCGGTATTAATTGCTTCTAGTGGTTGATTGTTTGTTGTACAAGACAAAATAAGAAAGCTGAAAAGGAGTATAAAGATAAACATGCATCTAGAAGTGCAACTTAATATTAGTCTAGATACATTCAACTTGATATTAGTCATTGGTTATTTTTTTAAAATGGTGTCATTTGGATTCATACAAAGTTTTAAACCTACCAACCCATACCTTCTGCCATTTTTTACCACATAGTTGGCTCTTATAATCCCATTTTCCCACCACATTTTTTGACTGCCTTGTTCATAGCCATGTTCATAATGAAATATTCTATAGTATTGACCATTTTGATACCATTCTTTAGCAACCCCATGATGCTCCCCATCTTCAAAATAAAATTCAAATTTTGGTTGCCCGTTTTCCCAATAGCCAATATGTTCGCCTATTTTTTTTCCAGCATGGTAATTACGCAACGATGCAATTTGTTGATTGGCATACCATTTTTTTTGTAATCCTTCTTCCACCCCATTTAAATAACTTGCTACCAACATCGTATCTTTTGCATTGTATAAGGTATACACCAATCCACTATATTTTATGCTATCGTAAAAAAGGGTGTCTTGGTGTAATGTAAAAGCCTTGTCTGTGCTATTTTTAACCAGATCAGGTATTATAATTTTACTAGTAGCTTGAGTCTGTGGTGGCTTATCTATAGCCTCCTTCATATTTGAATCACAAGCGGATAAAAATAAGATCCCAATAAAGCACTTTAAAATAAAATACTGTTTCATTTATTGCGAAACTGTTCCTGGTGTTCCGTAATAACCTGATCCATTAATATACGGGTCCGTACTTGTGATATGGTAATGATAAATGCCATTTGGATAATCAGCAGTGGCCAATGTATGTCCATGGTAAATATCAAGTTTTGTATTATCCACTGTTGCGCCATTTTCTTCGGGACCATACACTGGGAATCCATCTAATAAAAAGCCCATTAATCCCGATTTGGTTCCTTTAACAGTAGTTAAATAGAGCGGCTCAACATGGTAGTGGTAAGCACTTGTAGGGGTTGGATGTCCCCAATAACGATCAAATGAAACTATTTCGTTTGCTAAGGGCTGATTAGGTCCAGCATATTGATTGTAAAATGGAACCCCATTTAAAGATACCCCAATAGCGCCTAATCCAGTGGCAGCATGTGTTGACGCTAATTTTGGATTAACGGGTATTTTAAAAACGTAGGCTTTTTCGGCAATTGAATTTGGATTTTTTTGAAACTGATATCCAGCAAATGTAGTTCCGGAAAAATTATCATATAATGCGTTTGTTGTAGCGTAATAGCTACTCTTATGGTCCGGTAATCCATTGGTTTTGATGGTGATATAAGTACCATCAGAAGTGATGCTAGAAGCACCATATATTTTTTTATAGATATCTGGTACTGTTGTAGTTACCACTGGATTTGTGGTATTATTTGAACTACTTGGGGTGGTCGTGGTAGCCGCCTCTTTAGTACAAGCTTGTAATAATACTAGGGGGAAACAAAGGGTTAAATAAATTAATCTCATAATTTGGTATTTTTGCTTTGACCAAAAATAAATTGAAAAGTTTAATTTAGGAAAAATAAAACCTGCTAAATTAAGGGGTTTTTATAATAAATGTAGAGTGCATAAATAAAGTAAAACTTATTCTTATCTTAATATGGCTGTAAGTGTAAATGTACTAAATTGTAAGTACTAAAACGATGCATATGGTTTGGCGTAAATTTAACGGCGAGACAATTTCGATACCAATAGCTGAGCATGTAAAAAAGTGTATCGAGGAAGAGACTGCAAAAAATGTTAAGCTTAAAGTGTATATAGGCACTGATAGTCAGGTAAAACAATCTGTAACAGAATTTGCTACGGTCATTGTTTTTTTAAGAGAAAAAAATGGCGGATTCATGTTTATTCATAATGAAAAAACAAATCAAACATTACACATTAAAGAAAGGATGTTACTTGAAGTGTCAAAGAGTGTCGAAATTGCCTATTCTCTTTGTGATTTATTCATTGAACATGATGTGGAAATGGAAGTACATGCCGACATCAATACCAATAG
>CAMCHR010000019.1 GCA_945874755.1 Chitinophaga pinensis
AAGATTTGTTTAAAAAACTTCTTTACCCTTATCTTTGCAACCCGGAAATAGGAAACTAGATACGGAGTTCTTGGATCGGTAGTTCAGTTGGTTAGAATGCCGCCCTGTCACGGCGGAGGTCGCGGGTTCGAGTCCCGTCCGGTCCGCAAAAGCCCTTAGCTTTCAATGAGTTAGGGGCTTTTTTGTGTCCGTTACACTGTGGTTACACACTTTTACTAAATGATTGACATTTTAGAAGCAATCCCTCAATTCTACTTCACACTAAATGGGTCTAAGTTATTATTGATTTGTAGATACTAAATTGAATAATCTAAATAAATAATTGGAAACTTAATAACTTACCTCTTTCACACCAAGAATTTGTTGAGCGAAAGAACCATAACCTGTAATTTTATTATAAGATACTAATTTAGTAGGAACTCCGTTTAATATCCAATTGGAATTATAGGAGAATGCATTATTAGAATCAGCAGGGTCTAATTCAGAAGTCCAACATGAAATATTTTGTGTAATATTATTTGCCTGAATTAAATTAATTTCATCTATTGTAGGTAATCTATACCCATACTCCCCGTCATAAATTCTTATTTTTACTAAATCTTGCGCTTCAGTCCAAGTTGTATATTCAGATACAGATTGATATACTTTTATTTTACGATTTACCGAATCAACAGAAAAAACTCTAGAATTATATTTATAAGTGTTCCCTATTTTATAGGATTTTATTGGTGTATTGTAAAATGTAAAAATTCTTGTAGGTCTAACTCTATATTTTTCAGACAAATTTGGAGTACTTGTTGACTGAACATTATATGTATTATTCAAAATATAAAATAAACCGTTCTTTCTATCTGAAATACCATTTACCCAATATCTTGCATTTTTTTCCACTCCCTTTCCTCCATTTTTTATAATTGAATCTTCTAAAGAAGGAGAATATTGAAAATAATTAAGATTCTGATAATTCCATTCACCAAATTCATCTCTAAGTGATATAACCTTTTCTCTTGCTTCAGAAAATGTTAAATCGGTATAATCATTCAATCCTATAATTAATAAATTATAATTTGGCATATTCGTTGGTCGAGAAATATCATCAATGGATTCAAAAGACCAAATGATACCATTTGCGAATTTTTGGCCAATTACAAAATTTTTTGCAGAAGGTTGATTTGTATCTTTTTTACAAGAACTAATTATCAAAAAAGAAATTATAATATAAATGTATTTCATAATATGAATTTGAAATGAAAATACATAGAATTTATGAATTTAGCCTCATCGGCCCTTAAAATAATTTTTTTATCTCCCCTTTTTGATAGATAATATTCGAACCCAATAACTAATGTAATTATTAGGTGTGGAACAAATCCAACGTTTCTTTAAATTGTGTGTAACCATTCCACACAAATAACTATATAACTTGCTGATTTAGAGCATTTTACACCTTAGATAATTTCCCGTCCGGTCCGCAAGAAAACAATTAACCCCTTGATAATCAAGGGGTTTTTTTATGCCTGTAGCTGAATGTGTAGCTAACGGGTTCTTTCTAGCCTATTTTTTGATAAATTTTGAACCGTTCCATTCCCATCTTATGTTATCTTTTCTCTCTCCAGAAAATATATCTAAAAGTCCGTTTTTGTCAATGTCTTGTACTCTTATGTGATAAAATCTATTTGCAATGTTATTATCAATATACAGGATTGTTTTATCAGTAAATGTCTTTCCTTTATCGTCTGATTTATATAATGAAATAAAATAAACTGATGCCCCACTTGAGCTTGAGTAATTTCCACTAGGAATTATTTCCTTTAATCCATCTCCATCAATATCTATAAAGTCTAGATTTTGTAAAAAATTATCCCCTGACAAACTAATAGCAGTTGAATTATTAAGATTAAACCCTTTACCATTTCCCCACAAAATCCTAAAGTCATTTATTCTACTTGCTCCATTTGGATGAAAATTGATTACTAAATCTAAGAATCCATCAACATTTATATCAACTAGTTCTGATATATCTGCAACTGGGATATCTCCTATTCCATTAAAATCAATAGTAAAATTTGCCTTCCCATCATTCCACATAATTCTACTTTTAACCCCATTCCCTTGACTATGAAAATTAAATGTAACTATGTCTAAATCACCATCATTGTCGATGTCACCTGAACATCCTGTATACCAAAAACCTTGATCGGGAAATTCCTTTACAGACGAAAGTCCACTTTTTGAATTTAAAATAAGATGGCAATTATCATTTAAAAAAGGAAACGCAAAAAAAGGTGGATCTACAGCAACATTTGAAAATATATCAGGTAGGGAATCATTATTAAAATCTCCAATTAATAATTTTACTCCATGTGGATTTTTTATTGTTGTTCCAGAATATGTAGATTGCTTTAAATTATTTCCATTATTCATAAAAATAGAGGGAGGAGGATTTGGAGTTGGACTAATATTCAAATCGTAGCTTTCGAAATAAAATAGATCTTCTTGACCATCACCGTCTATATCTATTTGTGTAGACTGCTCATCAATGAAAGGATTGTTAGTATATCTTGTGCCGTCAGCTTTAATTAATTGTGAAGAAGAGAACCAAGTATCAAAATTAGATAACTCGTAAGAGGTCTTCATATAGTTTTTATATACTCTTGACTTATTGATGATAAATGTTTTAACAATTGAATTTATCGAACTTGATTTAGATGTTACAGTAACCGATAATGAATAAGCTCCTAGTTTCTTTAGTCCAGGTATTTTCAAACTTAAACTTGAATTGTTTAAACCGGTATCTAATTTAAAAATTTGTTTTGAACTATCAGTCCAATTTACCAAAATTGAATAAAGTATCCCAGCTTTTGGTAGTTTTGAACTAACAGTTATAACCAGGGGTAATGTATCAACAACATTATAAGTTCCAGTATCAAGATTGGTAGAAAATTTGATTGATTCCTCTTTCTGAAATGTACAAGTCAAATTAGTAGCTTTTGATACAATTAAATCTAACGGTGATCTTGAAGTTGAATCATCACCAGACCATTTATTGAATTCATAACCCTCACTAGGTTGAGGAGTTAATCTAACAGTTGTTCCTGATTTGTAATTGGTAGCTGAGGAAGCGATCTTAATAATTTCTTCTTTTACAGTTCCAGATCCAACTATTGTTAAACTAAGCGGATATTCCCTTTTTTCAAAGACTGCAGTTACTGTTTTATCTACATCCATTATCAAATTTGCGGGATTTGTTGATCCAGAGAATCCTCCTGTCCATTCTTTAAAAATATATTCAGCCGATGGTGTAGCTAGTACTTTAACAGTGGAACCCATTGCGTAAGTTCCAGAAATTGGAGTTACTGTACCTCCAACATCTGGAGTAACATTTACCGTTAATTGTTTTTGTGGAATTTCTTTTTTACAAGTAGTAAATAGAAATAAAATTCCCAAAGCAAAGATTACTCTTTTCATAAGTCTAAATTTAAGCTCTTGGGGTATAATAAAGTTAAACTTATATTCAATATAAAATATGTAGCAGAACGTTTCTTTCTAGTTTATTTATAATATTTATCTTTTAAACTTTTTGCATAGGGGTCAAATTGATAATAGTCCTTTTCCACAAACTTGTTACCTACTCTAATAAATACAGACTTAGTTAACATTTCATTATCCTGTAGGATATAATATGGAGTTATAGATGAGTTTATATAGCTTATATCTTTTAATCCATCTCCATTTAAATCGCTATAAACTAAACGTGTTTTATATTGTGGTCGTGAAATTGTATTAAGGTTATATTCAACTAAACTATTATCTATTAAAAAACTTCCATCACTCTGCTGTAAATATATTACTATATTCCACTGACTATATTTAACTGAGTTAATTGCAATAATATCTAATCTTCCATCTCCATTTAAGTCATCCACTTTATAATCAAACTGGTTGATTCCAGCATTTATTTGATTTGAGTATAAAGGTAATTTTATGACAGCTGTTTCATTGAATCTTCCCTTTCCTTTATTTAGAAGTATCCTTTGTTGGTCTTTATTCCCATTGGGTTGAATACCATTTTCTCCTACTGCTAATAACAAATCTTTTTGTCCATCTTTGTTAACATCTAAAAATACCCCTCCATAAACAGCGCCTGCACCCGATGGTACCACTTCTCCAAATCCATTATCTGAGGGATAATTTTTTGTATCAGATGAGAAATGTGCAAAATTGATGTTTGTGAAGTAGGGAAATGTATTGATTCCCCAGAATATATATGAATGAGAATTTGCAGAAACAAATAAATCAGGCAGACCATCTCCAGTAACATCTTCAACATCGCCCCACTCATGTCCAAATTGGTTGGCTAATGATTTGGGTTCTAAATCTAATTTTGTAATGTCATAACCGCCCTTTCCATCGCTTAGGCAAATAGAAACAGGCTCATTTGGGTTTGAATTACTTGCTTCGTCTCTCATTCCGTGTATTACTATGTCAACATAATTATCTGAATTTAAATAAACCGGTGTAACTAATCTGGGGTGACCTACATTATTTGTTTTATCATTAATTAGATTTTTTTCTTCAAATATTTTTGTAATTGGATTCCAAATTAAAAAAGTTAGAGTTGCTTTAATTTGGCCACCAAAAGTTGTACCACCATTAAATACGTCCATATAACCATCATTATTAAAATCACCATTACAAATTGCTTCTGTCCAAACAGCATATGCACCTGATGGGTGGTGATTTTCGTAATTTTTTTGAAAGACTGCAACAATTAGATCTGAAGGCAGTATCGAGTTTTCCCAATAGTCGGTACCTAATTGTCTAGCATTCGCTGCTACTTTATATCCTGTGAATCTCCCAAGTGGACTATTAACTACATTGAAGGATTTATTTAGTGTATTAGAAGAACTTGATTTAGATGTAACAGTAACTGACATTGAGTACGCTCCTGTTTTCTGAAGTCCAGGTATTTTCAAAGTCAAACTGGAAATAGATGCACTAGTGTCCAATTTAAATATCTGTTTAGAGCTATCTGTCCAATTAACCAAGACTGAATATTGTAAACCTGATTTAGGGAGTTTTGAACTTACTGTTATAACCAACGGTAATGTATCTAAAACATTATACGTACCAGTATCTAAATTAGTTGAAAATTTAATAGCTTCCTCTTTCTCAAATAAACAAGTCAAATTAACAGCTTTTGAAACTATTAAATCTAAAGGTGATTTTGAAGTTGTATCATCACCAGACCATCTTTTGAATTCATACCCTTCACTTGGTTGTGGAGTTAATCTAACAGTTGTTCCTGATTTATAATTGGTAGCTGAAGAAGCTATCTTAATGATTTCTTCTTTTACAGTTCCTGATCCAACTATTGTTAAACTTAATGGATATTCTCTTTTTTCAAAAACGGCTGTGATTGTTTTATCTGCATCCATAATCACATTTGCAGGATTTGTAGATCCAGTGAAGCCATCTGTCCATTCTTTAAAGACATATTCTGCTGAGGGTATTGCTAATACTTTTACATTGGAGCCGATTGCATAGGAACCAGAACTTGGAGTAACTGATCCTCCTATAATTGGAGTTATATTAACTGTTAATTGTTTTTGTGGAATTTCTTTTTTGCAAGTAGCAAATAGAAATAAAATTCCCAAAGCGAAAATTACTCTTCTCATAGTTTCTGTTTTAATCTATCCTTTGGGGTAACGTAAAGATAGATATAAAATATGTAGCAGAATCCGTAGCTACTACACCCTATTTAACACTATTTGGGGCGTATATAGCAAGAAAAATATAATTATAACTCCTTTATATCTGATGATTTAGATGGTTTGAGATGACTTTGAGTTAAGTGAGAACTCTCCGTCCGGTCCGCAAAAGCCCTTAACTTTCAATGAGTTAGGGGCTTTTTTGTGTCCGTTACACTGTGGTTACACACTTTTTAATCAGTTTTTTCAATTATTTAGTTATTCCCAACTATATAAATAATAGCGACACCTCATTTACCCCTTATTGAATTTGCAACTGATAAGCTACTACTGAATTTTTTAAAAAAGTAGGGACGTAAATGATTTTATTTTTTGCATCGTAACCAATATCGGCGCTGTTTATTTTTTCGGTTCTCGTATCAAATAAAGTTATTTTTTGTACCCCTGCTGTAACAAAATAAACAATGCCATTCCAGCAGCTTACAATGTATTGGTTGTGGGCAACTTTTTCAATACCGTCGGTGCTTGGATCCATGCCATCCATTATTTTAGTAATAGTGCCACCTGGTGTTACAGATAGTAATGAGCCTCTGTCTAAAATTAGTAGTTGGTCGTCGATACTTAAAAGCCCATTGGGTCCTTGCAGGTTTTCAACTTCTATGTTTACCATGTTATTTTCATAACGGTGTACTTTTCCCGTTCTGGTATCAGATACAAAAACAGCACCATTTTTATTGACGGTAACATCATTTAAAAAAACGGATCCTTCTACCTTAATTTTATTTTTTATGACCCCTTTTTTAATGTCAATCACAACAAGTTCTGTAAGGTCTGCTACATAGAGTTCTTGTTTGTATTTGGCCATCCCTTTCGGTGCATTTAATCCGGTAATCCAATCCAAATTAATAGGTGTACCTGTTTTTGATAACTTACTAATACTTCCTTTGCCGTCATTGCCACCAGAAGCGCCGTCAATATTTGAAACCCATAAGCAGTTTTCTATGTCATCTAGTAACACTGATTCTGGAACTTTTAAAATCGTATCGGTAGCCCACAATTTTTGAACGGTTACTTTTTGTGCGTTGATGCTAACTAAAGAGAAACATACAAACACTAGGGAGATGATTATTTTTTTCATAGGAAAGCATTATTCAAGAAAGTTAAATATACTGTCAAAACTAACATAGAAAGTAAAATTATAACTCTTTTATATCTGATGATTTAAGTGGTTTGAGATGCGTTAGGGGCTTTTGCTCTGATATGACTTCCAAATGACTGGCTCTAATTTATTGACTATCTAATAGCAGCGTCTTATAATTTTGTTGGCGATAATATTCCGCTAAATAGATTTGACAGTTGGCATAGGAAAATTTACTGCTAGCCAATAATAAGATACCAACCCCCTCTTTAAAGTCAAAAGGTTTGATTTGTGGACCATCCCATTTTTTTTCTTGAACCAAATAAGGCACCATTTCCTCCACCGCTGCTCTTAGCGTATGTTTCGAATTATCCCTATTCGTCCAAAAATCAACACCCGTATACTCGGCCATTGTTGCGATTTTTAAAAAGGCGTCAATGACAAAAACTGAATAATGTAAGGATGTTGTTCTTGCCATTTCAAGTGGGAACCTATTTTTATCGTCCATTTGATTGACTAGTCGAATTTGTGCGTTTGCAATAATTTTATTGGCAGCACCCTTTTGATTATTAAATAAAGCAATAGATAATCTTAATGCATCATACCATACACCATGATTATTTTTTGCATTCATTTCTTCTTTGCCATTTTTGCTGGTTTGCATCCATTGCAAAAAGTCAGCAAACCACAACTGCATATTTTTAAGATCTTCTTTAGGATAAGCCCCATCCCTATTCATGAGCTCAATGGCTTCTATGACTTTAATAAAATGTCTTGCATCTATTAATCCTGCACCCCTGCCGACATTTTCTCCTTTTATCGCTTGAGCAAAATTCATATTTGGATTCATCTTAGTGGCAGTATCCAAAAACCAAACTTGAATTAGTTGAACCGCATGGTTATAATATTTTTTATCTCCCGAATAATAGTTTGCCAAAGCAAGTGAATAAATATGACTGCATAATTCAGGTAAATACGCCTTGTCCTTATACAATTTCACCTCTGGATTTGTTTCACCATCCTTTCTCATATAAGGTAAACCATCCTTTTTAGTGGGATCAGGCCAGTGATACGGAGCTAAGCTCATATAATCATGTTTTGAACCGCTTGGAGGAGTTTTGGTTTTTTCCATTACCGAAACAGGACCAAATTTTAACGAATTTTTTGCTTCTGAAATTAAACCATTATATGCATTTTGATAATTAACATCCCCCGATTTAATCTTTTCAAGATTTGTTTTTAACTCACTCATATTAATTAAATATGCGCCATCTTGAGCAAAAGTTGAGAACTGTAAATTAAAGATGCATATGTACAATAGGATATGCTTTAATAAAATATTTTTCATACGATAATTGAATTATACTTTAGCTTTTTTATCTGTTAAAAAATGAATACAGATCCAACCCATTGGAACCAATAGGGCTGCTAAAGCAAAAAATGAATAATAGTTTGTCTTTGAAATTACAGGAACCAACAATGTAATAATAATGGTGCCTAATACGGCAGACATTCCACCCATCCCAGAAACGGAACCTACATTTTTCCCACTAAAAAAATCAGAAGGAAGTGTTTGTAAATTATTAATTAAAAATTGAAAGCCAAAAAGTGTTGCGCCAATTAAAAAAATAGCAAGGGGAATTTGTTCTTTCAATTGATCTAAAAAGAAAAGAATGCCTATTAAGGATAGCAACATGATCACACATCCAATGGTAATGGCTTTCTTTCTTGCTATTTGCGCTCCAGATCCTTTTTTTATGAGATTACTTGAATAAAAGCCTCCTGCTAATCCTCCAATAGCCGCAAATAAATAAGGGGCCCAAGAAAATGCACCCACTTGCTTAATGTCAAATCCCATTTGATCTTTTAAAAAAGTAGGCAACCAAGTTAAAAACATCCACCACACTGGATCTAAAAAAAATCTGGAGGAAATAATTCCCCAAGTATTGCGCACTTCTAATAACTGACGCCAAGTTTTTACAGGTGGCTCTTTGGAAAGTTCAGTTGTTGATTGCTCCCCTTGTATATGCGCAAGCTCTTTATCAGATAACCATGGGTGCTTGGAAGGCACATTTTTATTTATAAGTAGCCAAGGAATGATCCAAAGTAATCCGATGCATCCAATTCCTACAAAAGTCATCCTCCAACCAAAAGCAAGATATAAATAGGCAATAAATGGAGCGGCCACTACAGAGCCTAATGAAGCACCTGCACCAAAAATTCCCTGTGCAATTGCGCGCTCCTTGGATGGGAACCACTCTGCATTACTTTTTGTTGCTCCCGGCCAATTGCCTGCTTCACTAAAACCAAGCATGGCTCTAAATATATTAAATGAAAATATGGATCTTGCAAAAGCATGTAAAGCAATAGAAACACTCCAAGCACTAATAGAAATAACCATCCCAATTCTTGTGCCAATAGCATCCATCATCTTACCTGTGACCATTTGACCAATTGCATAGGTAATCATAAAAAAAGTAGTGATGAGTGCCAATGCATTTTTATTGTCTGCATCTGCAATACCAAACTCTTTATAGATATAGGGCCACATAATATTAATGGCACTTCGATCTATATAATTGATAATGGTCGCGAGGCCAATCAATCCTATAATCCACCATCTTAGCCCTTTAAGTTGAAATGCCATTTGTAATTAAATTAATTATGCTGTAGGAAAATCAGCTCCTTCTGTCACTTCTGCCCAAGTATCAAAATCATGTTTTAATTCGTCCAACTTTATTCTTGCCCCTTTTAATGCAGCCACACCTAATAATAAACGCAATGGCGGGTTTTCTGCTTCAACCACTTGAATCATTGCTTTTGCTGCACGCACTGGATCACCCGGTTGATTCCCACTAAATCCACGAATATCTCCTTTATTTTTCCCAGCAGTTGTAGCGTAGTCTTCTATCACTATTTTACTATCATTCGCCGAACGGCCTGCCCAGTCTGTTCTAAATCCACTAGGCGCTACAATGGTTACTTTAATCCCTAATGGCGCAACCTCTTTACTTAAAGATTCACTCAAACCATCCACTGCATACTTAGTCGCATTATAAAAACCTACCCCTGGGAATGAACGTAGCCCTCCTATAGAAGCAATATTTAAAATATGACCACTGCGTTGTTTTCTCATATATGGCAGCACTGCTTGTGTCATATGCGCTAAACCAAATACATTGATTTCAAACATTTGTCGCACTTGGGCTTCCTCACTTTCTTCAATGGCACCAAAATATCCAATACCCGCATTGTTTACCAAAACATCTATCTGTCCAAATTTTGCAATCGTAGCTGCTACTGCTTCTTTAATTTGATCGGCTATGGTCACATCTAATTTTACTACTAATGAAGTTTGAGGATAATTAGCCACAATGTCTTGTACGTCATTAGTATTTCTTGCTGCCACAACTACATGATACCCTTTTGATAAAGCCTCAACAGCAAGGTAACGACCAAACCCTGTTGAGCAACCTGTAATGAACCAAACTTTTTGCATAAAAATTATATTTAAATAAGGTGCTAAAGATATGGGCTAATTGAAGAATAAGCAAATGAAAAGGAAGAAGCAAGCTTGACCCATTTAAATGAAGGACTAAGAATGCATCAACCTAAATGTTAAATTAATTCTCATTTGTTTTATTTTCTTAGTTTTTGGCAAAGAATGGTACCAATGCTCTTGTATGACCCCTTTCATATCTAGCAATGAGCCATTGGCTAGTTCTATATCTAACCTTTCATTGGTGGTGGCATGTTTAAAGGTAAATTTACGAACAGCTCCAAAACTCAAAGAGGCAATAGAGGATCCAGCAACTATTTCTTTTTCATTGTCTCTATGCCATCCCATCCCCTCCTCTCCTTCATGGTATAAATTAAGTAAACATGCATTATACTTTGCCCCGGTCATTGCTTCCAATTTTTGTTTAATCCCAAGTAAAGCTTCTGTCCATTGCAATCCTGATTTTTTGACACCTGCATAAGTATAGGTAATGTTAGCATCTGCATACCAAGCGACTTTTCGCTTGGTCATTATTTTTTTACCAAACATCAGCACTTCGTCTTGCTTCCAAGGGATGATTTCAAATAGATCCTTACAAATTCCATTTGCTTCTTGTTCATTAAATATAGCTCCATGGTAGATGGCAATACCATCATAGGGCAATAGGTTTTCTGGCTCAAAAAGAAAGGACATGTTTGAATGAATTATTTTAATGTCTGCAGGATCCATTTTGGATTCGCAGTATCTGAAACAAACTGACCCAAAACTTTTGAAGGTTTATTTGCAATCATTTGCAGTGAATCTGAGCTTGGCACTAATCTTAACCGATACTTTTTATTGTACACAATTCCTTTTGGCGAACTGAGTTTCTTATACAAATACTTCATATAATGTTCAGGCACTAAAGATTTGATGGTATTATACCTAGATGGTAAATTGACGCCAATTGCCATCGCAACTTCATCCAACATGTCAATGCAATTAATTATTAAGGTAAAAGCAGGTGGATTTGCCGTCCATCTTTCCAGAACAGCTTTTGCTTCATAATAAGCTGCTTCATCTACAATAAAATACATGTCTCCATTGGGTGGAATATGTTTTAAACAATTAGCATCGTTTTTTACCACGCCAATCGGGATAGGAACAGTTCCAATTGTTTTAGGATAATAACCATAGACTTTAAAATCTTGTTTCTCTGCAGTTTTATTTTCTTGTTGATACAAAATCACAAAGGCATGCCCTGTATAGGTATCATTCCTTACAGCTAAACCAACTATATACTTTTTATCAGTGGTATCTGACCTTAAATCTATTTCAAGTTTTTGTGCATCTACATGCGTAAAACCTCCAATCCAAAAAAAGCAGACTACTAAAAAAAATAATGGTTTCATTCAATCAAAATGTTATTTCCTAGGCATTAAATTTGTTTGCTGTGCCGCATTTAAAGCAAAAGTAGCAACAATTGTAGCAATTTGTTTTAAATCGTCTTGCATTAAATGATCATACACATCCATATTGCTATGGTGGGTTCTAGTGCTGTATTCAATAGGATCTTGAATGAACTGAAAACCAGGTAAACCAACTCCATCAAATGCAATATGGTCAGTACTTCCTGTATTGCTTAAAGTCACGGTCTTTGCACCTAAATCATTGAAGGGTGTTAACCATGTTTTAAAAATACTTGCTGCGGCAGTATTGCCTTGTGCATAAATCCCACGAATTTTTCCTGTACCATTGTCAATATTAAAATAGGTAGAGAATTTTTGATGTGCTGCATTAGGTTGATTGTTCGCATCCATAAATGTTTTTTTCACATAGGCTCTTGAACCCAATAAACCTTCCTCCTCTGCACTCCATAATCCAATGCGGATGGTTCTTTTAGGATCTGTACCTGCTGCTTTGATAATACGCATCGCTTCTATCATCACTGCCGATCCTGATGCATTGTCTGTTGCACCTGTTCCTGACTGCCATGAATCTAAATGCGCTCCAATCATCACGACTTCGTCTTTTAAAAGTGGATCTGTTCCAGGAATTTCTGCAAGTACATTGTATCCTTGTAAATCCTTAGTATGAAATTTAGTTTTTACATCCAAATCCGCTTTTACAGTAGTGCCAGATTTAGCCAATCTTAAAAAAGTATTGTAATCTTCTACTGACATCGCTAAATCTAAAAAATTTGCTGGATCTGTTCCTTTATAAGCCCCACCCCCTTGTGCAAAAATAGTTCCGTCATGGTTCCTTGTGCTTGTTGTTAACATGGCCACTGCACCTTCTTCAATTGCCATTGCCTTTAATAAATTAAGGACTCTTTGTGGACCTGATCTTTGAGCTTGCATCTCGCGCATACGTCTTTGTTGCGCGGTATCTGGCGTCCTCGCTATTGCTGGTGCTGCTGCAGTTTCCATTGCAGCTAAAGCTTCGTCAGTATACCTTTCAGCGTCTGCTTTAAAGCTTTGTTTGTATTTATTGTCTTGCTCTAAAATAATAATCTTGCCTTTTAATTGTCCTTTATAGGCTTGTAAAGCAATGGAGTCTTTTGCATCTACCACAATGATGGTTGCATTTTTTAACCCATTGGTGCCTGCAGTCCAAGATTTAGGCCAAGCTAATAATGGTTTATAATATGGTGCGGTCATTGCAAAATACATTTTCTCTAAATCCCAACCTTTTCCAAATTCACCCCAAGCTTCAATGCTTGCATTCACTGCCCCGTTTTTAGTTAATACCTCTTTCGCATAATTAGCTGCCCTAGCATATCCTTCTGAATTCGCCAATCTATTACCACTTTTATCTGTTAAGTTAAAAGCGATATCCATTACCTGTGATTTTTCCAATCCTTCTGTTCTGATTTTCTGAATGGTTGCAGGATCTAACTGTGCCGAAGCAGAAAATGGTAAAATTGCAGCAAGGATGAACCCTTTTATTACTAAGTTTTTCATAGTAGGTCTTTTGATGATTTTGAATGATCAAATTAAGTAAAAGCAGCCATTATTATGCACCTTTTATCCATTTTTATATCTTAACCCATATTTTATTTTGAGAACAGTAAAATATATCGGAATTTAATGTCTTAATAGAGCCATATGCAAAAAAGACAATTCATCAAAGACCTTGTATTAACAGGAATCGCTATGCCTTTGGGATTTAATGGGATGGCAAAAGCTTTTGCAAAGCATGCAGAAAAATCACCCTTAGCGCTTGCAGAGGACAATGCATTTTGGGAGCAGATTCGTCAACATTACATTTTAAAACCTGACTATATTAATCTAGAGAATGGCTACTATAATTTTCTGCCTCAACCCATACTGAATAAATATATCGAGCACATTAAAGAAATTAATTATCAAGGCTCTTTTTATATGCGAACAGTACAATGGGACAACAAACAAAAATCTGTGATAGCCTTGGCCGAGATTGCAGGATGTAGCCCCGATGAATTAATTATTACTCGAAACACGACTGAATCATTAGATACCATCATTGGTGGTATACATTGGCAGGCTGGTGATGAAGCCATTATGGCCGAACAAGACTATGGTGCCATGTTAGATATGTTTAAATTAGTGAGTGAGAGACATGGTGTAGTCAATAAAATAATTTCCGTTCCCAATCATCCAAAAGACGATGCAGAGATTGTTGACCTTTATAAAAATGCCATCACACCTAAAACTAAAGTGATTTTAACGAGTCATATGATCAATATCACGGGGCATATATTACCGATCAAAAAAATCAGTGAGATGGCGCATCAATTTGGTGTTCAAGTGATGGTAGATGGCGCGCATGCATTTGCGCATATCCAGTTTAGCATTGCTGATTTAGGTTGCGACTATTATGCAGCCTCCTTACATAAATGGTTGAGCGTGCCATTAGGTGCAGGCATTCTTTTTGCAAAAAAAGAACATATCAAAAATATCTGGCCGTTATTTGGAGATGGGGAAAAAGATCCTAATAAAATTAAACGTATCAACCATACCGGAACCCATCCTGTGCATACAGACTTAACCATACCGGATTCCATTGCTTATTATCAAATGATTGGCCCAGCGAAAAAAGAAGCAAGATTAAGATACCTGCAACAATATTGGACCAGCAAAATTAAGGACATCCCCAATATTTTTTTAAATACCCCCACTACGCCAGATCGTTCGTGTGCCATAAGCAATGTGGGTATTAAAAATATGAAACCAGCTATTTTAGCTGAACGATTATTGAAGGAGCATAAAGTATTTACAGTAGCTATTGATTATGCCAATGTACATGGTTGTAGGATTACACCTAACCTATACACTACAACCAAAGAATTGGATATATTTGTGGATGCCTTAAATACCTTGAGTAAAGCCTAAAAATCCACATTTGGTCTTATTTTATTAACAGTTGTTCGTATTTGCGGTTTTTTGCTTATTTTAATAGTCTAATAACCGCATAATGCTAAAGATTGAGCGTCAGGAATTCATTTTACACCAATTAAACCTGCATAATAAAATTTTATGTGCGGATTTGAGTAATAAAATGGGTGTGTCTGATGATACTATTAGAAGGGATTTACAAGAACTTGCACAAGAAGATAAATTGATCAAAGTACATGGCGGCGCACTAAGCAAATCATTTCATACCGCATTTGATAGAAAGATGGTGTACAATTTAGAGGACAAGCATATCATAGCTCAAAAAACAGCGGGGCTTGTTCAAAGTGGGATGTATATATTGACTTCTGGCGGTACTTCCATTTTAGAATTTGCAAAATCTCTAGACCCAAATTTAAATGCCACATTTTTTACTTGTAGCCTAAACGCAGCCATTGAATTTGCACACCACCCTAGTATTGAAGTTGTGATGATAGGTGATAAAGTTTCAAAGGACTCCATGTTAACGACAGGTGCTAGTGCTGTTCAAACCATTGAATCCATACAAGCAGATTTATGTATTTTAGGTATCAATTCTTTAGACACACAATTTGGACTCAGTGAAAACGACTGGGAAGTAGTTCAAATTAAAAAGGCGATGATTAAAGCTTCCAAAAAAACAATTTGTATCGGCATTTCTGAGAAATTAAATTCTCAGCAAAAAATTAAAGTAGCCAACCTCGACGAGATTGATATTTTAATTACAGAATTAGATCCCAATGATCCAAGACTGTTGCCATTTAAACACAAGGGATTAACCATTTATTAATATTAAAAAATCAGTTATGAGACTCAAAAAAACAAGCAAGCTACATTTAGCAAAGCTTATGATGATTTTGGTTTTGCTGTCTGGTTTTTGTATCGACACTATCGCCCAAACTATTGTTAGTGGTAAAGTGACGAATCAAAAAGACAACAGTAGCATTGAAGGTATCTCTATCAATATCAAAGGCACACGTAATGGTGTGGTTTCTGATAATTTAGGTGGATTTACTTTAAAATTAAACAACAACAACACTGTTACATTGTTAGCTAGTGGTATTGGATTCAAGACTCAGGAATTAAATGTAGATCCTAGTAAGATGGCAACTGGGTTGAACATTGTATTAACTGAGCAGTATTCTAAATTAGACGAAGTAGTGGTAACAGGTACTGCCGCAGGGACCACAAAACGTCAATTAGGAAGTTATGTAAGTAGTGTTTCTGCAGAAGAACTAGGTAAAGGTGCTTCGGGAAATATACTTGCTGCTTTACAGGGTAAAACTGCTGGTGCACAGATTATTCAAAACAGTGGTGACCCTGCTGGTGGAATGTCTGTTCGTTTAAGAGGTATTAGCTCTGTGCTTTCTTCTTCTGAGCCTTTGTACATTGTGGATGGTGTAATTGTCAACAACGCATCAAATAGAGTTACCAATACATCAGCAAACTATGATGGAGGTAATTTCGTAGGTAGTATTGGTCAGAATAGAATGGTAGATATCAACCCATCTGACATAGAAAGAATCGAGGTGTTAAATGGTGCTGCTGCAGCAGCTACTTATGGAAGTAGAGCCAATGCTGGTGTGATTCAAATTTTCACAAAGCGTGGAAAATCTGGAGCCGCTAAAGTTAGCTTCTCAAGTACTTATATTAGTAGTTCTTTGAGAAGAAAACTAGATGTGAACCAATCACCTACTAAATTTGGTGGTCCAACAGATGGTGTTGGAGCTTTAACTCAAGACATAATTTCATTGGTAGGTGGTGTTTTACCAACAACGACAACAAATGTAAAACGTTATGATTATCAAGATTATATTTTCCGTGATGCATCAGGAACTGACAATACCTTGTCTGTAAGTGGTGGTAACGATAAAACAAAATACTACTTCGGTGGTTCTTTTTATAACAACCAAGGTATTATCAAAAATACTGATTTTCAAAGATTCAGTTTTAGATCCAATATTGACCAAGTAATTAATAAATGGGCAAGTGTAAATATGGGATTGAATTACACAAACTCTAGTGCTAATGAAAAACCAGATGGTCAATCCTTTTTCTCTCCTACTAATGCTGTAACTATTATTGGTAATTTCCATGACATTTGGACAAAAGATGTAGATGGTAATATCAAAGCAGTTGGAGAAAGAGGTAGAATTAACCCTGTATCTGTAATAGAAGATATTAAACAAAGACAAACTACAAACAGAATTTTAGCCAATTTTGGATTAAAGTTAAATCCAATGAAAGGTTTAACTATTGGATATACAATGGGTATTGACAACTATGCGCAAAATGGAACAACATATATCCCGCCATATGCATACAATGCAAATCCTGGATTTTTTGGTGGAGGTATATCGTTAGATCCAACACAAAACGGCTATGCGAGCAATGCTTCTAATCATTTCTTTCAAATCAACCATGACTTGAGTGCGAACTACAATTTCGACATTACTGACGATATCAATTCTACAACTCAAGTAGGTTATTCTCAACAATACGAGAAGAATAATTATTCAATGATTCAAGGAAGAGGACTTGCTCCTTTCATTCAAACTGTGAATGGTGCTTCTACTCCAATTCCAGGTGTAGATGATCGTAGTGAAATTTCGGTTTCTGGTTTATTTGTACAACAAAATTTTAAATTCAAAAATCAATTGTTCTTGACAGGCGCAGTGCGTCGTGATGGATCAAGTGTTTTTGGTGCAAGCCAACGCAATCAAACCTACGCAAAGGCAAGTGCTAGTTATATTATATCAAGTACTGAATTTTGGAATCAATTAGGCCTTTCTAAAGCCTTTGATTTACTTAAAGTACGTGTAGCTTATGGTGAGAGTGGAAACTTAACAGGGATTGGAGCTTATTCTAGATTCAATTCTTACAGTTCAAATTCATTCTTAGGTCGTAGCGCATTAAATTCAAGCAGTACTTTGGCCAACGAAAATGTAAAGCCAGAGCGTCAAGCTGAAATAGAATATGGTATGGATTTAGGCATGTTTAATAACCGTGTTGGTTTAACGGTGAATGTGTATAATAAAAAAGTGACCGACTTATTGATTAACAGACAATTGGCACCTACTAATGGTTATAGTGGCTTATTAGATAATTTTGGTTCTTTAGAAAATAAAGGATACGAGATTATGCTAACCCTTGTTCCAGTTCAAACAAAAGATTTGAAATGGGAAATGACAACCATCTATAACCGCAATGAGAATAAAGCTGTTAAGATTGGGCAAGCATTAACCTTATTTAGTACAAATGCTGGCGCTCCAGTTGCTATTGTTGAAGGCCAACCAATTGGTGTATTCTATGGTACTTATTTTGCTAGAGGCACAGATGGTGCGATTACAACCAATGCTGCAGGTATTCCATTAGCTGCAACTGGTGTAACAAGAAAAGTAATTGGTAACCCAAACCCAGACTATACTGCTAGCGTAGTGAATGAATTATCATATAAAAAATGGAATTTCAGAGCACAAATAGACGCGGTTCAAGGTGTAGATGTTTTCAATGCGGACTTTAGAACAAGACAGGGAGTTGGAAATGGAACAGTTGCCGAACAAGAGCAAAGAGGTTCTATACCTAGAGGATATATCACTGGCGTTTACGCAATTGAAGAGTGGAGAGTGGATGATGGCTCTTTCATTAAATTACGTGAAGTATCATTGAGCTACAATATTGGTAAATTTAAATTTATCAATAACTTAAGCCTCAACTTTAGCGGTAGAAATCTTATTTCAGTGGACAACTACAAAGGATATGATCCAGAAGTAAACTCAGCTGGTCAAAGTACTTTATTAAGAGGTATTGACTTTGGAGCAACTCCAATCCCACGTACATTCAGTTTTGGTATCAAAGCTGACTTTTAATCCATAAATAAATACAGAAAAATGAAAAAGATACTATATAAATATCAAATAGCTTTTCTGCTCGGGATGGTATCCTTCGCGAGCTGCAAGAAAGACTTTGTAAACCCAAATGCACCTACAAGCGACCAAGCTTATAGTTCGGCAAGAGGATTAGTGGGCATCAATAACGGAAACCAAAGAATTTATTCTTTAGGTGGAGCAAGCGTTTTGTATGGACTAGTTACTGCAAATGCATTTACCACAAACGAAGTGATTCTAAGAAATTCTGGTAATGTGCCTGAATATCAATTTAGTCTTGGCGGCGCTTCCGTAGATGCAACCAATACTATTTTGGCAAATATTTGGATTAATTCAAATAAAGTAATCTACGATGCTAACTCAGTAATTAAAGCTGCAGAAGCTTTAAATGACAAAGCATACGCTAGCGGTTTGATCGCGCACGCTTCAATTTTAAAAGCACTTGCATTAGGAAACTTATCCATGTTGTGGGAAAAAGTACCTGACACGATTGGCAAAAATGTAACATTCTCTGATAGGATGGTTGGTTTTACAAAATCAATTAATGCTATAGATAAAGCGATTGGACTAGTAAATGCAAACCCAATTAGTAGTAATTATACCTATGAAGCAGCATCTGGTATTGACTATCTTAATACACTTTATGCATTAAAAGCAAGATTTTTATTGTTCTCAGGAAAAAATGATGAAGCTATTACAGCTGCTAATTTAGTTGACTTGACAAAAAAATCTACTTTTAATTATGATGCGATTAGTCCTAACCCTGTTTTTACAACAGCTACAGCTACTAATAACGTATATCAAGCCATAGATTCAACTTTAGGTTTACCAGCAGCGTTGGCTCCAGTAGCAGCTGATGGTCGTATAGCATTTTACACATCTATCAACGCTACAGTTTCGCCAAGATTCAGAATCAATGGGTTCTATAATGCAAACACTACTGCGGTGCCTATTTACTTACCAAGTGAAATGACATTGATCAAAGCAGAAGCTTTTGCTAGAACTAATAATTTAAGTTCAGCATTAACTGAATTGAATAAAGTAATCACAAAAACAGCTGCAGCAGATCCATTTAAAGTAGGTGCAGGATTAGCCGCTTCAACAGCAAGTACTGCTACTGCAATTTTAGAAGAGATCTACAAAAACAGATGTATCGAATTGTATATGTCTGGTTTGAAACTAGAAGATATGCGTCGCTTTGGAAGACCAACTACTGAAAGAAAAAGAAACTTTTTCCCTTATCCATTTAGAGAAAGAGATAGTAATCCAAACACACCAGCAAACCCTAGTTTTTAATAAAAAAAGAATTGAATGGATAAGTCATTTATACGTATTACAGAATCGGATTCTAACTATGATCATATTGAAAGTTTCAATACCACTGAGATTTTACAAAATATCAATGCAGAAGACAAAAAAGTGGCTTATGCGGTCGAACAAGTTATTCCAACAATTCAAAGTTTGGTGGACTCAATAGTGGGAAAGTTATCGAATGGGGGACGCCTATTCTATATAGGAGCAGGAACCAGTGGCAGACTAGGTTTAGTAGATGCCAGTGAATGCCCTCCCACTTTTGGGGTGCCAAATGATTTAGTGATTGGGATCATAGCAGGAGGACACCAAGCCATGTTTCAGGCGGTAGAAAACGCCGAAGACGATATGGAACAAGCTTGGAAAGACTTACTGGATTTTAATATTAGCAACCAAGATGTTGTAATAGGTATTGCTGCAAGTGGAACAACCCCTTATGTGATTGGTGGTCTTCAAGCTTGTAGACAAAACCAAATTACCACAGGTAGTATTAGCTGTAATTTAAATTGTCCAGTGTCTGCCCATGCCGACTTCCCTATTGAAGTGGTGGTGGGTCCTGAATTTATTACAGGTAGCACAAGAATGAAAAGTGGTACCGCACAAAAGATGGTACTCAATATGATTTCAACTGCTGTCATGATAAAATTGGGTCGCATCAAAGGAAACAAAATGGTCAATATGCAGTTAACGAATCAAAAATTATTTGATCGTGGTGTAAAAATGATCGTAGACGAATTACAAATAATTGATGCTACAAAAGCAACTGAACTTTTAATTGCATATGGATCTGTCAAAAAATCCATTGAGGCATTTCAATTAAAATAAGTAACCCCCCGTTACAAAAAAGCCTTCCCAATTTGGGAGGGCTTTTTTATTTTCTAAGAAGTTTATTGAGTTGATTATGGATATGCATCTTGTAAGAAAAATACCTATAAAGGAAAACTTATCTTCCCCATTGTAATTGGAATTTTAGTTGCGTGCCCTCCAGCAAATAAAGGCGTTCCTGCAACTGCTTCATTGGCTAACAACGCAAATAAGATAGCTTCCTTGGCGTCTGGGTTGATACCTATCGCATCTGAAGAATATAAAATTGCATGAGGTAATAAAGATTTTAAATGACCCATTAGCACAGGATTGTGCATCCCTCCTCCACTGCTATACATATTGAATTTGGTTCCAGTAGGAATACTGGAATTGAAACAATCCGCAATGGTTTCTGCAGAAAAGCGATTCAAAGTAGCCATCACGTCTTGTGGTGACATATCTAATGTATAACTTGCTATTTGAGCTTTGGATAAAAAATCTAAATTAAATAATTCTGGCCCAATGGTTTTTGGTAGTATTAAATTAAAAAATGAATGTGCTTTTAATTCGGATAATAAAGCTGCGTTGATTTTTCCAGCTGCTGCAATTGCACCATTTTTATCATATGCTAGTGGTGCAAAATACTTTCTTGTATACGCATCCATTAAAGTATTACCTGTTCCAGTATCGGTTGAAAATACTTGATCTAAACTACATCCTGCAGCCAAGTATGTAAAATTGGCTATCCCACCCATATTTAACAACAATCTATTTTCGGAAGGATGACTACATAAAAGATAATCTCCATAAACCGCTAATGGTGCACCCTCTCCTCCTGCAGCAACATGTTTTTGTCTAAAATCACTCAAGGTTAAAATACCTGTTGTGACAGCAATATGATCTCCATCTCCAATCTGTAAAGTAGCAGGATCATATTCTGAATTCGGATGTAAAGATTTAGGTGCGTGGTAGATGGTTTGTCCATGACTTGCAATAATATCTACCCTTTCAGGAGCAATATTCCATGACGCCAATGCATCCAATACCATTTTACCGTGTTGTTTTCCAACCCATGCATTGAGTAAACAAAGTGTTTCTAAGGCAACCATTTCTTTTGAAAAGATGCTTAAAATCTTTTCTTTAAAATCATGGGTATAGTCAATTGTTGTGAATGCTTTTAATTCAAATTTTGTATCCCTCCCTGCACCCTTGATTGAGCATAATGCAATATCAAGTCCATCCATTGAGGTCCCACTCATTAAACCAATGATCATGCGTTCTGGCTTGGATGCCACCTTCACTAAATTTTGTATATTCTGATGCATTTGATAGCTCTTTTATCCTCCTCAAGATACTAAAGACCGGGCTTAAATCAAACTAGTTAAAAGTTTTTCACACTCTTGTAAGTCAATCATTTATACCCCATAATCCACTTAACTTTGTCCAATAAATATTCTGTATGCTTAAAGTAGGTGTTTTTGGTGTGGGTCATTTAGGGAAATTTCATTTGAATAACTGGAAACAGATTCCAACTGTAGAATTGGTTGGCTTTTTTGACCCCAACAATGAATCTGCTGCTGAAGTAGAAAAAACCTATGGTATCAAAAGATTTATGGACGAGGCCGAACTGATTGCTGCTGTGGATGCCATTGATGTAGTTACACCTACCCATTTGCATTTTCCAGTATGTGAAATGGCCATCAAAATGGGCAAGCATGTCTTTGTAGAAAAACCCATGGCCAATACCATCGAAGAAGGTAAAAAAATCATGCAAATGGTCAAAGAGGCTAACGTGAAATTACAAGTGGGTCATGTGGAAAGATTCAATCCTGCATTTACGTCATTGAAGAATGAAACATTAAACCCATTATTTATCGAAGTGCATCGCTTAGCTCAATTTAATCCAAGAGGAACAGAAGTGAGTGTGATCCTTGATTTAATGATCCATGACATTGATATTATTTTAAGTATTGTAAAGAGTGATGTTAAAAAAATTTCTGCAAGTGGTGTTGCCGTTTTAACCGACACGCCTGATATTGCCAACGTTCGTATTGAATTCAACAACGGTTGTGTGGCGAATCTTACTAGTAGTAGGATTAGTATGAAAAAAATGCGTAAAATTAGACTCTTCCAAAAGGATGCTTATATTGGTATTGACTTTCTAGAGAAAAATACAGAGATTATCAGGTTAAAATTACCTGAGGAAGCAGACGCGTTTTCATTTGATATCGAAACACACCAAGGGACTAAGACCATCACGATATCTAACCCTGTGGTAGAGGAAGGCAATGCCATTTTAAGTGAGCTAAGTAGTTTTGTAGAAGCCATTGAAAATGATGGACCTACTGTGGTCAGTGAAATTGATGGTTATTTAGCGATGGAAGTCGCACATCAAATTTTAGATAAAATTAGCAAGTCTGCTTCGGTAGTGAATCAGTCAGGAGCGTAATTTAAAGTAAGTACCCATCCTATTTATTTGATGCTACTTCCTTACATTGTGTGTGCTTCTTAATTATATTATAATTGAGAAAAGTATTATCCTAATCTTTCGATGCTCTTTTGGCTAAAATATATTCAGCAATCGCTAAGTCCAAAGGCCTTGTGATTTTAATATTTTCATATTCTCCATCTATCAAAAAAACCTCCTTGCCACTGGCTTCTAGCACATTGGCTTCGTCTGTAAAAGAAGGTTGATAGGGTTGTTCAAAAGCTTTCATTAACAAAGCCGCATTGAAAGTTTGTGGCGTCTGTATCATCATTACATTGGCTCTGTCTACCACATGATGTTTCGTTTCTTCTATGATTCTAATGGTATCTGTTGAGGCAACTGCAGGTATCGCTGATCCTTTTTCTAAAGCTTGTTCATAACATCTTTCTATCAAAGCAGGCGTTAACAAACAACGTACTGCATCATGAACAAATACAATAGCATCAGGGTCTACTTGAGCCAAACCATTTTTGACAGATCGAAAACGTGTATCACCTCCAGCAACAATTTGAACTTGTTGAGTGAAACCACTTGATACAATTAAATTCTGTCCCTCTTGAATATAATCTGCAGGTAATACAATCACAAAATTGATATCCCAAAACGCAGCTACAAATTGACTTACTGTGTGTAATAAAATAGATTTCCCTTCAATGGCTAAAAATTGCTTAGGTAATGTAGCACCCATTCTTTGTCCAGTTCCTCCGGCTACGATGATGGCTGTTTTTTTCATGATCTATCTTACGAGTGCGATGTAACTAATAATTTTTTTACTTCTATTGCCAATACATTTTTATCAATTGGTGCCGTACCTACTAATTCGCAAACTAATCCACCAGCAATATTAGCAATTTCTGCCGCCAATGCCATATCCTTTGAATACGCATACACCAGCGATGCCACTGCTATCACAGTATCTCCAGCACCACTTACATCTGCAATGTTGCGAATATGTGTTGGGATTAATTGTTGCTTATTTTCTTGTGCATAAAATACGCCATGTTCAGACAAGGTGATAAACGAAATCGCATGATGCAATGCAGCTTGCAAAGCCTGATGCACTTGTTGCATATGTGCAAGATCCACTGTTGGGATCTCCATTTTCAAGCCCTCTTTTACCTCTTTTAAATTAGGTTTAAATAAGGTGCAATTTTGATAGGCTAAGAAATTCTTTTGCTTTGGATCCACCGCTGTTGGAATCCCTTTTAGATTACAATATGCAATAATCGCTTCTATGATTTCTTTAGTTAAAACCCCTTTATTGTAATCCTCTAATATGATTAATGCGGGTTGTTCTTTTTCAACATATGCATAAAAATTATCTAATAAAGCTTTTGATTCTGCCTCGTTGATGTCGTGGGTATTTTCATGGTCTAAGCGCATCATTTGTTGATTACGTCCCATGATTCTCACTTTATTCGTCGTCACCCTAGATGCACTTGAGTGAATGTATTGTGTGTTGATGCCCTCGGCTTTTAAAAGTGCATTTAATTCCTTTGCTTCAGCATCCATACCCACAACAGCAAATAAAGTTGTTGGTGCTCCTAATGCCCTTAAATTAAGTGCTACATTGGCTGCGCCGCCTACCCTTGTTTCCTTACGCTGAAGGGACACAATCGGCACAGGTGCTTCTGGTGAAATTCGGTCAACGCTGCCCCACCAATAAGTATCCAACATAATATCCCCTACTACCCCAATTTTAGTGGTAGTAAAGCCCTCAAATAATTGATTGAAGCTATTCATGTTCATCATTTATGATGCGTTTTTTTGATTACGCAATGCCAAATAATACAATGGTACACCTAATAAAGTAATGATTAAACCAGGCCACGTGAAATTTGGTTTATAAATAATTAACAAAACACAAAAGCAAGTACCCATTAAAATATAAATAGCAGGTAATACTGGATAACCAAATGCTTTATAGGGTCTTTCTAGTTCTGGTCTTTTTTTACGAAGGATAAAAATACCAATGATGGTAAGTATATAAAATATTACTACAATAAAGGACACCATATCCAATAAGTCTCCATACCTGCCACTTAAACAAAGTAAGCCCGCAACAACACATTGTGCCCATAGTGCCCAAGCAGGAACTGCATGCTTATTTAAACTGCCTGCCTTTTTAAAGAACAACCCATCCTGTGCCATCGTATAATACACCCTTGCACCTGCAAGAATTAACCCATTGTTACAACCAAATGTAGAAATCATAATCATAACTGCAATAACATAGGTACCAATATTGCCAAAAATAACATTGGATGCAGCTACCGCCACACGATCTGCCGGTGCATTGGCAATCTCATTTAAAGGAAGGACACTTAAGTACATTAGGTTTGCCAAAATATAAATGAGTGTTACAATGAGTGTGCCTAAAAAAAGACTCAACCCAATATTACGTTTTGGATTTTTAATTTCCCCTGCAATAAATGTGACATTGTTCCAAGCATCACTACTAAATATAGAACCTACCATAGAAGCTGCTATGGCACCTAAGATGGCCACGCCAAAAATTGGTGTAGTACTATTATCTGAAGCAATTGTTTTCATCTCCCATGCATTGGCCCAATTGGCATCCCAAATACTTGCTTTTGATGCTAATAAAAAACCAAATACAATCAAGCCAAATAAGGAAGCTAATTTAGTAATGGTAAAAGTAGATTGGATCATCTTCCCACCTTGCACACCCTTGGTATTGATATAGGTCAGCAGGATAATCGTCGCAATAGATAAAATTTGTGCAGGATATATTTTTAAGAAGCCTATTTGCATTAAAATATTTGCATCTGTCATTTCTAATGAAGGAAAAAAGTAGCCTGCAAATTTACTAAATGCAACACCCACTGCAGCAATCGTTCCTGTTTGAATCACAGAGAAGAAACTCCAGCCATATAGAAATCCAAGCAAAGGATTGTAAGATTCTTTTAAGTATACATACTGTCCACCCGCTTTTGGAAACATCGCACTCAATTCGCCATAACTTAATGCAGCTGTCAAAGTCATGAATCCTGTTAGCAACCATACCGCCACTAACCATCCAGCAGACCCTACGTTCCTGGTAATATCTGCACTCACAATAAATATTCCAGAACCAATCATGCTTCCAGCAACAATCATCGTGGCATCAAATGCGGATAAACTTGGTTTAAATTCGGTTTTTGTATCTGACATTATTTTTTGTATTCCGCGTTAAGCCCTTTTACAATATCAGAAGTGATATCAAATGTGGTGTCTTTGTAATACATTAAGTCTGCATTGCTAGAAAACACGTATGCAAATTGCTTATCCTTATTGTACTTTAAAATAAAAGCTTCAATTTTCTTTTTTACTTCCTGTAATTTTCTATAACTCTCCTCTTGTAATACTTGAGACAATTGTTGCTCTGTATTGGTATAATTTTTTTCTAATTGTTGTAACTCCTGCTGTCTTGCAACAACTTCTCCTTGAGATAAATACTGACCATTTTTTTGAAGATCTTGGTACTTAACCGAAAACGCATTTTTAAGCGCAGTCAATTGCTTTGCATTTTCCATATCTTTTAATTGCAAAGCATCTTTCACATCTTTAAAAAAGATATAGTTATTTTGAATAGAGTCTATTTCAAAATAAGCAACTTTGGTACCACCTGCTGCTTGCATAGAAGTTTGCTTGCTTGTAGCAGCATCACCACTAAAATGCAATACATACAAAGTAATTATTGCCAAAGCTAATACACCATTCACCACCCAATTAATCGACTTCATTTTGAATTATAATTTATTTGAATGTAGGCAGGTCGCCCTACCCTATAAAAATAAGTAAAATATATAAAAACTTGTATTTAAAGCATAAAAAAAGCAGGAAATAGAACTATTTCCTGCTTTTTAACAAAATCAATTAAAGTGCTTATTCTTCCTCATCAAAGCTCATCGCCTCACGAGTTGTAGCCAACACTTCATATTCTTCCTTGCTTCCTACGATCAATTTTTCGAACTCCTTTTGACCAGTACCTGCAGGAATTAAGTGACCTGTAATTACATTCTCCTTCAATCCAAGCATTAAGTCCACCTTGCCTTGAATAGCAGCCTGACTTAACACTTTTGTAGTCTCTTGGAATGACGCAGCTGAGATCCAGCTTTGTACACCCAAAGATGCTTTAGTGATACCTAATAAGACTGGACGAGCTGTAGCAGGTTTCGCATCGCGCACTTCTACTACTTTCTTATCTGCACGCTTTAAGATAGAATTCTCTTCTCTTAATTCACGGACAGTTACAATTTGACCAGGCTTGAATTTAGCACTTTCGCCACCATCGGTAACTACTTTCTTATCATAAATACGATCATTCTCTTGGATAAAGTCAAAGCGGTCTTCTAAATCTTCTTCTAAGAATTTAGTGTCCCCTGCATCCACGATCTCTACTTTCTTCATCATTTGACGAACAATCACTTCGATGTGCTTATCATTGATCTTCACACCCTGTAAACGATATACCTCTTGGATTTCATTTACAACGTATTCTTGAACAGCATAAGGACCTCTGATTGCTAAGATATCTGCTGGTGCAATTTGACCATCTGATAAAGGAGAACCTGCTTTAACAAAGTCACTATCTTGAACCAAGATCTGACGTGTTAATGGCACTAAATACTTCTTCACCATTCCATCTTTAGACTCCACAACAATCTCTCTATTACCACGCTTGATATTACCAAATGCAACGATACCATCAATCTCACAAACAATCGCAGGGTTACCCGGATTTCTTGCTTCAAATAATTCAGTTACACGTGGAAGACCTCCAGTGATATCTCTTAACTTACCTAAGACTCTTGGAATTTTTACCAAGATATGTCCTGCTTTCACTTCCACACCTGCTTCGATAACAATGTGTGAACCTACTGGCAAGTTGTACATCTTATTGTCTTTAGTACCTGCTAAGATGATCGTTGGAATCTTTGTTTTATCCTTAGATTCAATCACCACTTTTTCACGGTGACCAGTTTGCTCATCCGCTTCATCACGATACGTAAATCCTTCTAATATATTTTCAAATTCGATCTTACCATTTTGCTCAGCAACAATGACGTTGTTGAATGGATCCCATGTACAAATCACATCTCCCTTCTTCACTGTCGCACCATCTTTTACTGCAAGGATAGCACCGTAAGGAACGTTATTTGTAATCATTAAACGATCATTCTTCACATCCATAATTCTTACTTCACCTGTACGTCCGATAACAACTTTTACTTTGTTGCCATCGTTGTTGATGGTATCCACAGTACGTAGACCGTCAAACTGAATCGTACCATCAAACTTAGCGTTCAAGCTAGATTCAACAGAAGAAGATCCAGCAACACCACCCACGTGGAAAGTACGTAATGTCAACTGCGTACCTGGCTCACCAATAGATTGTGCAGCGATAATACCTACTGCATCACCCATTTGAGTGATATATCCTGTAGCTAAGTTTCTTCCGTAACATTTCACACAAACACCACGCTTGCATTCACAAGTTAATACAGAGCGAATCTCCACTGTCTCAATACCTGCATCTTCGATTAAACGAGCTGCATCAATTGAAATCTCTTCGCCAGCTGCAACGATTAATTCGTTGGTGATTGGATTGTACACATCTTGAGAAGAAGTACGTCCTTCAATTCTATCTGCTAATTGTTCAATTACATCTTCGTTGTCCTTCAATGCACTTGTAGCAATACCTCTTAATGTGCCGCAATCTTCTTCAGAAATGACTACATCTTGAGATACATCCACTAAACGACGTGTTAAGTAACCTGCATCCGCTGTCTTTAAGGCAGTATCCGCAAGACCCTTACGCGCACCGTGCGTAGAAATAAAGTAATCTAGTACGTTCAATCCACCTTTAAAGTTAGATAAGATTGGATTTTCAATAACCTCAGATCCTGTGCTACCACTTTTACGAGGCTTCGCCATCAATCCACGAATACCTACCAACTGCTTCACCTGTGTTTTACTACCTCTTGCTCCAGAATCCAACATCATGTAAACAGAGTTGAAACCTTGCTTATCGGTAGCCATTTCACGGATTAAAGTATCAGTGATACGTGTATCGACACGTCCCCAGATATCAATTACCTGGTTGTAACGCTCGTTGTTCGTAATAAGACCCATATTATAGTTTTCCCAAACTTCTTCTACTTCAACTTTCGCAGCTTCAAGTAATGAATGTCTAGTTTCAGGAACAACTAAGTCGTTCACATTGAATGATAAACCTCCACGGAATGCCATTCTGAAACCTAATGTTTTAATATCATCCAAGAATTTTGCTGTGGTAGGAACGTCAGTGATTTTAATGATATCACCAATGATATCTCTTAAACTTTTCTTAGTCAATAATTGATTCACGAATCCAACTGGCTTTGGCGTATGTTGGTTGAATAACACACGACCTACAGTAGTTTCAATCAATTTGTTTACTAAAACGCCACCTTCACGTACATTGGTTTTTACTCTAATGTTTGCGTGTAGGTCAATCACGTTTTCATTGTATGCAATGATCACCTCGTCTAAGCTGTAGAAAGCCTTGCCCTCACCTCTTACGACTAAGTCACCCATTGATTTTTTACCCTTAGTAATATAGTATAAACCTAAGACCATGTCCTGAGAAGGAAGGGTGATTGGCGTACCATTTTGAGGGTTCAAGATATTGTGAGAAGACAACATCAACAACTGTGCTTCCAAAATCGCCGCATGGCTTAATGGAACGTGCACGGCCATTTGGTCACCATCAAAATCGGCATTGAATGACGCGGTAACTAATGGGTGAAGTTGAATCGCTTTACCTTCCACCATTTTAGGTTGGAAAGCTTGTATAGATAAACGGTGCAATGTTGGGGCACGGTTTAACATCACTGGATGTCCTTTCAATATGTTTTCTAAGATATCCCAAATCACAGCCTCTTTTTTGTCTACTAATTTCTTAGCTGACTTCACTGTTTTAACGATACCTCTTTCAATTAATTTACGAATAATAAATGGCTTAAATAATTCTGCAGCCATATCCTTTGGTAATCCGCACTCGTGCATTTTTAATTCAGGTCCTACAACGATTACAGAACGTCCAGAATAATCCACACGCTTACCTAATAAGTTTTGACGGAAACGACCTTGCTTGCCTTTTAATACATCCGATAAAGATTTCAAAGCACGTCCACCTTCTGCTTTAACAGCGTTAGACTTACGAGAGTTATCGAATAAAGAATCGATTGCCTCTTGTAACATACGCTTTTCGTTACGCAAGATTACTTCTGGTGCTTTAATCTCTAACAAACGCTTTAAACGGTTGTTGCGGATGATTACACGACGGTATAAATCATTCAAATCAGAAGACGCAAAACGACCACCATCTAATGGCACCAATGGACGTAATTCTGGAGGAATAACTGGAATATATTTCATCACCATCCACTCTGGTTGGTTGGTAATATGCGTCTTCGCTTCACGGAAAGATTCTACAACACTCAAACGCTTTAAAGCATCTGCTTTTCTTTGTTGAGATGTTTCATTTGCAGCAGCATCACGTAATGTGAAACTTAATGTATCAAGATCTAATAATCCTAATAAATCGTGCACTGCATCCGCACCCATCTTAGCGATGAACTTTTGAGGATCATCATCAGGTAAGTACTGATTTTCTTTTGGTAAAGTATCTAATAAATCTAAATACTCTTCCTCAGTTAATAAATCAGCTACTTTCAAATTGTCTTTGATACCTGGCTGTATTACAACATAACGCTCGTAGTAAATGATGGTTTCTAATTTCTTAGAACTCATTCCTAACAAGTAACCGATTTTGTTTGGTAAAGATTTAAAGTACCAGATATGCACTACAGGCACCACCAATTTGATGTGGCCCATACGCTCACGACGTACTTTCTTTTCTGTTACTTCAACGCCACAACGATCACAAACGATGCCTTTGTAACGAATTCTCTTATACTTTCCACAAGCACATTCGTAATCCTTTACTGGACCAAAAATACGCTCACAGAAAAGTCCATCACGCTCCGGCTTATAAGTACGGTAGTTGATTGTTTCTGGTTTCAACACTTCTCCAAAACTTCTCTCTAAGATATTGTCTGGGGATGCCAAACTAATCGTGATTTGCGAAAATGCTGGACGTTGTCTATTCTCTTTTTTGAATGCCATATTATTTATTCATTTTAGTTCCTGCTTTTACACCGGAACCTATTTAAGAATTTGGTGTGTTATTCGATGATTAATCAAATTTTAAATCAAGACCTAAACCTCTCAATTCATGTACTAATACATTGAATGATTCAGGAATACCAGCTTTAGGAATATTCTCGCCTTTTACAATGGCTTCATATGTCTTAGCTCTACCGATGATATCATCTGATTTAAGTGTCAATAACTCTTGTAAGATATTAGCTGCACCATATGCCTCTAATGCCCATACCTCCATCTCACCAAAACGTTGACCACCAAACTGAGCTTTACCACCCAATGGTTGTTGTGTAATCAAACTGTATGGTCCGATAGAACGTGCGTGCATCTTATCATCTACCATGTGGTGTAACTTAATCATATAGATCACACCCACAGAAGTTTTCTGATCGAATTTCTCTCCTGTTTCGCCATCATATAAATAAGTGTGACCATTGTTAGGGATACCAGCTTCGTCACATAGGTCTTCGATTTGTTGTGTGCTTGCACCATCA
Organism: Chitinophaga pinensis; assembly: GCA_945874755.1. GTDB lineage: Bacteria > Bacteroidota > Bacteroidia > Chitinophagales > Chitinophagaceae > Sediminibacterium > Sediminibacterium pinensis_B. The sequence continues at coordinate 31,938 of CAMCHR010000019.1, forward strand.
AAAATTGGAGTTGCAAACTTCACGCCTAATTTCTTACCAGTCCATCCTAAAATTGTTTCATAGATCTGACCTAAGTTCATACGAGAAGGTACACCCAATGGATTCAATACGATATCTACTGGCGTTCCATCTTCCATGAATGGCATATCTTCTGCACGAACAATTTTAGCAACAATACCTTTGTTACCGTGACGTCCTGCCATCTTATCACCCACTTTTAACTTACGCTTAACTGCTAAGTACACCTTCGCTAATTTCAATACACCCGCTGGTAATTCATCTCCGATAGAGATATTGAATTTCTCACGCTTGTAACGACCTAACTCTTCGTTGTACTT